>CAYFSQ010000025.1:19009-24838 GCA_964345895.1 uncultured Oscillospiraceae bacterium
CTTCATCCCCCGCCCAGTACAGCGCGGCACGAACGGCTTTCTGCCAGCCAGCCAGGGCGTTGTCCCGGTCTTTGCCCTCCATGACAGGGGTGAACTGCTGCTCCAGATGCCAGATTTGGGCAACATCTACCGGGCTTTCGTACACCCCTGCCGCCAGGCCGGCCAGCGCTGCGGCGCCCAGGGCGGTGGTTTCCAGCACATCGGGGCGCAGGATGGGCACATTGAGGATATCCGTCTGGAACTGCATCAGGAAGCGGTTAGCGCTGGCGCCGCCGTCCACCTTCAGGCTGGGGGGCGTTTGCCCTGCGTCCTTCGCCATGGCGGAGAGCAGATCATGGCTCTGGTAGGCGATGGACTCCAGCGCCGCCCGCACAATCTGGGCCCGGGAGGTGCCCCTTGTCATGCCCACCAGGGTGCCCCTGGCGTACATGCTCCAGTGGGGGGCGCCCAGGCCCGTAAAGGCAGGCACCAGGTAGGCGCCGCCGGTGTCAGGCACGCTAAGGGCTGCTGCCTCGCTGTCGGCGGCCGTGTCAATCAGCCTTAACTCATCCCGCAGCCATTGGATGGTAGCCCCCGCCATAAACACGCTGCCTTCAAAGGCGTAGGTGGGCTTGCCGTCCAGCCGCCAGGCCATGGTGGTCAGCAGCCCTGACTGGGACAGACGGAACTCGCTGCCAATGTTCATCAGCATGAAGCAGCCGGTACCATAGGTGTTCTTGGTATCCCCCGGGTGGATGCAGGCCTGGCCAAAGAGCGCCGCGTGCTGATCCCCCACCAGGGCGCCCACGGGGATGGGGGCACCTAAGACATCCTCATCCAGCATGCCGATGATGCGGCTGGTATCCACCACATTGGGCAGCACCTCCCTGGGGATGTCCATCATCTGAAGCAGCTCATCGTCCCAGGATTGGGTATGCAGGTTAAACAGCATGGTGCGGCTGGCATTGGTGGCATCCGTCACATGGGGGTGACCCTTTACCAGGTGCCAGGCCAGGTAGCTGTCCACCGTGCCAAAGCACAGCTCCCCTCTTTGCGCCCTCTCCCGCAACTGCAGGTTATCCAGCAGCCACTGCAGCTTGGTGCCGGAAAAATAGGCGTCGGGCACCAGGCCGGTTTTTTCCCGGATGGCTTTGTCGTGGCCTGCTTGCTTTAGTTTTTCCACATAGTCCGCCGTGCGGCGGCACTGCCAGACAATGGCATTGTGCACCGGGCGGCCCGTTTCCCTGTCCCACAAAATGGTGGTTTCCCGCTGGTTGGTGATGCCCACGGCGGCAATCTCCTTAGAAGAAATGCCCGCCTTGCGCACCGCAGCGCGCAGGGACTCCACCTGGGAAAACAGGATGTCGTCGGGGTTATGCTCCAC
Source organism: uncultured Oscillospiraceae bacterium (assembly GCA_964345895.1). Classification (GTDB taxonomy): domain Bacteria; phylum Bacillota; class Clostridia; order Christensenellales; family Aristaeellaceae; genus DTU024. The sequence goes on from CAYFSQ010000025.1 coordinate 20,373, forward strand.
CCAGCCGGGGTGGGGGTAGTGCTGCTTAAACTCCATGGAAGAAGCCGCCATGATATCCCCCTCCGGGGTGAACACCACCGCCCGGGAGGACGTGGTGCCTTGATCCAGCGCCACCAGATAACGCTTGTTCATATTGCCTCCTGAAAGTTATTTGCGCCTGCTGCACGCATCGCATCACTTAAGTGTCAGAAAATATAGCACCGCCTAAGGCAGCCGCCCTAGACCTGCGCAGGATAGGCGCAGGGTTTCTATGGAAAGGGAGCGGGACATAGCTGCTCCTATAAAAAACGCAGGCGGATGGCCTGCGTTATGGGTGTTTTGCTTACTCGATACGGATGCCGTACATCAGCGGTTTATCAGAGCTGGTGCCGATAACCAGCATGTCGTTGTACACGGCGGGAGAGCCTTCGATATCGCCTTCCAGCTGCAGGGTGTTGACCACTTCGCCCGTCAATCCCTTCATCATGGTGAGGCGGCCCTTTTCGTCGCCCTGGATGATCCAGGCATCGCCCTGGGCGTTGTATACCGCCACGGGAGAAGAGATGGCGCCTGCCGTCAGCGGCGTCTTCCATACTTCATTGCCCGTCTGTTTGTCCAGCGCTACGATGACGCCGCCGCCTTCCTCCACCTTGTTGACGGTGAAGATCACCAGGCTGGAGATGGACTTATCCCCCACCACGGGGCTGGCTTTCACGCCGGAGCGCTCGCTCTGGTCGAAGGCAACGCCCAGGGTATACTGCCAGTTTTCCTCGCCTGTCATGGCGTTTAAGCTGCGGATGGTGGCGGTTTTCTTGCCCTTTAAGCGGGTGAACACCGTGTTGCCGGTGTACAGGGACAGGGAACCGTCCTGGTTAAAGTCCAGCGCTGGGGTGGCATCGGTATTATCCCCTGTGTCCACAGCCCAGACGGTCTGCATGGTGTTGGTGTCCACGCAGCGCACAAAGCCTTGTTTATCAGCCAGGAATGCATAGCCCATGTACATGGCGGCACTGGCCTCCATGCTGACAGAGGCGTCCTTTTGGTTGCCCTTGCTCTTTAAGTAGTGGATTTCGGGGCTGATGGCAAGGGACATGCTCTCCTGATTGGCATAATCAAACTTGGTGTTCAGCTTGGCAGTGTACAGCAGGCCGTTTTCCCCCGCCACCACCATGGTATCGCTGGAGCGGTCAAACAGGGGGGTGCCGTCAAATGCGCCGTTGGTGCTGTACTGACTTTGCTTGTCGGTGCGGCGGCCGTTGATAAAGTACAGCTGCTTCTGGTCCAGCAGGTTATAGATGTACAGGCCGATGGCCCCCGTTTTGCCCGGCAGCTTGGAGATGCCCTGGCCAAAGGCAATCAGCGGCTGGCCCTGGGGATCCACCGCCACGCTGCCCTTCAAGGGGAAGCCCACGTCGATGGGTTCCCGGGAGGGGACGCCGTCATCCAGATCCAGGAAGTAGACCTTGCCGTCCTGCCCTGCGAAGATAACCTCCTTCAGGGGGGATACGGCCTTCTTTTCTTCGTTGATGTTCATGGCCAGGCGCAGCTCTTTGGACCATTTGACAATGGCGGGCTGGCCTGTCCAGCCTACGCCATGGACGCGGCCCGAATCCTCGGTACGCAGGCTGCCCAGCTCTGTCTGCCAGGCGATGGATAATTCCTGCAAGCGCACATCCACATCGCCAAAGGCGGCGTTGCGGCGGAAGCCATCCCCCCGGAAGGTGAATACGCCCCCCTCGTAGGAGGTGTACTGCCCCGGCACATTGATGGGATCCTGGCGGGTAAAGTCTTTCTGCTTGCGGGCTGCCAGGTAGGTCGTATCGGTATATTTAAGCTTGCCAGGGGCGGTGCTGTCGGTAGCTTCTGCCGTTAGCACCGGCATGGGTGTTGCAGCAGGCTGGGCCGGGACGGCCTGGGCAACGGGCTGCACATCCGCCGGCTGCTCGATGATGTCGTCGCCGGGAATGTTTTCTGCCGTCTCCACAAAGTCATCAGGCGTTTCGCCCACTTCGTCCATATCATCAGGTAATTCGTCGATAACAACCTCTGCAACCTCCACCACCTGGGTAGGCTGGGGCTGAGGCTGCGCCGTTACCACGGTAACGGGGGGGATAAAGGGCGGCGCCGTATACACGGCCTGGGGCGCACTGGTAGGCTGCTGCTGTTGGGCGGCCTGGGCGGTGACAACAGGCTGTGGGGTATTTTGCGGCAGCACCACAGCGGCAGGCTGCCCCGTCACAGGGGGCTGGGTAATGGGCGGCTGGGTGGGGATGGGCGTGGGCACCGGGGTAGGCGCGGTGATGCCCAGCATGACGGACTTGCTTTCCGACAGCCACTTGCCGTCCTTAAGGACGTTGGCAAACACGGCGCCCTCAAAGGGCTCGTCAAAGACGATGGTGGCTGTCCACACCGTGCGCTGCTCGTCCTTGGCGGCGGTGGCGCTGCTTAAGACATTGCCATTTTCATCCTGCAGCCTCACATCATCCACCGCGATATCGGTGGTGAAGGTAAACACGGTGCGCACCCCGGTAACGCCGTAGGGTTCAGCGGTTTCAAACTTAATCAGCTTGGGCACCGCCTGGCTGTCTATGCCCAGCACCTTGTCAATCACCCCGGCAACGGGGGCCCGGGCACTGCCCAGAAGGCCGGTGGCGTCCTTGGGCACAAGGAAGTACAGCGACGCCACCAATGCCAGCAGCACCAGAACAAGGCCCAGCAAAACAAAGGGCCAGCGCCGGGGTGCGTAGTCGTAATCGTCATCCTCCTCCACCTGCTGGTCAAAGCGGGTGTTGGGGGGGTAGCGGTCATAATCGTACACGGTGGGCGCACTGCGCTGGGGCGGGTAGCTGTCGCTCATGGGCAGGGGTACCCGGCCGGAATCCGGCTGGTAGTTGGGCCGGCGCGCCGTGCCTTGGTTTACTTGTTCTTCCGGTGTCTTATGTCTGTCCGAGCGCCGTTTGCGCTCTGGTCTATCAACTTGGGGTGGGTAGTTTGACAATTCATTCGCCCCTTTCTTCAGTCCCCGGGGAAGCGTCAGAATGCAATCTTTTCTTCAATGTATTGCTTCAGGTTGTCGATGGATACGCGCTGCTGCTCCATGCTGTCCCGCTGGCGGACGGTGACGGTGTTGTCTTCCAATGTATCAAAGTCCACCGTGATGCAAAGCGGCGTGCCAATCTCGTCCTGGCGGCGGTAGCGCTTGCCGATGGAGCCGGACTCGTCATAGTCCACCATGAAATGCTTGGATAATTGCTGGTACAGTTCCGTCGCCCTGTCCCCCAGCTTGTTCTTTTGCAGGGGCAGCACGCAGGCCTTGTAGGGGGCCAGCGCCGGGTGCAGGCGCAGCACCACCCGGGTGTCGTTTTCCAGCTGCTCTTCTTCGTAGGCATTGCACAGGAAGGCCAGCACCATGCGGTCTGCGCCCAGGGAGGGCTCGACCACATAGGGGATGTAGCGCTCGTTGGTGACGGGGTCGATATATTCCATGTTTTCGCCGCTGGTGTTCTGGTGGGCGGTCAGGTCAAAATCGGTACGGTCTGCAATGCCCCACAGCTCGCCCCAGCCAAAGGGGAAGAGGAACTCAAAGTCCGTCGTCGCCTTGGAGTAATGGGACAGCTCCTCCGGGTCATGGTCCCTAAGCCGCAGGTTCTCTTCCTTGATGCCAAGGGACAGCAGCCAGTCCCGGCAGAAGGTGCGCCAGTAGTCGAACCACTCAAGGTCGGTGCCGGGCTTGCAGAAAAATTCCAGCTCCATCTGCTCAAACTCCCGGGTGCGGAAGATGAAGTTGCCGGGGGTAATCTCGTTGCGGAAGGATTTGCCAATCTGGGCAATGCCCATGGGCATCTTGCGCCGGGTGGCGCGCACCACATGTTTAAAGTTGGTAAAAATGCCCTGGGCGGTTTCGGGCCGCAGGTACAATTCGGTGCTGTTGTCCTCGGTCACGCCCTGGTGGGTTTTGAACATCAGGTTAAACTTGCGGATGCCGGTAAAATCCTTCTTGCCGCAGGTGGGGCACACGATGCCGTTCTCCTGAATGTACTGTTCAAGCTGTTCGTTGCTCCAGCCGTCGGCCTGGATGCTTTCGCCCTGGTTCTTCGCCCAGTCCTCCGCCAGCTGATCGGCGCGGAAACGGGCTTTGCATGCCCTGCAGTCCATCAGCGGGTCGTTGAAGGTGCCCACATGGCCCGAGGCCACCCAGACATTGCGGTTCATCAATATGGCGGCGTCCACCCCCACATTGGTGGGGGACTCCTGAACGAATTTCTTCCACCACGCCTTTTTTACATTGTTCTTAAACTCAACCCCCAGGGGGCCGTAGTCCCAGGTGTTTGCCAAGCCCCCGTAGATTTCGCTGCCCGCGAAGATGAAGCCGCGCACCTTGCACAGCGCTACTAATTTATCCATTGTCAATGGTTGTGGCATCTTAAAAAAACCCCTTTCCCTCTATGTCAAGCATTTTATCTGTATCCCCTTAGGTTGTCAAGGAA
>CAYFSQ010000026.1:0-10740 GCA_964345895.1 uncultured Oscillospiraceae bacterium
CGTCTCCCGAATCGCGTTCTCGTTTATCGATTATCATGCAGACTTTCGTGCAAACATTTTTAATCAATAACTTGATATCTCCGTATTATTTTCGAGATTATTATATTATGTATGAGAGTCGGAACCTCTTTAGCATAAAAAAGAAAAAGCGCTGATTTCTCAACGCTTCTTGCTTTGGTGCGGGAAACAGGACTTGAACCTGCATGTCCTTGCGAACACTAGAACCTGAATCTAGCGCGTCTGCCAATTCCGCCATTCCCGCATTGGCTGCGAGAGATAAAATAGCATATGCAGCCAGGATTGTCAAGGGGGTTTCATAAAAAATCAGGAAATTGAGGGAAAATCAGTCTTCTTCCTCTTCTTCGGGAAGCTCGGCATTGTGGTAAACTTCCACCACGTCGTCATTTTCGTCCAGCATGTCGAGCATTTTCTGGATTTTTACCAGCACTTCTTCATCGGTAACGGCGTTGGTCATCTGGGGGATATACTCCCGCTCAGCGGACAGGAAGGTATAGCCTTTGCCTTCCAACGCTTCGCGCACAGCGGAAAAGTCGTTGGCGGCGGTGAGGATTTCGAAGGCTTCTTCCGTCTCTTCCACATCCTCAGCGCCGGCGTCCAGCGCATTCATCATCACTTCATCAGCATCCAGCTTGCCGTCATTCTCCATGATGATAACGCCCTTATAATCGAACAGGTAGCCCACCGAGCCGCTTTGCCCCAGGGAACCGCCATTCTTATCGAAAATATGGCGCACATCTGACGCGGTGCGGTTGCGGTTGTCCGTAACTACGCTGACGATGACGGCGATGCCGCCGGGGGCATAGCCTTCGTAGATAAATTCTTCATACGTTACATTGCCCAGTTCCCCCGCCGCCTTCTTAATGCTGCGGTCGATGTTGTCGTTGGGCATGTTGTTGGAGCGGGCTTTGGCGATAACGTCTCTCAACTTGTTGTTCTGGGTGGGGTCGCTGCCCCCCTCCTTGACAGCAATGGCGATTTCGCGGCCGATTTTGGTAAATATTTTGCCCCGCGCCGCATCTGCCTTGCCCTTCTTATGCTTGATATTGGCCCATTTGGAATGACCAGCCATGGATATCCTCCTTCGTGAATAACAATTGCATTATATTATACCATTGAGCTTTTTAAGCGTCAAACCATGTCCACCACGACTTTGGCGCGGTCGGGATAGTTTGTAATCATAATATCCGCCCCGCTTTGCATGGCAAGGCGCATGGAACGCTCGTCATTGCAGGTCCAGGTGTTGACCTTGATACCTAATGCATGGGCTTTGTCGCACTCATCGGGCACCATGCTAAGCTCTGCATAGTGGGGGTGCAAGGCGTCCATGTGGAGGGCATGGGCATAATCCCACGGGTTGATAAAACAGCCATCGTACAACAAGCCGCAGACGGCCTGCTCATTCAGCTTTTTCAGCAGCACCATGCTGTGATGGTTGAAGGAGGAGTACAGAACCCTATCTTCCATGCCCATTTCCGCCGCCAGGTTAAGGCATTTTTCCTCCAGCCCCTTGTAGGGGATGATGCTGTTCTTCAGCTCCACATTGATGTGCAGCCCCGTTGGGGCAAGCAGCTCGAACACTTCTTTTAGGGTGGGGGCTTTGGCGCCTTCATACTCAGGGTGGGGAATGTTGAAATTGAGTTTTTTAATATCCTTCAGCGTCATATCGCAGATGCGGCCAATGCCGTCGGACACCCTGTCTACCCGTTCATCATGGGCTACCAGAAGATGGCCGTCCCGCGTTAAATGGACATCCAGCTCTACACCGTCTGCGCCTAACTGAACCGCCAGCTGAAAAGCCTCCAGCGTATTCTCCGGCGCGTAACCCGCTGCGCCGCGGTGGGCAAATACTTTAATCATTCCGCATTCCCGTCCTTCGTTGCAAATACAATCGTTTTGTATCATACCACAGCCAGATAGCTTTGCAAAGGTTGACAGCAAAGCCGCCTTCCCCCTACAATGCAGCAAAGGGGGTACCATGAACATCGACCGATTTACGCAGATTTTAGAAGAGCAATCCGCCCTACTGCCCGTCCCTGTCTTTGCAGGGCTGAACCTGGGCATAGGTGTCAGTGAGGAAGTGCGCTACCATGCAGCATCCTCATCCCAGACGCCCCGCTATACCCTGGGTGAATACCGTGCCAGCAACCAGATGGGACGGGGCATCCTGCTGTTTTATGGTTCTTTTATGGCGGTGTTCCCCCACCTTGATGAAAATGAAATGCGGCAGGAAATTGACAGGGTTTTAAAGCACGAGCTGACGCACCACCTGGAGTCCCAGGCAGGGGCCAGGGATCTGGAGATAGCCGATGCCCAGCGTCTGATGAGGCCACCCACATGATCTATTTAGAGCAACTGGATGTCGCATCCCCCGAAAACACTGGGTATCCCCTGGCGCTGCCTGTGCTGCAAAACACAGAAAGCATCCGTTTTACAAAGCCTATCACCATCCTCTCCGGCGAAAACGGCAGCGGAAAAACCACCTTGCTGGAACTGATAGCGTCCAGGCTAAAGGCCATACGCATCGGCAAGCAAGCCCGGGGAGAAAAGCAGGACGCCGTTCAAAAGGCTGCCCGGCTGTGCAAAACCCACATGCGGGGCAAGTATACCCGCTGCTTTTACTTTTCTGCAGAGGACTTTTCCCGTTATCTGGATGATTTACACCGCATGAAGGAAGAAGCCCGGCGGGAGCTTCAGAATATAGAGGTTGAGTACAAGGGCCGCAGCGAGTATGCCCGCAACCAGGGCAGGCTCCCCTACCAAAGGGCGTTAAGCGAAATAGACAACCAGTACAGCCGTACCTTGGAAACATCCTCCCACGGGGAAGGGTTTCTAAGCTTTTTTCAGGGCCGCATCCTTGAAAAGGGGCTCTACCTGATGGATGAACCGGAAGGGGCGTTGTCCTACGCCAATCAGCTAAGCCTGATGGCCCTGATGAATCAGGCCATCCACATGGACAGCCAGATTATATTGGCCACCCATTCCCCGGTGCTCAGCTCCTTCCCCGGGGCGCAGCTTCTGTCGGTGACAGAGCATGGTGTGGAAGAAACCAGTTTTGAACGCCTGGACAGCCTGTCATTCCTTAAGTATTATTTAAACAACAAGGATCGAGTGTTGAAAGATGCGGGTATCGACGGCATAGAATAACCCCCTGCACATATCGAATGCGCAGGGGGCTTTTTCATCCATTAATACCAGGTCTGTCCAAATACATTGATGTAAAAATTATCCACATACTTGTAGTTAAAGATGTCTGGCCGCTGCATCATGTTTTCTGGCAGCTGCTTGATGTTGCGCTCCTTGCGCTGGGCCAGGCTGTCGTATAAATAGGAATAGCGCTTGATGCGGGCGTTCAGGTTGCCCTCCACCGTTTCCAGCATGTAGACCCCTTCCCCCATCTCGGTAACGGCGGTGATAAGCCCTACATGGGTGTAAGGTGTGCTGCCCTTGCGGCCATAGATGATGTAGTAACCAGGCTGGGGGATGTTGGACAGGCGGTTGCGGCTTTCAAAACCTTCAAACAGCTTGGTCTGGGATGCTTGCCGCACCACAAAGAGGGAGCCATCCATCAGAGGTGGTGCGTTCTTGGCGCGGAACTCCTTGTCCATGGTAACGCCCACTTCGTTGTAGTGATACCCTACAAAGGCGCCGCACCACCCAAAGCCGTTCTTTGCAGCGGGGTTATACCACTGGGTGTATTTGTTGTACTTTGGAAAGGCAGCGCCGTTGGCAGCAGCCCAATCGGCAATGGCAAGATCAATCACCCTTTGCACCTCAGGCGGCGTGGGTTTATTGCCCACCTTTACCTCGCAGCGGGTTACAACATCACCCTTTTTGTTGGTGCACAGCACCAGGGTATACCCTTCTTGCAGGGCGGTGATGACGCCCCCTTCTGAAACCGTCGCAATGTCGGGATGTTCGCTGTGCCAGGTTCCCTCCCCTTCCATGGGCTGGGTGGTTTGGCCTGCCTGCATGGGCATGAGGACTAACTTAGGGGCTTTCTTGCTCGCCGCCTGTGAGGACAGGGGGATCATCAGCACCAGGGCAAGCAGGGTTGCGAGAAACTTTTTCATGGTTACCTCCAAGATTGTTTTTCCTCTCCAGCCTGCTGGCACTGGCAACGCGCGCCCCATCATAAAGCACCGCTGAGAACCCGACAAGGATGGACAGATAATAGGTGACAAAGCGCCACACAAACATGGCTGCAAAGATAATGCTTTGGGGAAACAGGCTGCCGAAGAATACGTAGAAACCGCCTTCCTGTGCGCCGGAAGCACCGGGCAGCGGCGTAAAGGAAGCGGCAATAAACAGCATGGTCTGCATGGTAATCAACTGAACATAGGTGGCGGAATGCAGGCCCAGGCCCCGATAGACAAAGAAGATGGCGCTCATCATGGAAAGAACTTCCAGAAGGGACAGCATGAACAGCACCAGAAACTGGAAGGGATGCTTGGTTAGCAGATCCACACTGGCATGAAAATCCGACAGCGCTGCATCCAGCCGGGAGGCTGTTTTCGCCTTGTCCTTGATGATGCGCAATTTATTAGCCAGGTTGACAAAGAAAATAATCAGCGCACGTACGGCGTTGCGGCTGACGGCCAGCAGGATAACCCCCACCACCGTCAGGCTGTTGACGAGGAAGCCAATCAGCAAAAACCAGACGCCACCCTGCATATTCTGGCTGATAAAGGAATGGTTGTTAAGCCATAGTACAGCCCCCAGCAGCAGCAGGGCGCACTGCCAGCAAAAGAACTTGACCGCCAGCGCTGAAGAGGAAATGCCAGCCGGAACCCCCCTTTTCTTCAGGGAATACACCTGCATGGGCTGGCCGCCCGTGGCAGCTGGGGTGATGGATGAATAGTACATGCCGATCAACCCCACCATCAGATTGGTGCGCACGTTGGTATTGACCTTCTGAAAGCGAAAAAACACAAAGGTGATAAAACCCTCCAGAAAGGCATACAGCCCCCAGCAAAGGAAAGCGCCCAACAGCCACCTGAAATCCATGGACACCAGGGCAGTTTTTATTTGGGTTATATCCCCCGATTTTAGGGCAAAGTACACCACAGCAGCGAAGGTACCAACAATAAAAGAAAGGTTCAGCACCTTTTTTAACGTTTGTTTGTTGGTAGACTTCATGCACTGACCCTTTCAGAGAATTTCTTGACACCATATTTCAGTATATCATCCAAGGTGTAGGTTGTCATCTGAAGGAATCTGAAGATTTTTCCTTACAGAAAGTGGAGGAGTCGCAGCACCTCATAATAATCTTCCGTTTCAAAGAAAATTGTATGGGGCCCCATCTGTTTGACGCCGGGATAAAAGCCGTTGCGATAGGCGTCCTGGTGCTTTTTAAAGGTAATTTCCACCTCGAAATATTCCGGCAGAGAAATCAGGCAGTCCTCCCGCTTATATTGCACAGCTTCCTGCGCAGTTTCCCGGATGCGGCGCAACGCTTCTTCCGGATGCAGCGCCAGAGAGGCTGCCCCCACCCCGCGGGAAACCGGCACAACAGCGGTGTTGGGCGAGAATGCATTCATCCACCGGCACAGCATCTCGTCCCCTGTCACCATCAGGACAGGAACATTTTCGTAAGCGGCGGTATAGCTGTTGATCATCAGCTCACTGGCGGCTTCACCATTGATGGTGATGCTGATCAGATCTGTATCCATGGAATGGGCCAGAGGGTTGCCGTCCCAGGAAGCGGCGCTGTGGTAGCCGGTAAAGATGACCCCATCATAGGTGGAATCGAGCCCCGTCATCATGCAGTAGGGGTCGGGGGCCCACCCACGCAAAAGGCGGGTGTAGGGCGGCAACAGGTCGGGCAGCAGGTTGCGGGCGCTGTGATGGGCATCACGCACCAGAATATCCTCAAAACCACCTTGGTATGCCCCTTCACAGGCGGCAGCTACTTCCCCGGTCATTTGCCTGGCGAAGTAGGTAAAGTCACTCTTTTCTTTGATTGTCTCGTCCCAGTGAAGGATGCCGCAGGTTCCCTCAATGTCTGCACTGATAAATAGCTTTTTCATGGTTACCTCCTTGTGAGAACGGTAGTTTCTTCCAAAAGAATCTGTTCATCATACACCTTAAGCGAAAGCGGCTCGCCCTTTTCCAGGGTCATGGCAATCGTTTCTTGTTCCACCTTCAGCTGGACCACCCGCTCCCGATAGATAAACCGGAAGCTGTACCCCTGCCAGCCCCTGGGCAGCATGGGGGCAAAGGACAGCCCCTCCACTGTGCGCATGCCCGCAAAGCCCTGGGCAATGGCCAGCCAGCTGCCCGACATGCTGGTGATATGCAGACCATCCTGGGTATCGTTGTTGATGTTATCCAGGTCCAGCCGGGCGGTGCGCTGGTACATTTCTACCGCCTTCTCTTCATCCCCGATTTCCGCCGCTAAAATAGCATGGACGCAGGGCGACAGGCTGCTTTCGTGCACCGTCATGGGCTCGTAGAAAGCAAAGTTACGGCGCTTGGTCTCCTTATCGTACAGATGCCCCAGGGTATATAAGCCCTGCAGCACGTCCCCCTGCTTGATAAAGCAGGAACGCAGGATACGATCCCACGACCAGTGCTGGTTGAGGGGTCTGTCCTCATGGGGGATGCTTGATGCGGGCTGTAAAAGCTTATCAAGGAAGGTGTCGTGCTGCACAAAGATGCCCTTCTCCTTATCCTCAGGGTAGTACATATGGTCCGCAATGCGCTGGAAATTGTCCAACTCCTCCTGGCTCAGCTGAAGCTGTGCCCTGCGCAAAGAGCCGGCCAGTTCCGCTGCTTCGTTGCAAAAAGTCAGACACCAGGCAGCGATACGGTTGGTATACCAGTTGTTATTGACATTGTTTTCATATTCGTTAGGCCCCGTTACACCGTGCATCATGTACACCTGCTTGGCATCGTTCCAGTGCACCCGCCCGGCCCAGAAGCGGGCAATGCCTACCAGCACATCCAAGCCTTCGTTTTTTAGATACTCCATGTCTCCGGTATAGGTAGAATAGTTGAAAATGGCATAGGCCATGGCACCGTTTCGGTGCAGCTCCATGAAGGTGATTTCCCACTCGTTGTGGCACTCTGTGCCGTTGAAGGTTACCATGGGGTACAGCGCTCCGGGCAACCCCTGCTCAGCGGCATTGCCATAGGCCTGAGGCAGCTGCCCGTGGCGGTATAGGAGCAGCTGTTTGGCAACTTCATCGCCCGATATGGCCATATAGACAGGAAAGCAAAAGGCTTCGGTGTCCCAGTAGGTGGCACCGCCATATTTTTCACCGGTGAAACCCTTGGGGCCGATGTTCAGCCGGGCATCCTCCCCGGTGTAGGTAGACAGCAGCTGGAACAAATTGAAGCGGATGCCCTGCTGGGCTGCATCGTCCCCTTCAATCTGCACATCGGCAGTATCCCACTTTTGCTGCCAGGCTTCCTCGTGCCGGGATAGCAGGGTACCATAGCCCAGCTGGGCAGCCTCTTGCACAAAATGCAGGGCGGCAGCGGGGACTTCCTCCCCGGTCATATCCCGGTCGGTGGCCACGCTGACAATTTTATGCAGAATGCAGCTTTGCCCCTTCTCCACCCTTTGTTGATAGATGACAGATGCAAAGCCAGAGGAAGCCTCCTCCCCTGCCTTTACCATATCCGTTAGCGCCAGGGAGGCAGCCCCCACCGTAAAGCGGGGAGTGCCAAAGGGGTTTTCCTTTGTTCTGCTGACCACCAGGGCGGCATTCTGCCGGACCTCTGATTGCAGCTGCTCCCAGAATATTTCGTCATAGTTGCTGTCTTCATTGTGGACATTGCCATCCAAGTACTGGGTGATGACAATCTCCGCCGCAAAGGAAGGCTTTACCTCGTAGCGCAGCGCCAGAATATGCTGATCTGCCATGGATACAAAGCGCTCCGTCTTGATTTCCACTTCGCCCTCAGGAAATAAAACCACCATGCGCCGTATCAGCACACCCCTTTGCATGTCCAATTCCCGGCGAAAGGATGTGACGGGCAGTTTACCGGCATCCAAGGTTTGTCCATTCACTTGCACATGTAGGCCGATCAGGTTGACGGCATTGATGACTTTGCCAAAGTATCGAGGGTACCCATTTTTCCACCAACCCACCCGGGTTTTGTCCGGAAACCAGACGCCGCCAATGTAGGTGCCCCGATGGGTATCACCGGAGTAATCCTCCTCAAAGTTGCCCCGCAGGCCCATGGCCCCATTGCCCAGGGACATCAGGCTTTCTCCAAAGCGCATGTCTTCAGGCGCAAAGGATGTTTCCACCACGCTGAAGGGATGAACGGCGAAACGATTGTGCATATAGTCCTCCTTTAGCTCAGGTCGCGCCTTGAAAATAACAGCGCACCCAGCAGCGCAAGCATTGTGCCTGCAATCATTGGAATAAAACAAAGCAGCATGGCAGGTTGTCGGCCCAGCGCCATGCCCCAGGGATCAAAAAGAGAAAAGGGCGTTACATACATCAGTAAAGTAAACTGCTGCTTAAGGTTGGCAACCATGCGTACCAGAAGGAAAAGCCACGTCATCCATGGCGCAATCCTGGGCAATTTGCCATCCAACGACAGACAGGCAGCAAGCAGCGCGGCACCAGAAACCAAGGCCATCATGAAGAATGCCCCTAGGCACACCCGTAAAAGGGGCAGCAGGTTAACCTGAAAAGAAGGCCAAATAAACCGGGCAGCCCATGCTGCAAAGGCCACCAAGGCATATTGCAGCAATATGCCCAGCAGCATAATCATATAGTGCATCAGCACCACCAGACCTTTATGCCGCGGTGCGCTGATGAGCCATAAAACCTCCCCTGTGTACAAAGGTTCTGCCTGCAGCTTGCGCGCCAGAGAGAACACATAGACGATGCTGCTTACAGGCAGGAGCAAGCCAAACAACAGGGCGATCAGATGATCCCCGGGCAGGATGTACATCCGCATGTTCAGCAGCTCTGCCAGGGCTGGCGCTTGCATGCGCAGCAGCTCGATTTGGTTTTGCCCGCCGCCCACCGGCGGTGTATAGAGGGCAGCCGCCCCCAACACCAGCATAAGGGCAACAAACAGCAAAAGAAACAGGTGATAACCCTGGGTTTTCAGGCGATAGGTAAAAAATCCTTTCATAGCGTGTCATCCCCGTAGTAGCGCAGGAATGCCTCCTCCCCTTCCTCCCGGCCGCCGACAAAGTCTTTCACCCCGTAGTGAGAGAGTGTTTTTATCAGCGCCATGGGGCTTGCAGGAACAGCCACAATGGCCCGCTCGCCGATAAGCTCAACCGCAGTTTCCCACTCCTGGGAGAAACGGCTTGCTTCCATGGTGGAATCAAAGGTAATGTGATACACCTTCTGGCGGGAAAACTGCAGCTGTTCTGCTTGCTGCTCCACCACAATACGGCCTTTTCGCATCACGGCGATGCGGTCGCACAGTTTTTGCGCCTGCTGCAATACATGGGTTAACAGCAGGATGGTTTTGCCCTGCTCCTTTTCCTCCAGCAATAGGTCGGTCAGCACATTGCGGGAGAACACATCCAGCCCCATGTAGGGTTCGTCTAGAATTAATATCGGCGCGTCAAACATGAGGCCAAAGAGCACGGCCAGCTTGCTTTTATTCGTCGCCGTCATTTTGCCAAAGGGTCCTAAGGGGTTGATGTCCAGCTTTTCCATCACATGACGGGTTTTTTCCTCTGCTGCGCCGCCGCGCCAGGAGGAGAGCATCTTTAAAAACTGATCCCCGTCCATCCGGGGGGGAAAGTAGGGGTTGCCTGGCACAAACCCCACCAACCGCTGCACCTTGCTGTGCTGAGAAAAGCAATCCAACCCCCGAACCTGGCAGCTTCCTTCATCCGGGATGCACATGCCCATCAGCAAAGAGGCAATGGTGCTTTTCCCTGCCCCGGTGGGTGCCAATATGGCATAAGCGCTGCCTTCCTCTACCTGGAAGCTAACATCAAACAGGCCGCTGTCCTCACCGTGGGTAACAGTGATATGGTTAAACTCGATATCAGCCATGGGGCGTCCCTCCCGGTACAATCCCCTGGCTCTGCCTGAGGCTGACATCCTCTTTAATCAGGTTGTAGACCGCTGCGGTGAGGGGGATGAAAAACATCATGCCCATCAACCCCATCAGCCCGCCGCCAATAGTAACCGAAGCCAGCACCCAGATGGAGGGCATGTCGATGGCCTTTTCCATAATGCGGGGATAGATGACAGAGCCGGACACCTGCTGCACAACAAAGAAAACCAGCAGGAACCACCACACCATATCGGCGTTTTGGGAAAACACCAGCAGCATACCGATGGCACCAGAAATATAAGGGCCAAATATTGGAATAAAGGCGGTAATAAAGACCAGCATAGCAATCAGCACGGCGTAGGGGATGCCGAATATCAGCAGGAAGAGCCAGGTTAACAGGGCGGAGGAAAACGCCTGGATGCACTGGCCGGCAAAAAAGTCTGAGAAGGTGCTGGACAGGATGCGCAATACATGGTGCAGACGCTTGTCCGACACAGGCTTCAAGTAGGAAGAGGTAAACAGGCGGAAGTTGGCCAGCAGCTTTTCCTTGCCGGAGAGGAGGTAGACGGCAAACACCAGGCCGATAATGGCATCCATCATGATGTTGGCCGCGGAGGACAGAATCCCGGTGGAGCTTGACAGGCCGCCCACCAGGTATTGGTAGACGGCTTCCACCTGCTGCCGCACGTCCCCCTGCTCCGGTACAGATAAATCCAGGTTGGCGCGCAGGCG
>CAYFSQ010000026.1:10840-15950 GCA_964345895.1 uncultured Oscillospiraceae bacterium
AGGTTGACCAACAAGGCGATGACACTGCCCACAAAAAAAGGCGTCAGGACGGCCATCAGCCTTTGAATAACATCCATGACACCTTCAAAGCGGAAGAGGACAAAAACAAACCCCATCAGCAACAGGATGGTGCGTCTGTTTCGCTTCTGTGTAAACCATGTGGTCATCGCTTCATCCTCCTCTTTGGTGACCGGATTATACCAAATCCACACTGTGGTTACAAGGGACAGCCTGCCCCCCAATGCCCTTTACCTTGTATAAATAAATTGACATTTTACGCCCAAAATCCCTTGACAGCCCATGGGAGCGTGCTATAATAAATACGTAGGTCAAAGAAGGTCAGTATTTCTTTGCCTTGAAGGAGGAGCGTATGAACGGTAACCAATATACACAAAAGAGCCAGGAAGCCCTGCAGCGGGCACAGACACTGGCCGCAGAATATAACAACCAAACCTTAGAGCAGGTTCACCTGCTAAGCGCGTTGCTGGAAGCACCTGAGGGGTTGATTGCCCAGCTGCTTGAGAAGATGGGCAAGGACACCCAAAGTCTGCATCAGGCAGCTATTGCAAAGGTGGAGAAGCTGCCCCGCATCCGGGGAGCAGCAAAGGAGCAGGGTAAAACCTATATCTCCCAGGAGATGGATAAAGCCCTTCGGGAAAGCGCAGCCATTGCTGAAAATATGAAGGATGAATACATCTCGGTGGAACACCTGTTTTTGTCCCTGCTGGAATGTGGCGATACCGCTGTAAAAGGCATCTTTCAGCAGTATTCCCTGAGCAAGGATGCTTTTTTAACTGCATTGTCCGCTGTGCGGGGCGCAACCCGGGTAACCAGTGACAACCCTGAGGACACCTATGATGCGTTAAGCAAGTACGGCAGCGACCTGACACAGCTTGCCAGGCAGCAAAAGCTTGACCCTGTCATTGGACGGGATAATGAAATCCGCGATGTTATCCGCATTTTAAGCCGTAAAACAAAGAACAACCCGGTGCTCATTGGCGAGCCGGGCGTTGGTAAAACCGCCATCGCTGAAGGCTTGGCCCAGCGCATCATCCGGGGGGATGTGCCGGACAATTTAAAGAACCGCACCATCTTCTCCCTGGATATGGGCGCGTTGATTGCCGGCGCTAAGTTCCGCGGCGAGTTTGAGGAGCGCCTTAAAGCTGTGCTGGCGGAAGTAAAGAAAAGCGATGGCCAGATTCTTTTGTTTATAGACGAACTGCACACCATTGTGGGCGCAGGCAAAACCGAGGGCAGCATGGATGCAGGCAACCTATTAAAGCCCATGCTGGCACGGGGCGAACTGCACTGTATCGGCGCCACCACCCTGGATGAATACCGCAAGTACATCGAGAAGGACGCGGCACTGGAGCGGCGCTTTCAACCCGTCCTGGTGGACGAGCCTACGGTGGAGGATACCATTTCCATCCTGCGGGGCTTAAGGGAAAGGTACGAGGTGTTCCACGGCGTAAAGATACAGGACAATGCCCTGATTGCCGCCGCCACCTTGTCCCACCGCTATATTACCGATCGTTTTTTGCCAGACAAGGCCATTGACCTGGTGGACGAAGCCTGCGCGATGATTCGCACCGAAATGGACTCCATGCCCACAGAGCTGGATGAGGTGCGCCGAAAAATCATGCAGCTTGAAATTGAAGAAGCCGCACTGAAGAAGGAGCAGGACACCCTCTCCAAAGGCCGCCTCCATGAACTGCAGGAGGAACTCAGCAACCTGCGTGAGCAATTGAACGAAATGACCGCCCAATGGGACAACGAAAAGAACGCCATCAGCAAGGTGCAAAAGCTGCGGGAAGAGTTGGAGCAGGTGAATGCCAGCATCACCACCGCCGAAAGAAATTACGACTTAAATAAAGCGGCAGAACTTAAGTATGGGTTGTTACCCAAGCTGCAGCAGCAATTAAAAGAGCAGGAGGAGCATGCCTCCACCCAGGAAAAGGCCATCTACCTTCGGGATAAGGTGACGGAAGAAGAAATCGCCCGCATTGTGGGGCGCTGGACGGGTATCCCCGTCAGCAAGCTGGTAGAAAGCGACCGGGAGAAGCTGTTGCACCTGCCGGAGGAACTGCACAAGCGAGTGATCGGTCAGAATGAAGCCATCCAGGCCGTGTCTGACGCCATTTTGCGCTCCCGAGCGGGTATCTCCGACGAAAGGCGCCCCATCGGCAGCTTCCTGTTTCTGGGCCCCACCGGGGTTGGCAAGACGGAGCTGGCCAAAGCCCTGGCAGAAAGCCTGTTTGACGATGAAAAGATGCTGATCCGCATCGATATGACAGAATACATGGAGAAATTTTCCGTCAGCCGCCTGATTGGTGCCCCTCCAGGCTATGTGGGCTATGAAGAAGGCGGGCAGCTGACCGAGGCAGTCCGGCGCAAGCCCTATTCCGTTATCCTCTTTGATGAAATGGAAAAGGCCCACCCGGATGTGTTCAATATCCTGCTGCAAATCCTCGACGATGGCCGGGCCACCGACAGCCAAGGAAGAACGGTGGACTTTAAAAACACCATCCTGATTATGACCAGCAACTTAGGATCCACCCAGATACTGGACGGCATCGAGCAGGACGGCACACTGGCCCAAAGCGCCAAGGACAGGGTCAGCAGCTTGCTGCGCTCCACCTTCAGGCCGGAGTTTTTAAACCGCATTGATGACACGGTATTCTTTACCCCCTTAAGCCGGGACAATGTACGGGGCATCATCGATCTGCTGCTTGAAAGGCTGCAGGGCCGCCTGAAGGAGAAGGAGCTGTGCCTCCACCTTACCAATGCCGCCATCGACCGCATGATGGCCCAGGGCTATGACCCCACCTACGGTGCACGGCCCATGAAGCGCCTGCTGCAGGGCAAGATTGAAACCCTTGTTTCCAGGGCAATTATTGAGGGCAACCTCTCCCCCGGAGATCGCCTGCAGGTGGACGCTGATGACAGGGATGGATTCCGCATCCAGACCATCCACCAGGAGGAAGGCGGCACCATCAAGTAAGCCCTTCCTTCCATACAAGAAAAGGCCGGACTCATCATCCGGTCTTTTCTATGTCGATTTTGCCGCCTCGCGCATTGAACGCCTGGCGTCCCCTGTGGTATAATGATGCGGAAACATAGGAGGTGGAAGGATGGCACAAAAGGAGAAGATGGTTTGGAATGTACCCAATGTACTGACCATTCTGCGGTTGTTGCTCATCCCGTTTTTCTGTCTGCTGATGGCGCAGGATAAGATGACCGAGTCGCTGATTGTATTTCTGGTGGCCGGTGCAACAGACCTGTTGGACGGCTATCTGGCCAGAAAGCAGAACGAGATTACCGCCTTTGGCAAGCTGATGGACCCCCTGGCAGACAAACTGATGGTGCTGTGCCTGATGATTGGGTTGATGATTAAGAACATCATCCCCTTGCCCGCCTTCATCATCCTGATGGTGAAGGAAACCCTGATGGGCATCGGCTCGCTGATTTTACTCAAACGCAACAAGGTGGTATACAGCAAACCCATCGGAAAAATCGCCCAGTTTACCCTGTTTATTTCCCTGGCACTGTGCTACTTCCATGAGGATTTTGATCGCATGGGCTTCCCTTTACACCTGTACCTGCTGTGGACAGGGGTGGTGCTGGCGGTCATTTCCTTGTTCTACTATTTCGATGTCAACTTGCGCAAAGCCCTCTTCCCCTCCAAGGAGAAGAATGGTTGACAACCGCTGACAATATCTATAGAATAGCCAAAACTACCGGGAGGTAACGCCATGTTAAGAGAGAATATCCGCGAAGGGCTGACCTTTGACGACGTCCTGTTGGTGCCGCACAAAAGCCAAGTGCTGCCCAAGGACGTCGATTTGTCTGTACAGCTGACAAAGAAAGTCCGGCTGAACATCCCGCTGATGTCCGCCGCCATGGACACTGTCACCGACGCCCGCATGGGCATTGCCATCGCCCGGGAGGGCGGCGTGGGCATCATCCACAAAAACATGTCCATTCAGGAGCAAGCCAGCCAGGTGGACAAGGTGAAACGCAGCGAGCATGGCGTCATCACCGATCCCTTCTACCTGTCCCCCACCCACCTGGTCGCCGACGCCAAGGCGCTGATGGCGCGCTACCGCATCAGCGGCGTACCCATCACCGATGAAAACAAGGTGCTGGTGGGCATCCTCACCAACCGTGACCTGCGGTTTGAAACGGACGACAGCAAAAAAATCGGCGATGTGATGACCAGCAAAAACCTGGTCACCGCCGCCGAGGGCATTGTATTAGAGGAAGCGAAAAAAATCCTCGCTGCCCATCGCATTGAAAAGCTGCCCCTGGTGGACAGCGGCTACCATCTGCGGGGGCTGATTACTATTAAGGATATTGAGAAAGCCCATAAATACCCCAACAGCGCCAAGGATTCCAACGGCCGCCTGCTGTGCGCCGCTGCCGTGGGCATCACAGGCGACACCCTGGAAAGGGTACAGGCACTGATTGATGCCAAGGTGGATATCATTTCCATTGACACAGCCCACGGCCATAGCCTGGGGGTATTAAAAGCTGTGGAAAAAATCCGCAGCGCTTTCCCCGACATAACGCTGTTCGCCGGCAATGTAGCCACTGCCGCAGCCACCCATGATTTAATCAGCGCTGGTGCAGACTGTATCAAGGTGGGCATCGGCCCCGGCTCCATCTGCACCACAAGGGTGGTGGCAGGCATCGGCGTGCCCCAGATAACTGCCGTGGCAGACTGTGCCAACGAAGCTGCCAAGCATGGCATCGGCATCATCGCAGATGGCGGTGTCAAGTATTCCGGCGATGTGGCAAAGGCCATCGCCGCCGGTGCCTCCGCTGTGATGCTGGGCAGCCTGTTTGCCGGTACCGAAGAAAGCCCCGGCGAAATGGAAATCTACCAGGGCCGCTCCTTTAAAGTCTATCGCGGCATGGGATCCATGGCCGCCATGTCCCAGGCCCACGGCTCCTCCGACCGGTATTTCCAGGATGACGCCAAGAAGCTGGTGCCCGAAGGGGTGGAAGGCCGTGTACCCTACAAGGGCCCCCTGGCAGACACGGTATATCAGCTGATGGGCGGCCTGCGCTCCGCCATGGGGTACTGCGGCACCCCCACCATCGAAGCCCT
>CAYFSQ010000026.1:16050-24828 GCA_964345895.1 uncultured Oscillospiraceae bacterium
GCAGCATACTTGCCCTGCTCAATCATACCAAAGGCACAGCGGGGCTCCCGGTAGGAGTGATATTCCTTGGAGTAGTAGTAGCGGGGCACGATCCCTCCCTGCACCAGCACCGGCCCAAAGGCCCAGGTGTCGGTGACACCCATGTCCAGATATTCCTGGCCTGTATAGGCATCGCTGTCAAAGGTACGCAGGGTGCCATCCTGAAACATGGCCAGCACCTCCAGGGGCTGCAGGTTGCTGCGGTTTTCCACCCTGGTCTTTTCGTACAGCACCTTGCTGTTCCGCAGGATGACACCGATACTTTTTTCATTTTTAACGCGGTAACCAAAGTAATCATCGGTGATGGCAAACACGCTGCCGTTTAACTCAGCCAGCGCCTTGGGAGGCTGTACCACCTTGCCCTCCCGCTTGGACAGTACAGTATAGGGTTTTTCCTCGCCCCTTGTGGTGATAAACGCCTCGTACCACTCGATGTTGTTTGCATCCTGATGGTAGCGGGAAATATCCACCTGCAAAGAGTCCGACAGGTACATCCAGCGGCCATCCTCTCTGTCAGCGTGGACAAAGGGCGTGCTGCCGGGGGGCAGGAAGCCTTCTGCATCTCGTGCCGGCAGGGAGATTGTTTTAGCAGGCCCGCCATCATAGGAGAGATCCTCATAGGTACGCTGTTCATCAAGGGGCTGTCCCTTAGCTTCCTTGGAAAACAGAAGCTGCTGCACTGCTTGGGTGGCGATCCCCGTTACAGGCAGGTTGTTTCTTTGTTCAAAGGCCTGTACAGCCTCGGCAACGCCTTGGGTATAGCTGTCATCCCCTTTTTCAAAGGCGTCCAGGTACCCTAAATCGTACAGCCTTTGCCGCAGGAATACCACTTTGACCCCGGCATCCCCTGGCTGTAAATCAACATACATCCCCGCTACGGCAGGGATGTATGTCGACAGCAGGCAAATAATTAGGAATGTTACCAGAAACTTACGTTTCATATATGCCTCTTACGCTTATTTCGCGTTTTTCACCTGTGCCCACAGTGTGTTGTAGATGGGCAAGAAATCGTTGATGTCGTTGAAGAATTCGCAAGTATCAATGACTTCCTGGGAGGGGTTGAGGTTGGGGTTATTGATGTACTCATCCCCCATCAGCTCAATGGCGCCTGTGTTGGGCGAAGAATACTCGATGTACTCGCAGTTCATCTGGGCAATATCGGGGCGGCTCATAAAGTCGATGAACTTTTCTGCGTTCTCCTTGTTCCGGGCAGTTTTGGGAATCACCATGGCGTCCACCCACACGTTGCTGCCTTCCTTGGGTACAGAATAAGCCAGGTTCTCATTCAGGTTGATGGCATACTGGGCATCCCCCGACCAGACCACACCCAAGACGCCCTCGCCTGCCACCATTTTGTCCTTTGTTTCATCCACCTGGTAGGCTTTAACGATACCATTCTGCTTTTGCTTAATCAGCAAATCGGTGGCCGCCTGCAAAGCGGCGGGGTCCCGGGTATTCATGGAGAAGCCCAGATACTTAAGCGCCAGGCCCATGGTGTCGCGGATAGAGTCCAGCATGAACACCTCGCCCTTGTATTCCTCGGTGAACAGCGCTTCCCAGGAATCGATGGGGCCATTGACCCGGGTGGTGTCGTACAAAATGCCCACAGTGCCCCACATATAGGGGACAGAGTAAAGGTGATCCGAATCGTAGGCGGGGTTTTGCAGCCACTGTGCAACATATTGGGCATTGGGGACATTGTCAAAGTTGATGGGTTCCAGCAGGTCTTCGGCAATCATGCGCTCGATGGTATAGTCGGAAGGGAAAACCACGTCGAAGGCACCGGTGGAGGTGCGCACCTGCACCATCATGTCCTCGTTGGTGGTAAAACGCATGTAGTTGACCTTGATGCCGGTTTCTTCCTCAAACAGCTTCAGGGCATCCTCGCTGATATAGTCCTCCCAGTTGAATACATTAACCACGCCTTCGGCCTGGCCAAGGGGCACCAGGGACAGCAGCATCACCAGGAGCAGGGACATAGACAGCCATTTTATCATTTCGCTTCCTCCTTTATTTCGCCTGTTCTGTCTTGGAGGAGCGGTAATTCACCGCCAAGAGCAGAATCAGCAGGGTTACAAACATCAACGCGCTCAGCGCATTCATGGTGGGCTTGATGCCTTTGCGGGCTTCAGAATAAATCAGCGTGGACAGGTTTTGCACCAAGGGGCTGGTGGTGAAGTAACTGATGGTAAAATCGTCCAGGGACAGGGTGAAAGCCAGCAGTGCGCCTGTCACTACCCCTGGGCGTACAGCAGGCAGGATGACATGCCACAAAGCGTAGCCGGGGGTGGCCCCCAAGTCCAGCGCCGCTTCGTAGCTAAAGCGGTTCATTTCCCTTAGCTTTGGCAGCACCGACAGGATAACATAGGGCGTATCAAAGGTGATATGGGCAATCAGCATGGTGACATAGCCCCTGTCCACCCGGGTAAAGATAAACAACAGCATCAGGGAGATACCTGTCACGATGTCCGGCATGGTCATGGGAATGTTGGTCAATGTCATCATGGCGGCCTGGGGACGGCGCTTCATGGCATGGATGCCAATGGCGGCCAGGGTGCCCAGAATGGTGGAGATAATCGACGCCAGCAGCGCGATGGTTAACGTAACGTACAGCGCTTGCATGATGGTGGGGCTGGCAAAAAGCTCCTGATACCACCTGAAGGAAAACCCTTCCCATTTGGCCCGGCTGACACCCGCGTTAAAGGACTGGACAATCAGCACCACGATGGGCAGGTACAGAAACAGCAGCACCAATGCCAGGTAGGAGCGCTTTAAAAACTTGCTCACAGCAGGCTACCTCCTTCCCCTTCGGGGTCTACCTTACGAAGCAAAGTGATACTGAACAGGATAAGCACCATCATAATCAGCGACAGGGCGCTGCCTACATTCCAGTTATCAGCGGTGAGGAAGGTGCGTTCAATCAGGTCGCCAAACATTTCGGTGTTGCCGCCTCCCAGTACCCTGGGGATGAAGAAGGTGGTGACAGAAGGCATGAAAACCATGGTGATGCCCGACACGATACCCGGCACGCTTAAAGGAAAGGTGACCTTGGAAAAAGTGCGTATCCCATCTGCCCCCAGGTCCATCGCCGCTTCCGACAGCTTCTTATCCTGCTTGCTTAAAGCATTATAAATAGGAAACACCATAAAGGGCAGATAGTTATATACCATACCCAGCAGCACTGCCTCGGAGTTGTACATCAGTTTTAGCTTCTTAAAGCCTAACTGCTGCAAGAGTGTATTGATCAGGCCATTATCCTCCAGCAAGGACATCCAGGCGATGGTGCGCAGAAGGAAGTTCATCCACATGGGGATGATGAACAGTACAATTAATATGGGGCCCAGCTTAAACTCGCGGTCTGCCATAAACAGGGCGGCAGGGTAGCCCAGGGCGAAACAGAGCACGGTGCACAGGAAAGCCATCCACAGAGAATACACCAGGGTATCCACGTTGACAGCGCCACGCGCCCCCATGCCCATGGCGGCAGGGTCAAACCCCATGCCCGACAGCTGCATCTTCATTTCGCGGTTGGAATCCCAGAAGTTGGCAAAGTTTTCCATCGTGAACTGCCCCGCCTTGTTGGTAAAGGCATAGTACGCCACCAAAAAGAGCGGAATAACCGTAAATACAATCATCCACAGGGAGTAAGGCCAGGAAAACAGGGAACGGTGTACCCCATGGTGGCGGCGGATGCTGGAAAAGAGCATAACCAGAAACAGCCCCAACCCCAGCGCCATGGCCCACACGCCCCACTGCGGCATGTTCAGGCTTGTCATTCTTCAGCCTCCTTATGAGGTCTGTCCTTTTCCAAACGCATGACATGGATGTTAAAGGGTACAATGGACAAGCCCACCTTGGAGCCTTCCGGCGCCATGACGGTGGAATGTACCTTCCAATCAAAGCCGCCGGCGTCGATAATCATTTCATAGTGCACGCCTTTAAACAGCACGCTGCGCACCACGCCCTTTAACTGGCTGACATCAGTGCCTACAATATGGATATCCTCCGGTCGTATCAGCACGTCCACCGGCTCGTCTTTTTCAAAGCCAAAGTCCACGCAGGTAAAGTCCATACCGCAAAAATGGACCACCTCGTCCCGAGGCATGGTGCCCCTAACGATGTTGCTTTCACCGATAAAGTTGGCGATAAAGGCTTCCTTTGGCTCATCATAGATGTGCTTGGGGGTGCCAATCTGGCGGATACGGCCATCCCGCATGATGACGATGGTGTCCGACATGGTGAGGGCTTCTTCCTGATCATGGGTGACAAAGACGAAGGTAATGCCCAGAGCCTGCTGCATACGCTTGAGCTCCAGCTGCATGCCTTTGCGCAGTTTAAGATCCAGGGCACCCAGGGGCTCATCCAGCAGCAGCACTTCAGGCTCGTTAACCAATGCCCGTGCGATGGCGACACGTTGCTGCTGCCCGCCAGACAGGGATTCGACCGAGCGCTTCTCGTACCCCTGCAGGTTAACCAGCTCCAACATTTTGCCCACCTTAAGGGTAATGTCCTTCTTGGGCAGCTTGGCTATCTTCAAGCCAAAGGCGATGTTGTCAGCCACGTTCAGGTGGGGAAACAGGGCGTACTTCTGAAACACCGTGTTGACCCTGCGTTTATAGGGCGGTTCTGCGGTGATGTCCTTGCCGTCAAATATGACGCGGCCGGTGGTTGGGTACTCAAACCCGCCGATGATGCGCAGCGTGGTGGTTTTTCCGCAGCCGGAAGGACCCAGCAAGGTTAAAAACTCATTCTTGCGGATATAGAGGTTAACGTCCGATAGCACCACGGTGCCGTCGTATGCCTTGGATATGTCTTCCAGGTTAATCAGCCGGTTATTCTGTTCCATACTAGCCTCCGGTTAAAAAGTGGGTGGGGTGGACACCCAGATAAACTGGGCGGTTGTCTTCCCCAAATTTTCAATATAATGATCCTCCCCCGGGTGCAGGGAAAAACTGCTGCCGCAGGCAATGCGGGAACGCTTCTCCCCTTCCACCAGCACCACGGCGCCTTTTAAGACGTAGCCAAACTCCTCCCCCTCATGGGCGGGAATTTCGTGGGTGCGTCCGCCAGGTCCCAGGGTAACAAGGATGGGTTCCATGTCGTTTTTCTGGGCATTGGGCACCAGCCACAGGATAGAGCCCTTCAGCAGATCCGCATCTTCCTTTTCGAACATGTCATTGCGGGTGAACACGGTGCTCTTGCCTGTTTCCTCGCTGAAAAAGCTCTTTAAATCGGTGCCCAGGCACTCCAGCATATCGGTGAGGGTGGCAATGGAGGGAGAGGTTAAATCCCGTTCGACCTGGGAAATAAAGCCCTTGCTCAGTTCACAGCGGTTTGCCATTTCCTCCTGGGTCAGGTTTCGCTGCTGCCTAAGGCGGCGCAGACGATTTCCCATTTCCATGCAATATCCCCCTCTCGAATATTTATCGCCCGAAGTTTAGTGTTGGTAAACAACCAAGCGTCATATATTAAACCACAGCATATACAGCATGTCAACGACTTTTCCAGTTAATTACGGGAATTTTCATGAAATTTTTCCCAAACATACGACCTGCACCTATAAACGCCACGATGTGACGACTTCCCAAAATATCTGTTTGTCCTGTTGTGTCTCGCCTTGACGAAAGGGGATTACAACGCTATAATTAAATAGATTGAAAGGCAGCCACCAAACGCAAAGCCGGCGAAGCTGGTTTTCGCCTGCAACTGCCCCAAATATATCACATAGGAGGTCCATCATGGCAAAAAAGTTCACCATTGACGGCAACGGTGCGGTTAGTCACGTCGCGTACGCATTCAGCGATGTCGCGGCGATTTACCCCATCACGCCCTCATCGACCATGGCAGAGTACATCGACGAGTGGTCGGCAGACGGCCGCAAAAATCTCTTTAATCAAACGGTACTCGTGCAGGAAATGCAGTCCGAGGCCGGCGCAGCGGGTGCGGTACACGGCTCTCTGGCCGCAGGCGCATTAACTACCACCTACACCGCATCCCAGGGTCTGCTGCTGATGATTCCCAACATGTACAAGATTGCCGGTGAGCTTTTGCCCACGGTATTCCACGTCAGCGCACGTACACTGGCCACCCATGCCCTGTCCATTTTCGGTGACCATAGCGACGTTATGGCCTGCCGCCAGACCGGGTTTGCGATGCTGGCTTCCTCCAGCGTACAGGAAGCGGAAGACATGGCCCTGGTTTCTCACCTGGCCACGTTAGAATCTTCCGTGCCTTTCCTTCATTTCTTCGATGGTTTCCGTACCAGCCACGAAGTGCAGAAAATCAATCAGATTGAATACGAAGACATGGCCAAACTGGTCAACTGGGAAAAGGTGAAGGAGTTCCGCGCCCGCGCCATGAACCCCGAACATCCCCACCAGGCCGGTACCGCCCAGAACCCCGACGTGTTCTTCCAGAACCGCGAAGCTGCCAACAAGTATTACGAAGCTGTCCCCGCCATTGTGGAAGCTGAAATGAAAAAAGTTGGCGAGCTGACCGGCCGTCATTATAAGCTGTTCAACTACTATGGCGCTCCCGATGCAGAAAGCGTCGTCATCCTGATGGGTTCCGGCGCCGAAGCTGTGGCCGAAACCGTGGATGCCCTGATGAAGGAAGGCCGCAAGGTGGGCGTGCTGAACGTACACCTCTACCGCCCCTTCAGCGTGAAGCACTTCATGTCTGAACTGCCTGCCAGCGTGAAAACCCTCACCGTGCTGGACCGCACCAAGGAAACAGGCGCCATTGGCGATCCCCTGTACCTGGATGTGCGCGCAGCGTTGGTGGAAGAAAACCGCACCGATATTCGCGTATTGGGCGGCCGGTACGGCCTTGGCAGCAAGGAATTTACCCCCACCATGGTGAAAGCCGTCTATGACAACGCTGACAAAGCGGATGCCAAGAACCACTTCACCGTTGGCATCAAGGACGACGTTACCCACTCCTCTCTGGATCTGGGCGAACTGTACGAAGCGGCCCCCGAAGGCACTGTCAGCTGCATGTTCTACGGCCTGGGCTCCGACGGCACTGTAGGCGCTAACAAAAACTCCATCAAAATTATCGGTGACCACACCGACCTGTATGCCCAGGGCTATTTCGCCTACGACTCCAAGAAGTCCGGCGGCCTGACGGTATCGCATCTGCGCTTTGGCAAGCACCCCATCCGCTCCACCTATCAGATTGACGCGGCCAACTTCATCGCCTGCCATAACCCCGCCTATGTGGTGCAGTATGACATGGTCACCCCGCTGAAGCAGAACGGCGTTTTCCTGCTGAACTGCCAGTGGAGCGAGGAAGAGCTCAGCGAGCGCCTGCCCGCCAGCATGAAGCAGTTGCTGGCCAAGAAAAATGCCCGCCTGTACATCATTGACGCCATTGACCTGGCCGCCAAGGTGGGCATGGGCAACCGCATCAACACCATCATGCAGGCTGCTTTCTTCAAGCTGGCCGATGTCATCCCCTACGATGACGCCGACAAGTACATGAAGGAATATGCCAAGAAAACCTATGGCCGCAAGGGCGACTCCGTGGTGAAGAAAAACTGGGATGCCATTGACATCGCCATCTCCGGCCTGAAAAAGGTTGAAGTGCCTGCCGATTGGGCCAACGCCACCACCGGTGCCGAGCCTGCCCATGTGGAAGCCACTGAATACTTCTACGATGTCATCCGTCCCATCCTGCGCCAGGATGGCCACAGCCTGCCTGTGTCCGCCTTCTCGCCTGATGGCTTTGTGCCCACCGGCACCACCCAGTACGAAAAGCGCGGCATCGCCGTTAACGTACCCGAGTGGCAGGTGGAACACTGCATCCAGTGCAACCAGTGCTCTCTGGTTTGCCCCCATGCAGTTATCCGTCCCTTCCTGCTGAAGGAAGATGCCGACAGGCCAGAAAGCTTCGTAACCAAGAAAGCCATCGGCAAGGAATTTGCCGGGCACGACTTCCGCATCCAGATCAGCCCGCTGGACTGCACCGGCTGCGGCAACTGCGCCGAAGTTTGCCCCTCCAAGGTAAAGTCCCTGGTGATGAAGCCCCTGGATACCCAGCGCAACCAGGAACCCAACTGGGAGTTTGCCTCCAAGCTGCCTGAAACCGACATCGAAGTCAACCGCAACACCGTCAAGGGCAGCCAGTTCCTCAAGCCCCTGTTCGAATTCTCCGGCGCCTGCGCCGGCTGCGGCGAGACTCCCTATGTCAAGCTGGTTACACAGCTCTTTGGCGACAGGATGCTGATTGCCAACGCCACCGGCTGCTCCTCTATCTATGGCGGTTCCAGCCCCACCGTTCCCTACACCGTGAACGACAAGGGCCATGGCCCCGCATGGGCCAACAGCCTGTTCGAAGACAACGCTGAGTTCGGCTTCGGCATGAACCTGGCCCTCAACCAGCGCCGCGCCAAGCTGGCCGACAAGGTGGAAGCCCTGAAGGCTGCGCGTCCCGAGCTAGCTGAAGCCTGCGACCAATGGTTGCAGAACATGCACAACGCTGAAGGCTCCAAGGCTGCCAGCGCCAAGCTTCTCGCCGCCATTGAAGGCTGCGACAGCGCCGAGTGCAAGGCCGTCCTGGAAGACAAAGACATTCTGGTAAAGAAGTCTGTCTGGGTGTTCGGCGGCGACGGCTGGGCATACGACATCGGTTACGGCGGACTGGACCATGTGCTGGCCCAGAACCAGGACGTCAACATCCCGGTACTGGACACCGAAGTGTACTCCAACACCGGCGGCCAGGCCTCCAAGTCCACCCCCA
>CAYFSQ010000027.1:0-24036 GCA_964345895.1 uncultured Oscillospiraceae bacterium
TGAGCGGCTCTTTCCCCCGGAGGAATACATACGACCCTACACGTGTAAAGGAAACAAAGGAAACAGGAGGATCAAGTGGAAAACACCATGGACACCCCCGAGGAAGCACTGCGGGAAACCCTGGATGAAACCATGGAGCGCATGATGACGCAGCATGGCGACGGCCTGATGCGCTTATGCTTCATGATGCTGGGAGACAGGGTGTTGGCAGAGGATGCTGTACAAGAAACGTTCTTCAGGGCATACAAGGCCTATGGACGCTTCCGGCATGACAGCAGCGAATACACCTGGCTGACCCGCATCGCCACCAACTGCTGCCACAATGTAAGGGCCAGGGCCTGGTTCCGCCTGGAGGACAGGCGAAAAAAACCCGAGGACATCCCCCGGGTGTTAAAAGAAGACTGGCTGCCTGACGATACGGTGCTCAAGGCCATTATGGCCCTCAAGCCCAAGTATAAAGACCCCATCCTGCTGTTTTACTACCAGGGCTTGCCAGTGAAGGACATTGCCCAAACCCTGGGGATCGCTGTGTCCACAGTATCCGTGCGCCTTATGCGGGCGCGGGACATGCTGAAGGAAGAGCTGAAGGAGTGGTATTCTGATGAATTATGTATTTAAACAATATGCAGATGAACGCCTCCAACACGTGGTGATGGGGGAGGCGCTACGCAACAAGGTGCGCCTTGACATACGGGACGCAAAGAAAAGGCCGCAGCTTGGCAGAAAACTCACCACAATGCTCTTGGCAGGGGCGCTGCTGCTCAGCAGCCTGACTGCCTTTGCCCTGACGAGAGGCTTTGGTCTGTTCGAGTTAATGGGCACCGTGCTGCCCCACATGTCCACCGTGCGCCCCGAGGCGGACAAGCTGGTGCAAAAGAATTTGAGCGCCTACAGCTTTGACCATGTGGATGTAGCCGTCAAGGAAGCGGCCTATGACGGACAGTACCTGCGGGTGGCCTATTCCATCAAGGACAGGGCTGCCACCGCTCCCCTGGGGGAGGTGGGCAAGCACCTGCAAATGGAAATGGACTTTCACTTTGATGCCGCAGAAAAGGATGGCGTCTGGTGGTCCACCCTGGACTGGGCACTGATCAACGGCCAGGATGTGAATCCCCTGGGCATGACCTTCTCGGTGGCAGGGCCGGAAAACGGCGAAGCCATCACCTGGGTGCAGTTTGACGTAAGGGAGCTGGACTTGCCCGACACCTTTACTGTGCGGTTGCCTCTGAAGGGTCAGGACACCCCCAAGGAACTGAACTTCACCATGACCAAGGGCGACATGAGCGATGTATACCGCCTGACACCGCCTAAGGATAAGCGCATCGGCAACTATGTGGTGCATATTGATGAGGTTGTCGTCAGCCCCATACGCACCTACCTGACGGTACATCTTATTGTGGATGCCGGGGTGCCCGCCAAGGAGTGCTGGAACATTGCTGATGATTGGATGACGGCCTCCCTGGCAATGGAGGATGGCAGCAACCCCCAGCAGTGGACGGACACTGCCTATGGCGCAAAGGACAACATGGACTGGGTACGCGTCGATAACGATAACGGCAGCTATACCTATATGGATCAGATTAAAGACCCCACCAAGCCTGTCACCATGCAGGTGCTGCCTGAGTTTGCCCCGCCGGAAACCTACCCCGAAGCCTTCCGCCTGGGCTACGATGCGGACAACTTTATCCTGATTCCCTTTGTTAAGCAGGATACACCCTGAGGATACGGACAAGACCTGCGCCCAGAAAGAATTGGAGGTTATGATGACGAACAAATATAAAGCACTCGCACTGCTGCTGGTGGCCGCCTTGCTGCTGCCCCTCTTTGGACAGGCAGCGGAGCAGTATTACAACATACAGCAGCTAAAGGAGCAGGCAGCAAAGGGCTGGACAAAAACCTATGAAAGCCGGGGCCGCACCATAGAAGTAGACGTTGCCCCCCGCCTGCCGGAAGTGGAGAACCTGCCCCTGCTGGAAGTGGGCAGAGGCACGGCCACCATCACCCTGCCTGCCGATGACACCCGCTGGCAGATTAATCGCAACAACCATTACGGTTTCCTGATCGATTACAAATTGCCCAGCGATGAGGAGCCGGCAGGCTATGTCTACATCGACGGCAAACGGCACATCGCCAAGCCCTACAGCTCTTTTTATCCACAAAGCTATGCTATGGAAAACACCCCCATCCCCAGCAACCCCCTTACCTTCAAAGAGATCGCTGACCTGATGGAAAAGGCTGTCGCCATCGCCGGGCTGCCTGCCGATACCATTGACGTTAGCCACCCCTACCAGATTATGACCCATGCCTATTACGGCAAAACGGACACAGACTTTGTCGCCCCGGGTTGGGGAGCCTTTACTTGGGATATTCATGTGCGAGGCATCCCCTGTTTTAACTCCTCCCTCGTCCCCTTTGATCAGGGGAGCAACGAGCCCTCCCTCTGGACAACAAGCATGAGCATGGTCATTCGCCGGCCGGACTTATTCTGGGTAGGCGGTGATGTGGTGCTGGTCAAGCAGGAACTGGAAGGTGACCTGCCCCTGATGAGCTTTGACCAGGTTAGGGCTGGCTACGAGCAGCTGATTGAGGCAGGCAAGGTGCGCCATGTGTATGATTTAACCTTCGGCTATGCCCTGCAGCCTAAGCCCGGCATGAGCACCAAGGAATTGTACTCTGAGCAGGGCATCTTCTACGCCAAGCCCTTCTGGCGGCTGGAATGTCTGTGGGAAGCAGACCCCAAGGCCGCCCACAATGGCGTTTATACCGAGGGCAACGGCCCCTTCCCAGACCCCCGCAACAGCAACTCCCGGATATCTCTGATGATGGACGCCCAGACAGGGGACATCCTGAACCCGACAAGCACCAAGGTAGACAGCAAGTCCGGGCAGGTGCTGGTCAGCTTCCAGCGCGACCGCGCCGTGTTTAAGGGCGTGAAAACCTGGGCGGAAGTCGACGGGAAGTAAGGCAGATTCCCCCCCTTAACCAAGGTGAGCAGTGCCTGTTTCGTATGATGCCCACCGCAAAATGCGCTGCGCTGTTTTGCTTGCGTGTACTGGGCTTCGCCCAGACCCACCAAGGGGAATGATTCCCCTTGGAACCCACAACAGGGTTTCCCATTCCTGTTGTGGGTTTTTCTCGATATACCAAAAGAAAACACCTTTTGATTGACAAAAAACCGTTGTCTTCCTATAATTTCTCTATGTATTTAAAGGGAGGAACGTATGTCGCGCACCATTGTCCCGGAAAACTATTTTTCCCGTCTGTCGCTTTATGAGACCCAGGAAGCCATTACCATCATTAAAAAGACCTTTGAAGATGCCCTGAGCAAGGCATTGCATTTAAAGCGCGTTTCCGCGCCGCTGTTTGTGGAAACGGCATCGGGCCTCAACGACAACCTTAGCGGCGTGGAGCGCCCCGTGCGCTTTGACATTGCCCAGACCAACTCCTACGTGGAGGTGGTGCACTCCCTGGCCAAGTGGAAGCGCCAAGCGCTGCACCAATATTCCTTCCCCGTGGGCGAAGGGCTGTACACCGATATGAACGCCATCCGCCGGGATGAGGAGCTGGACAACCTGCACTCCATTTACGTGGACCAGTGGGACTGGGAAAAGGTTATCACCAAAGAGATGCGCACCATGGCCACCCTGAAGGACGTGATGCAGCGCATTGTAACGGCCATCTGCATCACCAACGACATGCTGATGTGGAAATACCCGCGGCTGAACAACAACCTGGTGCGGGAAGCCCAGTTTGCCACCTCCCAGGAATTGGAAGACATGTGGCCCAGCCTTTCCCCCAAGGAGCGGGAAATCCGCTTTGTGCGGGAAAGCGGCACCGCCTGCATTTTGCAGATTGGGTGCAAGCTTAAATCTGGCGTGGTCCATGACAACCGCGCCCCTGACTATGACGACTGGTCCCTTAACGGCGACATCCTCTTCTGGGACAGCCTGCTGGGCATCCCCATGGAGCTGTCCTCCATGGGCATCCGGGTTTCTCCTGAAAGCCTCAAAGCCCAGCTGAAGGAAGCAAACAGTGAGGACCGCCTGTCCCTGCCCTTCCATAAGGCACTGGCCGAGGGCCAACTGCCCTACACCATTGGCGGGGGCATCGGCCAAAGCCGCATGTGCATGCTGCTGCTGCAAAAGGCCCACATCGGCGAGGTGCAATCCTCCTTCTGGGATGCGGAAACCAAGGCCATCTGCCAGGCAAATGGCATTACCCTGTTGTAAGAAAGGGAACGCGATATGACACCCGATGAAATGTATGGTTTGAACGTATTTAACGATGTGGTGATGCGCAAGCGCCTGCCCCGGGAAACCTACCAGGCCCTGCGCCGCACCATCCAGTCGGGCCGCCGCCTGCCGGAAGAGGTGGCCGGCGTGATTGCCAATGCCATGAAGGACTGGGCCATCGAGAACGGCTGCACCCACTACACCCATTGGTTCCAGCCGCTGACCGGCGTAACCGCCGAAAAGCACGATGCCTTTTTAAACCCCAATGGGGACGGCACCGCCATTATGGAGTTTTCCGCCAAGGAACTGGTGCGCGGCGAACCTGATGCCTCCTCCTTCCCCTCGGGGGGCCTGCGGGCCACCTTTGAAGCCCGGGGCTACACGGGGTGGGACCCCACCAGCTTTGCCTTTATTAAAAGCAACACCCTGTGCATCCCTTCGGTGTTTTTAAGCTATTCCGGGGACGCGCTGGATAAAAAGACGCCCCTGCTGCGCTCCATGGATGCCCTCAACCGCCAGGCGCTGCGCATTCTGCGGCTGTTTTCCAACCGGGATGCCCAGCGGGTCATCCCCACCACAGGGCCGGAGCAGGAATACTTTTTAATTGACGAGCATATGTTCCAGCAGCGCCGTGACCTGCAGATGACGGGCCGCACCCTCTTTGGCGCGCGCCCTGTCAAGGGGCAGGAGCTGGACGACCACTACTTTGGCAGCATCAAGCCCCGGGTGGTGGCCTTCATGCGGGATCTGGATGAAGAGTTGTGGAAGCTGGGCATCCCCTGCAAGACAGAGCACAACGAGACCGCCCCCGCCCAGCACGAGCTGGCCCATGTGTACGAAAACTCCAACCTGGCCACCGACCACAACCAGCTGATTATGGACCTGCTGAAGAACACCGCCTGCAAGCATGGCATGGTGTGCCTGCTGCACGAAAAGCCCTTTTCAGGCATCAATGGTTCGGGCAAGCATAACAACTGGGGCCTGTGCACCGATACGGGCATCAACCTGCTGGAGCCGGGGGAAACCCCCCAGGAGGATGCCCAGTTCCTGCTGTTCCTGTGCGCGGTGTTAAAGGCGGTAGATCTGCACCAGGATCTGCTGCGCATTTCCGTCGCCACTGCCAGCAACGACTGCCGCCTGGGCAGCCACGAAGCGCCCCCTGCCATTATCTCGGTTTACCTGGGGGATGAATTAAGCGCTGTGCTGGATGCCCTGGAGCACCAGAACACCTATGTGAAGGAAACCAATGCCTCCATGAGCGTGGGCGTGCACATGCTGCCCCGTATCCCCAAGGATTCCAGCGACCGCAACCGCACCTCCCCCTTCGCCTTCTCAGGCAACAAGTTCGAGTTCCGCAGCCTGGGTTCCTCCAACTCCACCGCCGACCCCAACACGGTGCTCAACACCATTGTGGCCGACGTGCTGTGCCAGTTCGCCGATGAGCTGGAAAAGGCGGGGGATTTTCAGATGGCCTGCCAGAAGCTGATTGTGGACACCATCACCCATCACAAGCGCATCATCTTCAACGGCAACAGCTATTCCCAGGAATGGGTGACGGAAGCAAAGGAGCGCGGGCTGCTGAACCTGCCCAGCGTACCCGACTGCCTGCCCTACCTGCTGCGGGAAGAAAATGTTGCCCTCTACGGCCGCCAGCAGGTGATGAGTGAAACAGAGCTGCGCAGCCGCCAGGAGATTCTGGCCGACAACTACTGCAAAATAACAGCCATTGAAGGCTTAACCATGCTGGACATGGCCCGGCGGGACATCATCCCCGCTGTCAGCCGTAACACCGGTCATCTGTGCGATTTGATTGTAAAAAAGAGCGCCCTTATCCAAGGGACGCTGCCGGAGCAGGGCACATTTGACCAGCTGAGCGAGCTGCTGCAACAGATGGTGGAAGGCGTGGACAACCTGGACAAAGCCCTGAAGGATGCAGACACAGGCGAAAGCATCCAGCGCGCCAACAAATACCGCAACAAGGTACTGCCTGCCATGCAAGCGCTGCGCACAGCCTGCGACAGCGCCGAGCAGTTAAGCGACCGTAAGCTGTGGCCCATGCCAGGGTATAGTGACATTTTAGGTAGTATATAAACATTTTCGGACAAAAAAAGACCGCCGCGGCGGTCTTTTTGATTGGGTATTTCACCACATTATGGCTTAAAATTTTCCACCACCACCTGGCAGGGAAGCAGTGCCTTCAGGGCTGTCTGGTGACCCTCAGGGCTGGCACCGGCACAGCAGGCGGCATCCACATGGACGGGCACTTCAGGCAGGGCGGCCTTTAATATCAGGGCGTTGGACAGCACGCAGATATCGGTGCACAGGCCAATCAATGTGATGCGCCGGATAGGGTCCTGTGCGTGCAGGGCCTGGATATGCTCTGCCAGAGCCAGGGAGCCAAAGGCAGGCTTGTCGATGATATCCTGCCCCTTGGACAGCGCTGCCAACTCCCCCGCCAATTGCCATCCCTCCGTATCCTTGATGCAGTGGGCGATGGGCAGCATGGTTCCCTCCTGGGTGGTGAGGTAGTCAGGGCTGTGGGTATCCCGGGTGAACACCAGCTTGCCATGAAAGCCCTTGACCCTCTCTACCACATGGGGCAGCACAGCCTGGGCTTCCCTGGTGCCCAGGGCACCGGAGACAAAGTCGTTTTGCATGTCCACCACAATTAAAATATCCTGCATAGAACCTCTCTTAATAGGTGCTGAAGGCATATACGGTTACCGTCTGGAAGCCTTCCCCTGCCTTTAGCACGGTGGTGGGAAAGTCCTCATGGTTGACGGAATCGGGATGGTGCTGGGTTTCCAGCGCAATGCCGGCGTAGGGACCGTATTGCTCGCCCCCCTTGCCCCAGTAGTGAAGGCCCTGGCCGGAATAGCACTGCACGGCAGGCTGGTCGGTATAGACCTTCATTTCGATTCGGGTTTCCATCTCCTGCAGCACGGCGCACAGGCGCAGGCCTTCGCCGGGGATATCATAGCTGACATCAAAGCCGTCGGCCTTTTCAAAGGCTGGATGCTCTGCCTTGCGCTCAAGGGCATCGCCTATCCGGGTTAATTGCTGTACATCGTAGGGGGTGCCGGTGATATCCATCATCCAGCCGGTGGGGATCAAATCGTCATCGGTTTCCGGAATTTCGGTGGAAGGTATCTGCAGCAGGTGGTCCTTCACATCCCCTTCGCCCTTTAAGTTAAAGTAGCTGTGGTTGGTCAGGTTAATCACGGTATCGGCGTCGCTCTGGGCGATATAGCTGATTTCCAAGCGATTATCATCGCCAAAGGAGTACACCACCTGGGTGCGCAGGTTGCCGGGGAAGCCCTCCTCCCCGTCGTGGGAGGTGTAGTAGAAGGCCACAAAGTCCCTCCCCTTGCCTTCGGTGGTTTCTGCCGCCCACCATTTCTTGCCAAAACCTTCATCGCCGCCATGCAGGGCATGGCCCTTCTCGTTGACAGGCACCTGGTATTCTATGCCGTTTAAGGTGAACTTGCCCGCCCTGATGCGGTTGGCATAGCGGCCAATGGTGGCGCCGATGTGGCCGTTTTTGGCTTCATAGTCGGATACTGTATCAAAACCCAGGCACACATCCCGCAGGTTGCCCTCCTTGTCGGGTACCAGCACTGCCTGCAGGGAAGCCCCCAGGTTGATGACGCTGACGCTGGCACCGGATTGATTGGTCATGGTGTATTTATCTACCCGGCGCCCTGTGCGATCCTGCCCAAAGGGCTCTTTAACGATACTCATCTGTTTCTCCCCTTTATCCAAGCATGTCCAGCCAGCTGTCAAGACGGCTGACAAATTCCCGGTTGGTGTTGGTTTTTTCCAGCATGCTGATCATGATGCCCAGGGCTTCCTCGTCCTCCTTGGTGCGCAGCAGGGCGCGCAGCTTATGAAGCGCTTCCTGTTCGTCCTTGGTGTGCAGGGCATCGCCCTTGAGGGTGTAGCTCTTTGACAGGCTGACGGCGGGCTGGACACCTTTTTTAATCAAATCCTGATCAAACACCAGGGAGGCGTTGACCACGTGGCGCAAATCCTCCAGCACCAGGCGGGAGAAGGCATTGCTGTCATCCTGCTGGACAGCGGCCAGCATGGTGATGCTGCCCCCCTCCTTCAGGTTGCGGGCAGCCCCCAGCAACTGGCGAGGCCTGTTAAATGCGCCGGCAGCCATGCAGCCGCGCAGCTCGTCCTCATTGCCCGCGGCCAGGTTGTTGTAAGCCCGGGTTAATGCATGGAAGTCGTTAATCAATATCAGCACGTCCTTGCCGCCCTCGGCCAGGCGCTTGGCACGCTCCACCACCATGTCGCTGACGCGCACGCTGTTTACCGGCGGCTCATCAAAGGTGGCATACAGTACATCGCTGTCGGTGCGCGCTTTGACGGCGGTTACTTCCTCCGGCCGCTCGTCTGCCAATAGCAACAGCACCGTCAAATCCGGATGGTGGGCATGGGCGGCTGCGGCAATGCGCAGCAGGATGTCCATGCGGTCGATGTTGGGAGGGGTCAGCAGCAGGCCGCGCTGGCCAAAGCCCACGGGGGCCCACAGGTCGATGATGCGCAACAACAGGTCGTTGTTGTCGCGGCCCGACAGCTTAATGCGCTTTGCAGGGTAGATGGGGGTCAGCTTTTCAAACTCCCTGCGGGGGGAGAGGTCGTCCACCTCTTCACCGTTAATATCTGTAATGTAGAGCATGGCGCTGTAGCGGTCCATCTCCCGCCGGGGGCGGGTTTTGCCCTTGATATAGTCGCCGCTGCGCAGGGCAAAGCGCCGTATCTGGGCGTTGGACACATAGACATCCTCACGGCCCGGCAGGTAGTTGCCCGCACGCAGGAAGCCGTACCCCTCGGGATGCACCTCCAGAACGCCTTCGCCATCGCCGCAGTCGCCCGTTGCCAGCATCTCAGGGATGCCCATGCCGGGCAGGTCGCGGCCACGGGCAGCGGGGGTGTAGGCCACTTCCTCCCGCGCGGGGGCAGCGGGCATCGCCCCACGGGCAGCGGGGGCCTCTTGAAGGGGCCGGAAAACACGCTGGGGCGTGGGGGCGGCGCCGGGGGTGGATTGCTCCGGGCCAAAGCGGGTAAAGCCAACGGGCCGGGTCTGGGCCCGGGCGTCCGTCATGCCCTGCTGATTGCTTAATGTAACGTTAATGGGCTGCGTCTGCTGCACCGGCGCATACTTGGCCGCCGGGGGCACCGTAGCAAAGGGCTGGGGGTTATGCCAGGCCCGGGCACCCTGCAGGTTAAATGCCGGTTTATTGCCCTTAGGAGGCGCCACCGGGGCACGGGGCACGGACACCGACGGCTTGGCCGGGGTCTCCTGCGGCCGGGGGCGGGGGTTAACGGTCATCACCGGGATGTCGTCCGAATCATCGGCAATGATCATCGCCTGGCGCACGGGCCGGGGCTCGCTTTTTTCAATTTCCCTTTCGGGCTGCGAGGCCGTGATTTTATCAATGATGGCCTGCTTTGTCATGCTGCTGCTCAGTTCGACACCCTGCTCCCTTGCATACTTGCGCAGCTGCGCCACCGTCATCGCCTTTAAATCATCCGGAAAATACATGCTTTCCTCCTGTAACCTGGTATATATTTTTATTTATAACAGGCAAAGCGGCCCTCCTGCCATGTGGCAGGAAACCGTTCTTTGCCAAACCTATGGGGTCATCGGATACGTTGGGTTGAAATGGAAACTTCCTCTTATAACGACAGGGGGTGAATGCCGACACCCAGCAAACCGGGGCCGGTGTGCACGCCCAATGCCGGGCTTAATTCGCTTTCGATAAAGTTTTCGCAGGTAGGCAGGCGGCGCTTCAGCTCTTCCAGTGCGCGCCGGGCCTCTTCCTTTGCGCTGCCATGGGCAACCATCACCTGAAACCTGACATACTTGCTGGCTTCCCTGACCACCAGGTTGATGATTTCTGCCACCGACTGGGCCCGCCCCCGCACCTTGGAAGCCACCACGTAGACGCCTTCCTCGTTGCAGGTGATGATGGGCTTGATTTTAAGCAATGTACCCATCATTGCGGACACCTTGCCGATGCGGCCGCCCTTGGACAAATACTCTAAGGTGGCAACGCTGAAATAGATGTGGGTATGGGGAATGGATGTGTATAATTTCTGCGCAATTTCGCTAACAGGCAGGCCTTCTTCTATCAGCATGCCGGCGTAAATGGCGGTAACGCCTGTGCCAATGCCGATGTTCAGGGTGTCAAATACATGGATTTCAAGGCGCTTTTCTTCCTGGGCCACCAGGCGCATGGCATTGTAGGTACCCGACAGCCCGCTGGAAATAGCGATGGCCAGCACGGTGTCATACCCGTCGATAACAATCTGATTGAAGGCATCCCGGATGGCCTCGATGCTGGGTTGGGAAGTCTTGGGCACTTCCACCGCCATGCGGTCGTAAACCTCCTGGGGGCTGATATCTATCCGGTCATAGTATTCATGGTCCCTGTAGGCAATGCGCACGGGAACAGAATACATGTTATATTTTTTTGCATATTCCTGCGGTACGTCCGAGCATGAGTCGACCAAAATGGCAACCCGATTCTTGCCCATGATATAGCCTCCTTAATAACGGCTTGCTGGTAAGAGTGTACTTATTTTCAAAAGAGTTGTCAAGTTATTCCTTGTTAAACATGCTTTTCCTCATCAAGGACGCTGCGCACCGGGGCTTGTTTGTTTTGCCGGTAGCTGAGCACCGTTTCCAGGTTGATGTTTTGGATGGACGAAAAAATATTATTGAGTATCCGGGGGTTGGTTTTGCTCAGTTCCTTCAACAGGTTTTTAATTTCCTTGCGCTTGCCCCCTTCTTCCCGCCTGGTAACGGCGCAGGCGCAGGTCAGCGCAGGAATGTTGTGGGCGGCCTGCCATAAAAGGATGTACTTTTCCCGCACTAAGTATAAGGGGCGTATCAGCTGCATGCCCTCGTAGTTGTCGCTGTCAAGGCGGGGCATCATGGTTTTAAACTCGCCGCCGTAAAACATGCTCAGCAGCACTGTTTCGCACACATCGTCAAAGTGGTGGCCCAGGGCAATCTTGTTGCAGCCCAGCTTCCTGGCCTCCTTGTACAGGTGCCCCCTGCGCATGGCCGCGCACACATGGCATGGGGAGGCGGTGCTTTCGGCGATGGATAGAATATCCGTCTCAAACACATTCAGCTCAATGCCCATTTTCTTTGCGGTGTCCACAATCATCACCCGGTTTTCTTTGGAGTACCCCGGGTCCATGCACAAAAAACGCAGTTCAAAGGGGATGGTAGAGTACTGCTGTAAAAGCTGCATGCACTTGGCAAGGAGCAAGGAATCCTTGCCGCCGGACACGCACACGGCAATGACATCCCCTTCCTGAGTTAATCGATACTGTTTCATGGCGGAAACAAAGTTGCGCCAGATGGTTTTGCGAAAGCGCGTGGTGATACTGTGCTCTACGCCCTTTGCCCATGCTTCGCTCATACCCACCCTCCTTTCAAACATCGCCCATCATAGCACAGATGCCTTGCTTGTGCTATAATCTCCCCAGAAAGAAGGGAGCATTGTATGAACGGAATGCTGGAAACCATTATCAAAGGCGCCTCCCGCATCATGCTGGAGCAGGAGAACGCCGCCGTGCATCAGAAGGAAGGGCACAGCAACTTTGTCACCGAGGCAGACCTTGCCGTGCAGGAATACCTGAAGGAAAAGCTGCTGGCCTACCTGCCGGGCAGCCTGTTTTTCGCTGAGGAGCAGGAGAACAGTGCCTTGACTGACGTCCCCACCTGGGTGGTGGACCCCATCGACGGCACCACCAACTTTATGCGGGGCAGGAAGTACTCCGCCATTTCGGTGGCGCTGCTTGAAAACAAACAGCCTGTTTTGGGGCTGATATACAACCCCTACGAAGCAGAAATGTTCCGGGCAGAAAAAGGCAAGGGTGCCACCCTCAACGGCCACCCCATCGCCCCTGCTGCAACCCCTTTTGAGCATGCCATCGTGACCATCGGCACCTCCCCCTACAACCCGAAGTTTGCCGAAACAAGCATGCGGGCAGCGCTCCAATTCCTCCTGCAGGCGGGAGATTTACGCCGCACCGGCGCCGCCGCCCTGGAACTGGCGGAGGTGGCCTGCGGGCGCACCGACATTTTTTACGAGATGAGCTTAGCCCCCTGGGACTATGCCGCCGGCTGCCTGTTGGTGAAGGAGGCAGGGGGCAAGCTGATCATGCCCTTTGCAGACACAGAAGATTACGGCAAAACCAACGCCATTTTAGCCTGCAACCCCCACTGCCTTGAAAGGGCGGAGAGCATCCTGCGCGCCGCTGCGGATACCCCATGATTCCCCTGTCCACCCCCCACAGCCACACCCTGTACACCGACGGCAAAAACACCGCGGAAGAAATGGTGCAGGAAGCCCTCAGGCAGGGCTTTGTCAGCCTGGGGTTTTCTGAACACGCCTTGCAGGATTTTGATTTCCCCTACTCCCTGACCGATGAAAGCGAAAGGGACTATATCAACACCGTCCAAGCACTGAAAGAAAAGTACCAAGGGCAGATTGCCCTGTACTTAGGCATCGAGCGGGACCAACTGTCCACCGCCGATGGCAGCAAGTTTGACTATGTGCTGGCCTCCTGCCATTATGCGCAAACAAAGCAGGGCCCAGTGGCAGTGGATGGCGACCCGAAGCGCTTGAAAAGCGTTGTAGAAAGCGATTTCAATGGGGACGGCCTGTTGCTGGCGAAGGCGTACTACCAGGGTTTGGGACAATACATACGGGACTATCGCCCCGACATCATCGGGCATTTTGACTTGGTAACCAAGTACAGCCGCAACGGAGAACTGTTTGATGCAACCAGCGCCGCCTACCAGGAGATTGCCTTTCAGGCCCTGGAGGAAGCCTACCTTGGCTGCACGCTAATGGAAGTTAACACCGGTGCTCTGGTGCGCAGCAACGCCCCCCTCCCCTACCCTGACCTGCCCCTGCTTCAATATTGGCGCAGGCTGGGCGGCGATGTCATCCTGTCCTCCGACTGCCACCATGCCCCTCAGCTTTCCGGCGGGTATGAAAAAGGCCTCGCGTGCATCCGCGAAGCCGGTTTTGAAAGCGTATTGTATTTAAACCCGGAAAAGGGCAGCCTCTTTGCCCGGGCTTTGCTTTAGTTTTCCAGCAGCAAAGTTGCCTGGGGCGACAGCGCCTCATGGCGTTTTCTTCGCTGGGTGTTTAAGTCCTTCAGCCGCTGGGTGCGCTGCTGTACCCGCAGGCCTGTGAGCCCCCGGCTGCGGAAGCGGTCGAACATCAGCCGCACGCCCATGGCCACCGGCAAGGTGGCAGGGACAGCCCCCGCCGCCGCTACTGCGACACCTGCCCCCATGGCAGCCCCGGTTTTCACCATACGAAAAGCCGCATCCTGAGCGCCCGCCACGGGCGCTTTCTTTTTGAACAGCACATTGCTGCCCTCAGTCAGGGCGACCACGGCAAAGGGTAGCCCCAGGGACACGCTGTCTAAAATATCGCTGAGCAATCCGGTGTCCTCCATCAGCCCCAGGCTGACGGACACTTCGTCGGCAAAGCTTAAGCCCACGGTGATGGTATCCATCAGGGTGCTTTTTTCCCGCTGCTGATAATGCTTGACTAAGTCGCGAAAGCTTTCCATTTATCCTCCAAAGAGTTTTAGGGCGGTGGTTACCACCCAGGCCCCTGCCAGGATGGCAGCAATCCAGGTAAGCTGCATCAGCACGCTGGTGACAGTGCCCTTCTTTTTGCTATTCTCTACCTTTTTTTGCAGGGCTTCCAGCTGCTTTTTTATATCCTTCAGCGTCTGCTGGGTTTCCTTCTCCTGCTCCCGCCTGCCTTCTTCCAATATGGTCAGCCGGGCGGACAGCTCCTGCAGTAGCTGCTGCTGGGAAGAAACATCCTCGTGCATGCCCTCCAGCACCAGGGTGACTTCGGCAGTGTATTGCTCCACCAGGGTGTTCAAATCCTGCCCCTTGAGGGAGGAAACGGCATTGTCCAAAAAGTCCATGGACTTTTGGACAATGCCGCCTTTT
This sequence comes from uncultured Oscillospiraceae bacterium, assembly GCA_964345895.1. Lineage (GTDB taxonomy): Bacteria > Bacillota > Clostridia > Christensenellales > Aristaeellaceae > DTU024. Next base: position 14,245 of record CAYFSQ010000027.1, read on the forward strand.
TTCGTCGGTTCCTGCTGCGCGGGCAGGTTGTTGGGGCCTTCCATTAAAACAGGCGGATACCGCTGGCCGCCTGCTCGGCAGAGTAGCGATCCAGCAGCCCCTTGATGCGGTTGTAGGGGTTGAGCAGCTTGTTCAGGCTGCGGTCATGGTTGAGGGTGGCAATCAGGTACGCCATGTACTTGCTGATGTCCGCCTCCACAAACCATTTGACATCCTTTAATTTTGGGTTGCGGTACGTCATGTTGCTGGAGATTACCTTGGTAATCAGCCCCTGGTCGTAGGCTTCCTGGAAGGCTTCCAGGCCGCTGGTGAAGAAGGCAAAGGTGACGATGGGGAAAATGCGGTTCACCTTGCGCTTTTTAAGTTCTTTGGCCAGGTCCAGGATGGAATCGCCGGAGGATAGGATGTCGTCGGCGACAATGATGTCCTTGCCCTCCAGGTCCGGCCCAAGGTATTCGTGGGCCACGATGGGGTTGCGGCCATCAACAATGGCGGTATAGTCCCGCCGCTTATAGAACATGCCCATGTCCAGGGACAATACGGAGGAATAGAAAATATTGCGGGGCACAGCGCCTTCATCGGGGGAGACAACAGCCATGGCATCCTTGTTGATGTTCAGGTCCTTCACTTCCCGGAACAGCGCCTTGAGCATCTGGTAGGTGGGCATGACGTTCTCAAACCCGCACAGGGGGATGGCGTTTTGCACCCTGGGGTCGTGGGCGTCAAAGGTTAGAATATTGGTAACGCCCATGCTTTCCAGCTCCTGCAGGGCCAGGGCGCAGTCCAGGCTTTCCCTGGAGGTGCGGCGGTGCTGCCTGCTTTCGTACAGGAAGGGCATGATGACATTGACGCGCTTGGCCTTGCCGGCAATGGCAGCAATGATGCGCTTGAGGTCGGAGAAATGATCGTCGGGGGACATGGGCACAACCATGTCGTACATCTTATAGGAGATGTTGTAGGCGGTAACGTCCACGATGATGTATATATCGTAGCCGCGCACACTTTCCTTAATCATCCCCTTGCTTTCGCCGGTGCCAAAACGGGGGCAGTAGGCCTTGATGAGGAAATCATCCCGATCCCCTCCGGGCACGGTGAAGTACTCCGTATCGAAGAACTCGCTGTTGTTCAAATCCCGCCACTGCATGAGCCAGTTGTTGATTTTCTTGCCGATTTCTTCACAGCCAGGCATGGCAATGATGCCCAGCGGCCCAAAGGGTACATTGGTTAAGTCTTTACTCCAGTCTGTGACCATGCGATCCAAGTGCTTGCCCATCCTTTCTATCAAGACCAATCATTGTTTTACAGGCCCGGGCCTTCCAGTAGCCTGACCTGTAGTTTGGGAACTTCCATTTCCTGTTTATCTTCGTTCATCAGGGTGTTGGTGCCGACCAAAACCCCATAAACCTTCAGGGTGGATTGAAGGGGGTACCCCGGTGCGCTGTCAGAGGACAGAATCAGGAAATTGCTGTAGCTTTCCCCCGTCTTTTTCAGCGCCAGGGTCATCACCCATTCCCCCGCTTTTTCTTCGGAGGAAATCAGGGTGCCTTCATAGGTTAGCATATCGCCGTCATAGCGGTCGATGTTCTTTTTCAGCTTCGCATACTCGGGGCTGGTGGCTGCATCCTTGATGCGGCTTAAGCGCTGCTCCTGGGTCAGGGTGCGGGTGCCCTTGTAGGTGAAGATGCGGTTCTCATAGCCCTTCTTGGAAAAGATCAGGCGGAACTCGTAATCCCCTTCCTGGGAGGTGTCGGCGTTGAAGGTGAAGGTGCCGTTGGCGCCCACCTTCTTGGTGGCACTGATGTTGTTGACATGCAGCTGCACCTGGGCGCCCTTTTCGGCGGTACCGGCAATGCGGTAGCTATCGTCGGTCAATTCCTCCGGGGGCACGCTGGACATGGACACACTCATCAGCCCTTTGCGGTAGGTGATGGCGTACTGTTTCTCCAGCGGCAAAGCACCTTCTGCCTGGACGGTGAGGGTTAAAAAGTAGAGGTCCTCCGCCGGCAGGGTGATGGTTAAGGAATAATCACCGCTTTTTTTAGCCGTTGTTTCCACCACCTGGGTCTTGGCGGTGGAATAGGACCCCACCACCGCCACCAGGCGGGCATTGGGCAGGGTGCGCCCCGTCATGGTGAAGGTAGGATCCGCCGTTTCCATGGGGGCGGTTACCTTTTCGTTGAACAGCACGGGCAGCTCGGGCAGCGGCAGGCTCTGGGTAAAGACAAGACTGTCAAAGGCCTTGTTGAGAGCGGTGTTGTCGGCCCCCTTTAATTGTTTGCCGCCGGGGACAAACATATCAAGGGTAATGGTGTAGCCATTGTATACCGTGCGGCGCTGGTAGCCCCGGCCGGTAACCTCGCCGTTTTCCCGGAAGTCGTACTTGAGCATCAGCCAGCGGCCAACGTTTCTGAAGTTTTTCCACTCGATGCTGGTGTAGGTATAGCCCAGGGTTTTGTATTTATCGCTGACCGCGTGCATGCGGCGGTAGGACGCGCGGGTTTCCTTGGTGTGTTCGTTGATGTTAAAGTACTGCTCCGCCTCAGAATCCTTCTGGGCGGACAGCGTCAGCACCCGGCCGCTCTTGCCGTCATAGGCCTTCAGCAGCACGCCGTCCTGCTGGAAACGGGCTTTGGTTTCCTCCGCCGTGGTGCCTTGGGACACAAGGAAGTCGGTGTTTGCTTCCAGGTTTTCCTGGGTGAGGACTGTATCGTAGACGCCGCCGGGCAGCGTCAGGGTGGCATATTGGTCTGCAAATGTAAAAGCGTTGCCTTCCTGGGCGATGGCACCATACGGCAGCAACAGCAACACCAGCAGCAACGTGAAGCACTTACGCATGTTTTCCCCTCCTTACATACAAGGCTTGTTTGTATTTTAGCATAAATCAAGGGGCAGGACAACTGCCGCAGCGACACAGAAGGCCCTTTTCCTTTGTTTACAGTTTCCTATGCACCATGGTATACTGTTAGGCAGAACAATAGGATATTCCGGAAGGAGGCTCTCCTGTGAAAAAGTGTATCGTTCTTTTTCTTGCATTGCTTATCACTGTCCTGACGCCCATCTATGCTCCTGCCCAGGGGGAGTACGCCATTGATTCTGCTACCGGTACGCTGATTAGCTATACAGGCCCCGGCGGGGATATTGTCATCCCAGATTTTGTGGACGGTACCCCCGTCAAGGCACTGGGCACCGCGCTGTTTAACCAGCATGCTGCCATCACCTCGGTGAAGGTGCCCGAAGGCGTCAAGCGCATTGAGCAGAACGCCTTTTACTTTTGTTCCGCCCTGCGCAGCGTGTCCCTGCCCGAGAGCTTGCAGGTTATCGACAGGTATGCCTTTTTTAGCTGTGAGAAGCTGACGGAAATCATCCTGCCCTCAAGGGTGCACACCCTGGGAGACAGCGCCTTTGCCTTTTGTGAAAGCCTAAGTAGCGTTGTCTTTCTGGGGGAAGCGCCCCTGATGGGGGAAGAAGTCTTTTCTTCTGCCACCAACGCCCCGCGCACCTATACCGTGCCTGCCAATGCGCTGGAAGGCTACCAAGATATTCTGCCAGAACCCCTTCAGCAGGGCGCAGCATGCACCCCCCTCGACCATGCGGTGCCCAAAGAACAGCTGACCTTTGATGCTGCCACCGGCACCATCACCGGCTACCTTGGGGACGATGCCTACCTTAAACTGCCTGAAGAAATAGGCGGCATCCCCGTTACAGCCATTGGCCCAAGGGCTTTCTTTGCCCGCAAGGACATCCGCCGCATCCACCTGCCCAAGGGGATAAGCAGCCTGGAAAAGGAAGCCTTCTTCGCCGCCAGACTGGCGGAACTGAAGCTACCGGAAACCCTGCAACATATCGGCGAGGGCGCGCTGGGCGCATTGCCCATGAAAAGCCTTGCGTTGCCGGATAGCTTGCAATCCCTTGCAGAGAAGGCCTTCAGCGGCAGCCAGCTGCGCAACATCACCCTGCCGGAAGGCATCAAAACAATCCCCGGAAACGCCTTTTCTGGCTGCACCTGGCTGGAGGACGTGGTATTGCCCGGCAGCCTTAAAACCATCAGCAAGGAAGCCTTCCTCAACTGTTCGTCCCTTAGCTACATCGTCTTTCACAGCTACACCCTGCCCCAGATTGCCCCTGACGCATTTACCGGGTGCGACAAGCTGACGGACATTGACCTGCCCATGGATGCTACCCGCGAGCAGGCCCAGGCCGCCAAAACCCTCTTTGAAACCCTGGGGTATGGCGAGGGGCTTACGGTATGGCGCGCCAACCCACCCGACCAGCCCCCCTATCCGCCAAATGGCACCTTTACGGCCTTTGACAAGGATACCGGCATCATCAGCGGGTATACGGGCAGCCTGGACGCCATGACCATGTACTGGACATTCGACCAAGTGGATGTGAGGGGCATTGGCCCGGAGATCTTTAAGGGGGCTGCCATCAAGGCTTTCAGCGTACCCCACAGCGAGGGCTTTACCACCATTGGGGAGCGCGCCTTTATGGACAGCCAGCTGGAAGGCATCCATCTGTTTGACTCCATCACCCATATCGGCGCGGAGGCCTTTAAAAACTGTACCAACCTCAAGGAAATTGTGGTGCCGGAACATGTGGAGTTTATCGGCGCAAATGCCTTTGAGGGCTGCATTAACCTTGAAAAAGTGGTGTTCAAAGGCGGCGCGCCGAAAATTGGCATGGATGCATTTAAGGGCTGCTCGTCCTTAAAAGAAGTGGTGCTGCCTGCCCGGGCAATGCCGGAAAATGGCCTGGGGCTATCCCCCCACAGCCTGCGCATCGCCCAGGATGCCACAGAGGAAGAAACCGCCGCCCTGGAAGCGGCGCTGCAATTCCCCTGGTATCTGCGCCTGAGCAAGGAAGGGGACCCCGACACCTTTGCAAAGATGCCAGATAGCCCCAACCCCGAAGGTGATTTTGAGTTCGACGCCCAAACGGGTACGCTAAGTAAATACATTGGCACATCCCCCCTTTGCGTTATCCCAAGGCAGATAAATGGGGTGGATGTCACTGCCATTGGCACCAGCGCTTTTTCCAACCTAAGCGTTCTGTCGGTTGCCCAGGGCACCCAGGATAATACAAGCTTAAGCCAGGTGGTCATCCCTGAAACGGTCACCAGCATTGCTGATTCCGCCTTCCTGAACTGCACCACCTTAAGGCAGGTCGATTGCTACGGCCCCATCGACCTGGTGGGCATCCGCGCCTTTGAAGGGTGCGAAAGCCTTGAAACCATCACCTTCCACAACGGGGTAAAGGAGCTGGGGCTGTACGCCTTCAACCTGTGCGAAAACCTGAAGGAAGCTGTGCTGGGTGACTATATCCAGACCATCGCTGAAGGCGCTTTCTATGGCTGCGGCTTTGAAACCCTGGTGATGGACAGGCAGCACTATGCCGACTTTGCCTACCAGAACAACGCCAAAGTGACCACGGTGCATGTGCTGCCCAGGGTGCAGAGCATTGGTAACCTGATGTTCAATGGCATGCCCCTGTTGAAGGAGGTATACATGGAGGGCGGGGATGCAAGCATCCTGTCCTCCTACGGGATGCACTTCCCCCAGGACAATGCAGATTTTAAGGTGTACATTCCCATGGATGCCTCGGAAGAAACCTACAAAGCCTTTGTAACGGTCCTGAACCAAAACGCCCTGGATGGGGAGAGTATTGTGAAACGGCGCAGCGATGCCGGGCTGCAAGGTGAAGCGCCCGTTGCAGCAGAAACAACCCTGCCTGCCCAACAGGAAGAAATACCCGCTTCCGATACAACGGCTAGGGCCCAGCCCCTTGACGAAGCAGCCGCCCAGCCTTTTCCCTTGGAAGCCCCCGCCACCCAGGAAGTCCCCTCTGGCGAGGTAACGGACAAGATGTATGTGTGCGTCAAGGCGGAAGCTGCCGGTGTTGCTGTGGACACCGCCTTGATCGGGCGTTACGATGTACAGTTTCTATCCGATGGCAGCGCTAAAATGACCATTGGCGGCACTGCTATCGGCCCCCTCACCTGGGCAGCGGAAGGGGATACCCTGGTGGCAGACTTTTACGGCACCAAGTATGTTTTTCAGCGCATAGGCGACACCCTGCAAATGGATTACTTCGGCGCGATGCTGCTGACCTACGAGCCCCAATAGCAACAACCCTGCCTCACTGGTACTTAAGCCGCAAAAGCCCGCAATCCTTTCAAGCCTTGCGGGCTTTTTAGCCCGGCCACGGCCATGCCTTTCTTTACAGTGCCCTGCGCCGATGCTATAATCCGACTATCATATAACTGAGGGAGGCCACTATGCGCCCCAAAATTGCACTGCTTGCCACCGGCGGCACCATTGCCAGCTTGCGCTCCAGCAATGGATTGATTCCCGCTATGCGCGCTGAAGAAATCCTGCGCCTGTCCCCCCGGCTGACCGAGTTTGCCGACATTACATCCCAGGATGTGTTCACCCTGGACTCCTCCAACATACAGCCGGAGGAATGGCAGCTGCTGGCCAAGGCCGCCCGCTGGGCGGCGGAAGAAAATGACGGCGTGGTCATCACCCACGGCACCGATACCATGGCCTACACCGCTTCTGCCCTCAGCTTTATGCTGCAGGGGCTGGGCAAGCCCGTGGTGCTGACCGGCTCCCAGCTGCCGCTGCAATACCCCTTTTCCGATGCCCCCATCAATTTGGAGGAGGCCTTCTCCGTCGCTGCCCATGCGGCTCCGGGGGTGTATATCTCCTTTCATCATAAGGTGATCTACGGCACCAGGGCGGTGAAGATGCGCACCCTAAGCTACGATGCCTTTGATTCCATCAACGCACCGCCGGTGGGCTACTTTGATGCCGACGGCCTGCACCTGAGCAGCCAGGCCGTGCTGACGCCGCCTGATTTGCCCCTTAGTACCATGGCGGACATCGACCCCCGGGTGTTTTTGCTGAAGCTGATGCCCGGCACCGACCCGGAGATATTCGACCACCTGGCCAAGGCAGGCTATCAGGGATTGGTACTGGAAGCCTTTGGCCTGGGCGGCCTGCACTACATCCGCCGCAACCTGGTGGACAGCCTGAAAAAGCTGTCTGCCCAGGGCATTGTTACCCTTGTTACCACCCAGTGCGTCTACGAAAAGGCAGACTTTTCTGTTTACGAAGTGGGCCACGATGTGCCCGACGGGCGCAACATCCACGGCGCCCACGATATGACCACGGAGGCCGCCGTTACCAAGCTGATGTGGATATTGGGCGACAGGCAGCGTCGCATGAAGCTGATTACCAGCAGCCTCTGCCATGAAATGATTTTAGAGCCAGGCAAGTAACAGGCTTTCGCCATCAGCGGAACAAGTGAACATTAGAATTTTTTAATATTTGTTGACATCATATATCATACGTCGTATAGTATCATCCATCAGGAGGTGATTGGATGGATGCACAGCTTAAGCGCGGCATTATTGAGGCATGCGTGCTCAAACTGCTTACCCAAGGCGACAGCTATGGCTACCTGCTTAGCCGGGATGTGGCCGGTATTATTGCGCTGTCTGAGTCTACCCTCTACCCCGTATTGAAGAGGCTGGAAGCTTCCGGCGCGGTAGAAAGCTACACCCGGGAGCATGGCGGACGGCTTCGCAAATACTACCGCATCACCCAAAGAGGGCATCTGGCCATCGAGGACTTCTTGCGTGAATGGGCGGAAATCAGCAAGGTATACGAGTTTATCAAGGAGGAAAAGCCATGAACCTCACCGAGTTTCTAAGCCAATTGGAAAGCGCCCTGCATATGCTGCCGGAGAATGAGCGCAGGGACGCCGTTAACTACTATGCCGAACTGATTGAGGACAAAGCAGCAGACCTTGGCTATACCGTCGAAGAAACCATTGCGGGGCTTGGGTCCATGGATGAAATTGTGTCCGGCATCATGGAAGCCCGCACGGAGCAAAGCAGCAAAGCAGCCCATAGTGAAACACCGCCTAAAGATAAGCAGCAAAGCGCCCATGGCCTGCGCACGGTGCATGTCAAGGCTGAAGCGGTGCGACAGATATTCATCCGGGCCCGCAACTGCCCTATAGAAATACAGCGGGGCGGCAACGAAGAAATTGAACTGCGTTACATGCAGGACGAGTACATCCGGTATGATCTGACGGTGGACAACGGCGAGCTGCGCCTGGTGCAGCAGCCGCTGCCCCTCATCAGCCTGTTTGGCATCCGCCAGATATTTGGAGAAAAAAGCAGCGTAACCCTGACGGTGCCAGCGGAACTGGCGGCTGCCCTGGATGCCCAGACCAGCAACAGCCACATCCAGATGGAGGGTATTTCGGTGTGGGGTACGCTGCGCCTGGCCACCTCCAATGGCCGCCTCTTGGTCAGCGCCCTGTCTGCCAAGGCCATGAATCTGTCCTCCTCCAACGGCCGTTTGCAGGCGGAAAACCTCAGCGCTGCCGGTCCCATTACCCTGAGCACCAGCAACGCCCGCCTGGAGGCACACCAGGTTGCCAGCGGCGATGCCCTCACCCTGCGTACCTCCAACGGTAAAATCATCTTCAGCCATCTTGAGGGCACAGCCCTTACCCTGCGCACCTCCAACGCTGCGGTAGATGGCAGCCTGCCCCATACGCAGGAAGAGTACAGCGTAACCAGCGGAACCAGCAACGGTAAAAACAGCCTGAAACACCATGCCCATCAGGGCCCCATTCCTTTGGATGTGCGCACCAGCAACAGCAACATCCGGGTAAGTTTTCAGAATAATCCATAGACAACAGGATTAGGTGATGCGGTTTGCGCCATGATGCAACAAGCTCCTCACCAAATGAAATGGGAGCAAGGACTGTATATGGCTGAGTATGGCATAGCAAAAGCCTCCGGTTTTCCGGAGGCTTTTGGGTATCGGTTTAGCGATAATCTATTCTTTCCCGCTTGGTGTTTTCTTCCTTTTCGCCAGCGCTGAATAGCCCAGGGCTGACATCACCAGGGCGCTTACCAGGTCGACAATCAAATCCTCCATGGTGTCCTGCAGCGCAGCAGCGCCTACCAAGGCTTCCCCTGTGTCGGTGAGATATTTTTGCATGTTCATCGAAAGCAGCCTGTCCACCGAAAACTCGTAAATTTCCCATACGACGCCGCAGGCTGCGGCAAAGCAGAAGGCAAAGAAGGCGACAAAGAAAGGGCTTAGGTGCAAATCCAGCCTGTCCCAGTTGTTGAGGATATGCACGATGTAAAAGCCGATAATTGCCAGCATGCCGCCGCTCATGGCATGGAGGATGGTGTCCCAATAGGGGATGCGGAAATAATAGTTGCGCACCTCCCCCAGGTAGATGGCGCAAAAGAGGAACACCAAGTATACATATTCCAGCAGGTCGGGGATGTCAATGTTCAGCTTTTTTTCGATAAACGCAGGCAGGTAGGCGACCAGCATGCCAAGCAGGCATTGCACAACCATCAGCCCATAGTCGTTCTTGGTGCGGCCGCCCGGTTCCTGGGTAATGGCGTCGGGGGGCGTCTGCACAAAGCGCACCAAGGCAAACACAAGGGACACAACAAGCAGCACGTATAGCACAATCGCCAGGCGCTGCTTGTTGCGTTTCAGCCTCTCGGCTTTATCTAAGTCAGGTTTATCCATGCATCGCTCCAAAGTTAGGTTTCACCGGGCATTGTTTACTTAAAGAGGTTCATCTTTTTAAAGACCAGCGCCAGCACCGTGCTGATCACTGCCGTAAAGCCGATGATAATCCAGAACCCCATGGGATGGTCGGCAAAGGGCATGCTGGCGGAGTTAACGTTCATGCCGTAGGCACCGAAAATGATGGTGGGGATGCTGAGCACCAGCGTCAAAATAGCCA
>CAYFSQ010000028.1:0-2828 GCA_964345895.1 uncultured Oscillospiraceae bacterium
AAGTCAGGTTCTTCCTTCATCAACATATCTTTTGTCTGAAATCCCCATGTTACTGCAACGGATGTTGCGCCAATGTTTTTTGCGCAGCGCATATCGGTTGCTGTGTCCCCAACATACCAAAGCTGCTCAGGGAGTACGCCCAGATCGTTTAACATCTTAAAGGCGAGGGATGGGTCTGGCTTAACGGGCATGTTCTCTATTTTCCCCTGCACCCTTGCAAAGGAAATTTCCGGAATATAGTGTTGAACCACCGCTTTAGCATCCCCATCATCCTTGTTGCTAAGCACCATCAGCTGATAACCATTCGAATGTAACTCTTTTAACATAGGTACAATGCCATCATATGGCGCGGTATGGTTACGGGAATTCTTTTCATAGGTTTCTCTGTACAGCCGATATACCTTCTCAAGGTGCTCCTGGTGATCACCCAGAGCGCGCTTGGTAAGGTTCACTGCCCCATCGCCAGTGAAGAGCTTATAAGCACTCTCTTCATGGGGGCTAAGCCCAACAGCCTCCAAGGCATGGTTCATGCTGGAAGCAATATCAGTTAAAGTGTTAAGCAGCGTTCCATCTAGGTCAAATACTACAGCGTTTCTCATTCTACTATCCTCCAGACAGCATTGTATCACGCATTCAGGTGACCGACAATGTTGACACTGGATATTCAATATGGATATACTTATGTGTGCGCAAGCACAAGGAGGAACTATGAGAAAAGCATTCAAATCTCCTTCCAACATTGTACTGTTGGTACTTTCCGTCTTGATTGTTATAGCCAGCTTGGTGCTGCTGTATATGTCCTTCCAGACCAATAAAGCCTACGATATAGAGGTAAAGATTACCCCTTCCCCCAGCATCGCACCGCCCACGCTTGCATCAAGACCTACCGAAGCACTTTTGCGGATGGGTTCTATCAGCACCGATGTTAAAGCGTTACAGAGCCGTTTAAAGCAGCTGGGTTACTATCAAGGTGATGTGGATGGGCAGTTTGGCGGTGCCACGAGGGACGCTGTCAGTTTGTTTCAGCAACAACACGGACTAGCATCAGATGGACTTGCAGGAGCCGATACCCTCAACATGCTGTATGGGTCAAGCGCTCACACCATCCAGGTGACTCCTGTCCCCTCTCCACCCAGCTTGCCTGCAGCAGATTTACCCATCCTGGTGAATCGCACCAACTCCTTAAAGGATGGCTATGTCCCGAAGAACCTGGTTTTACTGAAAGATATTCTTACCCAAGAGCAGGTTGTTCTAAAAAACGCGGAAAAGCAGGCTGTTGATATCGCAGCCAAGGCCCTTTCCGAAATGTTAACAGCCGCCCAGGCAGATGGGGTGATGGTATGGCAGGTTAGTGAAGCATACCGCACCTGGGATGAACAGCGGCTGTTATTTACGAATGAAAAAAATAAGTACCTGGGTGAAACTGGTACTGAGCCTGCGCTGACAGAAACTGCCGCAGAAAAGCAAGCAGAGAAGCATGTGGCCAAGCCTGGCACCAGCGAGCACCAAACCGGCCTTGCCTTCGATCTTACTGTGCCCGATCGCTCCTTTTCATCAACTGAACAAGCCCGCTGGCTACGCGACAACTGCTGGGACCATGGGTTCATCCTGCGTTATCCCCCAGGAAAAGAAGAGGTAACAGGGTTCAGCGCAGAGCCTTGGCATATTCGCTATGTTGGCAAGGATATCAGCAAGTATATGCAGTTGACAGGTTTGGTTTTGGAAGAATACCTGGAACGCGTGAAACCCTAACCATTCAGTATTTTCTTCAATAAAAAGCCCTCCTTTCTGTATCACACTTTCAGAAAGGAGGGCTTTTCTTATTTGCTTTATCCTTCGTCCCAAAGAATAATTTTTCTTTGCACCATTTCGTCCACCCGGTTTATATAGTGCTCGATTTCCTTAACGTTCGGCGCACGTACTATTTTTTCACGACCTGGCCATACCCTTTTCGTAATGCTGCCAGCCCCCACAGCCAGCACGGAACAGATATCCTCCATCGTGTCAATGTTATACAGACAGGCATGCCCAGGCTGAGCATACCCAACATTCTCAAGATTGCCCGCCTGGTGTTTTTGCCTGTACAAATAGTAGGGCTGCATTCCCTGTTTATATGCGTGCGCTCTGCCCATGTCAACCATGGTGGATACAAGCTCTCCCCGGGGCAGGGAATCCTGTTTCAGGTGAAGGACACTGGAGCGTTTTACACTTAATGTATGGATGGTCAAAGATTCTGGCTTTAATGTTTCTGACCAAGTAAGTGTTTTTGCAAAGTGTTCCTCGTCCTCTTTTGGCAGGCCAGCAATTATATCCATATTGATGTGTTTAAAGCCAATATCCCTCGCCAGCTTATAAGCGTACTCTGTTTGTTTCCTGGTATGATTCCTGCCAATCATCGCCAGCGTTTCATCGTGCATGGTCTGGGGATTGATGGAAATCCTGGAAGCACCAACATCATGTATGGCCAGCAATTTGTCCTTATCCAGTGTATCCGGGCGCCCCGCTTCAATGGTCGCTTCCGTTGCCAGATCAATCAGGGGTTGTGCTGCATGTAATACTTTCCTGAAAAGAGGCAGGGGCAGGGCAGTCGGCGTCCCGCCGCCCATGTAGAATGCCCGGACATTTAACCCTTTTCGCTGAATTAATTTGATTGTACTTTCGATTTCAAGAAGCAAAGCGTCCACATAAGGCGCAAGCCACTCCCCTTTGCCAACCTCAGCGCTTAAAAAGCTGCAATAATAACACCGCGATACGCAAAATGGTATGCCAACATAGACATCTGTATCCTTTGCAGTAGGAACGGGAAGGGACTGTTGTACAGTGATAAT
>CAYFSQ010000028.1:2928-24027 GCA_964345895.1 uncultured Oscillospiraceae bacterium
TGCATAGAAAACAGCCTGCGCAAAGACTCTCGCATCAAGGTGGCACTGCCTCCGGCTAAGTCTGTGCGGCCATAATCGCCTTTGAAGAGGGTGTCCCCTGTCAGCATCTGATCGCCTTCTAAAATGCATACGCTGCCCATGGTATGTCCCGGCGTTTCCAAAACTTTAAGGTGCATGTTGGCTAAGTCAACCACATCCCCTTCCTTATAAAACCTGGTCGCTTCCGGCCGTTGATGACCATCCCCGACAAGGTAACCGCCATTCAGCCGCGTATCCGAAAGCATAGGTGCATCCTCTTTATGGATATAGATTGGATACTTGGAGAATGCGTCCAAGGCACCTGTATGGTCAAAGTGCCCGTGGGTCAGCATCACCGCTTTGATTGTCCGATCGCCCACTGCATCCAGAATTGTATCTTTGTCTGCACCAGGGTCTATGATGATTACTTCTCTGGCTTCTTTTCCTGCAGAAATAATGTAGCAGTTTGTCTCCAGTGCGCCTATAACGACCTTTTCAACCAGCATAAATTCTCCTAAAACTGTTTTCTGCTATCCAGCAATATTGTAACTGGGCCATCATTGAGAAGGGCAACCTCCATATGCGTCCGAAACTCCCCCGTTTCTACAGGCACTCCATTCTCTCGCAACCTTTGACAAGCAACCTGATACAGCCTATCCGCTTTTTCCGGAACTGCTGCCTTGGTAAAACCGGGTCTGTTTTGTCCCCTGGCATCACCAAGGAGGGTGAACTGGCTAACCATGAGAACCGAACCGCCAACATCCATGACGCTCAAGTTCATTTTTCCGTTTTCATCCTCGAAAATCCGAAGTTTGCTTATCTTGTCTGCCATGTAAATGGCATCCTTATCCGTATCATTTTCTTCCACGCCAAGCAGTACCAGCAAGCCCGGGCCAATCTCTCCCACCAACCGCTGGTCCACTGTAACGCTGGCATTCTTTACCCGTTGTACGACGCTTCTCATATTTCTCCTTAGCTGGCTGTACGGTACGCATCAATAACATCTGAGCGCTTGCGCAACCTGGTTAATACCTGCTGTAACTGCTCCTTGCTTGAAACCTGAATAATCATATGGATAGTACAGGTGCCATTGCGATTAATTTTAACGGACACTGCTGTGACAGGCGTGCCCACATCGGACACATAGACGGTAATCTCTCCCAACAAACTGGGGTGATCATAAGCAATGATGCGAAGGCTGGCGTTGAATGTTGCCTTATCCTGCTCTGCCCAGGAGACCTGGACCATGCGCTCGTCTTCAGAATTAATGGCATTGACACAATCTGATTTATGCACGGTAACGCCGCGGCCTCTGGTGATATAGCCGATGATATCATCTCCCGGCACAGGGTTGCAGCAATGCCCAAAGCGCACCAGCATGCCAGCGCCTCCCTCTACGTACACGCCCTGGGTAGGCTTGCCCCGTTGTTTGACAACATCCTTTGGATCAGGCAGCAACTGTCCTTTTTTGGGTGTATCGGGCTCGGTAAGCTTGCGCTGTTCCTCCATGAGCTGTCCAATCACATAGATGGAAGGGACTACGCCATAGCCAACAGCACCGTAGATGGCGTCAAAATCAGGGAAGGCATACTTCTTCAGCAGGGGTTCATAAAACTCCGGCTTTGTCAGTTCTCCAAGTTTTACACCCCGTCTCTTGGCTTCATGCTCCAGCATGTCCCGTCCAAGGGCGATGTTTTCGCCCCGCAATTCTTTTTTGAAAAATTGCCGTATCTTGGCCTTTGCTTGCTGTGTTTTAACAATCTTCAGCCAGTCCATGCTGGGGCCTTTGGATGATTTGCTGGTGATGATCTCAACCCGATCCCCTGTTTGAAGCTCGGTGTCCAGAGGAACAATCTTTCCATTCACCTTGGCACCGGTACACATATTGCCCACACCCGAGTGAATGCGGTAGGCGAAATCAAGGGGGGTGGCTCCCCGCTGCATGTTGATAATATCGCCCTTGGGGGTAAAGAGGAAAACCTCTTCGCTGAACAAATCAGTTTTCAGGCCGTCAATAAACTCCTTGGAATCCTTGGTTTCACTTTGCCAGTCCAAAATCTGGCGCAGCCAATAGAGTTTTGTATCCAGCGACTTGTCCTTGCCACCGTCTTTATAATTCCAGTGTGCGGCAATACCATATTCGGCCACCCGGTGCATTTCGAATGTGCGTATCTGCACTTCAAACGGGGTAGGTATGGTGCGGCCGCCTACCAAGGTAGTGTGCAGGCTTTGGTACATATTGTTTTTCGGGACGGAAATATAGTCTTTAAACCGCAGGGGCATGTGGTTCCATAAGGTGTGCACTACACCCAGCACCGTATAACAATCCGGTATGCTGTCCACCAATACCCGCACGGCAATCAGGTCGAATATCTGGTCAAAATGACGGTTTTGTATCACCATCTTACGGTAGATACTATACAGATGCTTGGGACGTCCCTCGATTTCGTAGTGTTTGATGCCCATTTGCTCCAGCTTTTCGCTGAGGATAGAGATGATCGTTTTAATCTGATTTTCCCGCTCTATCCGCTTGGCACCCACTTTTAGCGCTACCTCCCGATAACCTTCGGGGTCAATATAGCTAAGCGCCAGATCCTCAAGCTCCTGTTTAATGGTATAAACGCCTAAACGATGGGCAATAGGCGCGTAAATGTCCAGGGTTTCTCTGGCAATGGCCACCTGTTTGTCCTTGGGCTGATACCCAAGGGTCAGCATATTGTGCAGCCTGTCCGCAAGTTTGATAAGAACGACGCGGATATCTCGGCCCATGGCCAGGATCATTTTGCGCAAAGATTCTGCTTGCTGCTCTTCTCTGTCATGGAAATTTAAGCGGCCAAGCTTGGTGACGCCATCCACCAGCATGGCGATTTCCTGGCCGAATTCTTTCTGAATGTCATCAACGGATATGCTCTCGTTATCTTCCACTGTATCGTGAAGAATACCTGCAGCGATGGTCGATGTATCCAGCATGATTTCGGTCAGCACGCTGCCAACAAATGCAGGATGCGTAAAATACGGCTCACCGCTTTTTCGAACCTGCCCATCATGGGCATTGGCAGAGAAACGGTATGCTTTTTCGATTAACGCCGTATCTTCATCAGGATGCGCTTTTTTTATACGTGCGATCATTTCATCCAGTGTCATGGATTTAAAAGCTGAATGAGCCATGTTACGCCTCCTTTGACTGTAATAGAGTAAAAAGTTTGCTCTCTGCTGGGTCGCATTTTCTGACAGGCAACAGGGTGATATGCCCCGAATAGGGCGAATAGGTAAGCAGAGCTAGTTCGTCCAAGATCAATAATGCTGCATGTTGCTTGCTCTGCGGCCAATGAAGGCTGGAAAGAGCCCCCTCCCGTCTTGAAACGACATAAGCTTCCCTCAATTCATCCGTAGTCAACGTGAAATTACTGACGCGCTTCTTTAGCGATGCCGATCTGCCTTTGACATATATCTGTGCCTCAGGAAGCATCCTTCGTATATGCCCCGCTTCGTTAGGACAAAGAAGTCCATCGCACAAAACCACTTTGTTAAATGGGGACCGAATCTCCTTTACCTGGGCAGGGAAGAGGATGGTGTTATAGGCTCTCTTGTCCTCTACGCTGCCCCTGGCAACATTTATCCAAGGATATCTGCTCCTCAGGCTGGAGGCGGTTTCGGCAGTCCTGCACAGAAACAATGTACCCCTATGCCCCTGCACCTCAACATCTCTTTCAAAAACTTCGGCAGGAATGGTATCATTCGACGTACAGTATACCATTTCCTGCAAAATATAGCTCTCTTCTAATTCGGCATCCTCTGGAAAAGCATCATGACCTGCGATTATCTGTTTCACTATGCATTCTGCGCTGACTTTTCCGCGAAACTCGTTTATCTGCATGCGATACAAAATATGCTGTGAGCCCTTCAACTTTTCAGTTAGCTCTCCAAAGCCAAAGGCAATGGCGTTGCGAAGGTCCTCTCCGTCTTGCAGGGTCATCTTCAGATGCTGGCCTTCTGTGCCAACAGCCCTTGAACTGACAACCTGTGCATCCTTTAATAAAAAAGCAGGGGCGGGATTTCCCACACCAAAGGGAGAGAGAAGATTGATAGTTTGCACATTTTCTGGGGTAACCAGGGACAAAGGAGCCTCCAAGTCATAGTGGGCAACAGGAAGTATATCCTTTTCAGGCAGCTGTGACAAAACAGCTTGATTAAATCGTTCTTTGAAGGCGGGAATGTTTTCGTTTGCAATGGTAAGTCCTGCCGCTTGCTTATGCCCACCAAAACGCAGGAACAAATCCTCACATTCCTTCAAAGCCTGATATAAATCCACCTCTCCTGCGCTGCGGGCACTGCCAACGCAAGTGTCTCCCTCACGGGATAAAACAATGGAAGGGAAACTATATTTTTCCGCAAGTCTTCCTGCTGCCAAACCAATTACGCCACTGTTCCACCCATCTCCCACTGCAACAAGGGTATATAGATTCGTTAAATCCATTTGCTGCACCTGGGATAGGGCTGCATCCAACACCCTCTTTTCTTCCTGCTTGCGCTGGGTGTTCAGGTGATCCAGTTCCTTTGCAAGAAGGTCGGCCCGTACAGCGCTGTCTGTTTGCAGCAATTCCAGCGCGTCGCTGGCTGTCGATAGCCTGCCGCCGGCATTCAGCCTGGGCGCCAATTGAAACACCGCTTGGTCACTTGTCAGGGGTGTGTTTGGAGGCAATGAGGAAATTTCTTTAAGTGCGATTAGTCCCGCACGCTTTGTACCACCTAAGGCTTCCAGCCCTATGGCAGCGATGATTCGATTTTCCCCTTGCAGGGGTACCATGTCAGCCATGGTAGCAAGGGCTGCCAAATCCAATTGTTTTTTTGCAAATTCTATCCCTTTAAGCGCAACGGATAACTTCCATGCCACCCCTGCACCGCAAAGGTATGGGAAAGGATATTCACCCCGCATAGGCGAAAGAACAGCATCTGCCCCAGGCAACACGTCAGGAATGGTATGGTGATCAGTAATAATAACTGTCATTCCCAGTTTTTTAGCTAATGCAACTTCCTCCAGGCTGGTTATTCCACAGTCTACAGAAATTAACAAATCAGCCTGGGGAGCAAGTTTTTCGATGGCTTCCCGGTTTAAGCCATATCCCTCTGTGTGCCGGTCAGGGATGTAGACGACGGCTTTTACTCCCATGGAGCGCAATGTTTCACAAAGCAACGCTGAAGCGCACATGCCGTCCACGTCATAGTCTCCATACACAACTGCACGCAGCTTACGCTTTGCAGCATCCTTTATGAGGTTGACAGCTTTGTCCATATCCTTCATCAGCATGGGATCATGCAGATGGTTTAGGGATGGATGAAAAAATGCCTCTGCTTCCTCCGGGGTGTTCACCCCCCTGGCATGCAGCAGCGCAGCCACCCAATCAGGCTGACCTGCTATTTTGTATGGTTCTGTCCTTTTAATAAACTGCAACATGAAACCTCTCACGGATAAAAACAGAGCGCGCCTCCGCACGCGGCGAAGACGCGCTCTACAATCGATATTATTTGTAGACTTTACGCCCCTTCAAAACAGCGGCGCTGGACGCCCAGACATAGGGTGTCAGCTTTTCTGCCGAATAAAAGGATACGAAAATTGAGATGATTACGGGAACAAATGCGACAAAGAGACCCATTCCGCCGACAAGAGAAACTGCTAGCACCAGTACCAGCAACGCTACCACAACCCGTACACGCAGGGCACGGGAATTGCTGACAGCCAAACCTGCCGCGTCTTCAAGCGTTACATCCCGACGGGAGGTTGTGCGTATCACTTGGCGCCCTTCCCTCAGCACAATCATGGTTTGGCAGTAAACAAAGGCGATGGAAACCACAATCGCAGTTGTTAAGGTGCTGGCTGCTGGAATGCTTGTCATCTTAGGTAATACCATGGTGGCGATGGCAGTAAGCGCGAAGGTTAGCAGAAAATCATGCAAAGCAGCGAAGGCAAGGGCAACGGCGTGGGCTCTGTCAAACCGTACAAAGCCATACAGCAGGCTGAAGATAACCCCCGCCAGCATGCAAAGCCACATCTGGGTTACGTTAATCATCGAAGCCGCGGTACCATTAAAAACAAAGCCAAGTTTCAGCACAGCAATGAGAATGCCTGCTGCTGCAATCAGCAACGAAAATACCAGAAAAGGAACTGAACTTTTTTTCATTTATACCGCCTCCTTGGCTCTGCCAGAAATGTACAGCGTGCTCTTCTCTCCCACCACAGAGATGGTATTGCTTAACAGCACGCGCAGGATGATAAAGACTGCCGCCATGTTAACCAACATACCAACCGCCAGCATCCGGAAGAACTGACCGATAACACCAGAATCCATGATGATCAGCACAAGAGAAAGAATGAACAGAGGTACGAACACATCAAGGGCAACATGGCCAAAGGTGGAATAGGATTCCTTCAGCGCTTGCTTGGCTGCACGTCCCCTGGCCAGGTCCCCCGCCATTCCCTGATAAACGACCAGCACACCATATACCGCCAGTGCAAAGGTGACCGTGATAGCCAGCAGCGAAGATACAGTGAAGCCCACTTTCATCAGCGCTGCAAAGAACCATAGAAGGCCCAATTCCGCAACCAATGCCCAGGCTGCAATGATACCCGCCAAGCGGTATTTAAGGATTAAACCAACACAGATAACGGCAGCAGCAGCCCAAAGGCCGATCAATGCATTCTTGGCCGTTGCTTCGCCCAACATGGGGGCACCAACCTGCGCTTCGGCTTCTCCTAAATCAGCAGGAAGAGCGCCGCTGCGCATCAGCAATGCGTTAACGAAAGCATCTTCATAGGTAAAGCCCGGCAAAGAAGCACCGCCTTCTGTCAGGGGTTCACCGATATTTGCCTGCATAAGCGTAATGCCGTCCTTTTTAAGGAGTACATTCTGCCCCACCAGCTCAGTTGTTTTGTCACCGAATATCTTCTTGCCTTCCTCATCCAGTTCGAAAGACAGATACCAGTTCTGCATTGTTTGGTCGGCAGGGGCTAAGTTAGCATTTGTAATGTGGGAACCATCCAGAAAATCATTTCCCTCGCCATCAGCAAAGGCGTAGTGACCAACGCTGGAAAGTTGTGAAATAGTTTCCGGGGTGTAAACCCCTTTGGGCAGCGTCAGCAATAGTTTGTTGCCATCCTGCTCGTCAAGGGCTACGCCTGTTGATCCCATTTGTGCAACGCGTGCAGACAGAATGCTGACAGTGGCGTCAAACTCTGCCGTATCCTTGGCGAGGGATGTGTAGGTGTAGGTTTCTGTCTCACCAAAGTCCGCGCCGGGAACGAGGGCTTCTCTCCACTCAAAACGGGAGGTCGGTGTGGGAATCCAGGGCAGCAATTTATAAAGCCCCTCGCTGTCCAGTTTACGTCCGGTAACGCCCAGGAGCAGGAAGGCCACCGTTACAACCAGCAAAACAACCAATGTAATGGCTGATAATGCTTTGTTATTATTTGCTTGTGTTTTTGCAGGCTTTGCCATAAAAAATCATCCTTTCTATCTTTACATGAATTGAACAAAAAGAAAGTTACCCGCCGCTTTCAGAGAGCCGGAATGCTGTGTAAGCAGCCCGATAGTAGCTAGAGCATCCAAGGGTTGTGCCGTTGGCATCAGCCTCTGGATAGATAAGCGGCATCCTTACCGGTATATGGTGGAAACTACCATCTTCGTAAATGGACTCAGCTTCAGGTTGCACAGCCTGCTCAGCTGTGTCCGGATTTGTTGCAGGTGGTAAAGCGGCAACCCATTGTACATTACCACGCGGCAGGATAATGACTTCTTCGCTTTCCGATGAAACGATCATGGATGTTATTAGAAGGAGGAAAGCAAATACAAATACCGACAAACCAAGCAAACGCTTCAGCATGCACTTCCCCTCCTTCAAAACGCAATACAACATATTATATCTTACCGCCTATTAATTGTAAAGAAAACCAAACTTACATGAAATACGAATAAGCAATGTATATAAACGATGAATATCCACACAATCCACAGGTTTATCCACAGTTTTTCGCGATTTGAGTCGTTAATCCGGTTCCTGGTAAGGTTTTTGTAAATTATCCATGACTGAAAAACATGTTTATCCACAGGCTGTGGGCCAAGTTTTCCGCAAACCATCCACAGACACGCAAGCAAAATGCCGCACAAAATGATTAACAATTAAAAACTGCCGTCAAAAGACGGCAGTAGGGGTTACTCTTTGATTACCTGGCGAGAATGGTATTCTCCGTTTCCTTGTCAAAGAAATGCAGGCGGGAAGTGTCCATAACAACCCAGATATCATCCCCGGTTTTGGTGGAGGTGCGGGGATCAACGCGGGCAACCACGTTATCTTCCTTGCTTTCGGTGGACAGATACAGGTAGGTTTCGGAGCCCATCAGTTCGGTTACATCAACATGAACCTTGAATTTGGCTTCGGGGTTGGCTTCCACAAGCTCGGGAGCATCAGAGATGTTCTCAGGGCGGATGCCCATGATAACATCCTTGCCGACATAGCTTTCATCTACCAAGCGCTTGATTTTGCTGTCAGGCACCAGGATCTTGCTGTCACCAAAGATGGCATAGACTTTGCCGTTTTCAGCCTGCAGATGCACGTCAAAGAAGTTCATCTGGGGGCTGCCGATGAAGCCGGCAACAAACTTGTTGTGGGGATAGTCATAGTTGTTCTGGGGCGTATCAACCTGCTGGACAAAGCCATCCTTCATGATAACAATGCGGGAACCCATGGTCATGGCCTCAGTCTGGTCATGGGTAACATAGATAAAGGTGGTCTGCAGGCGCTGATGCAGCTTGGTAATTTCGGTACGCATGGCAACACGCAGTTTGGCGTCCAGGTTGGACAGCGGTTCGTCCATCAGGAAGACCTTGGGCTCACGGACGATAGCACGACCCAGCGCAACGCGCTGACGCTGACCACCGGAAAGAGCCTTGGGCTTGCGGTTGAGCAGATGTTCAATGTCCAGGATATGAGCGGCAGCTTCAACACGGCGCTTGATTTCGTCCTTGGGGGTCTTGCGCAGTTTTAGGCCGAATGCCATGTTGTCAAACACTGTCATATGGGGATACAAAGCATAGTTCTGGAACACCATGGCGATGTCGCGATCCTTGGGGGCTACATCGTTAACCAGCTTGTCGCCGATGTAGAGTTCACCATCAGAAATCTCTTCAAGACCGGCAACCATGCGCAGGGTGGTGGATTTTCCGCAGCCGGAAGGACCAACCAGCACGATAAATTCTTTGTCTTCGATTTCCAGGGTGAAGTCGCTGACAGCGGTGACGCCGCCGGGATAGATTTTGTAGATATGACGCAGGGATAAACTTGCCATGAGTGTGCCTCCTTCAATGTCGATAAGAATGTTGATGTGTGTATTATACGTTTAATTCACCTTTTTGAACAGTGACGGAATCCCACAAAGTTTTTGTCGATTATTTGTGCATGTAGGCCTTTTGCCTTGACCATCCTGTGCAGATTGTCTATGATGGGCATCAAGGGGTGATGATAAATGAATAGTATAGAAAAACTTGCTTCCCTGATCCACATAGCAGACAATGTGGTCTTCTTCGGCGGTGCAGGTGTTTCTACAGAAAGTGGCATACCGGACTTCAGGAGTTCTGATGGCATTTACAACGCAAAGTGGAAGGATCCGCCTGAGAGAGTATTAAGTCACAGTTATTTTCTGCAAAACCCTGCCCTCTTTTATTCCTTCTACCGCGAAAAGATTCTTTTCCCCGATGCACAGCCCAATCAAGCCCATCAAGCCTTGGCAGAGATGGAAAAGACAGGAAAATTAAAAGCAGTTATTACTCAGAATATTGACGGCCTGCATCAAAGAGCAGGCAACCAGAAGGTGCTGGAACTACACGGCAGTACACGAAGCAATCACTGTATGGCTTGCGGCGCATATTATCCGCTGCAAAAGATATTGAGTACAACGGATGTACCTCAGTGCAGCTGTGGCGGCCTCATCAAGCCCGATGTCGTATTATATGAGGAATCCCTTGACAATGATGTTATCAAGGAAGCTGTATCATATATCGCAAACTGTGATTTGTTGATAGTGGGCGGCACCTCTCTGACTGTATATCCCGCGGCAGGCTTCGTACAATATGCCCAGAAAAGCATCGCCATCATCAACAAGTCACCTACCCCTTTTGACAAGTCTGCTGATGTATGTATCCATAGCAGCGTGGGCAGCACGCTGTATCAAGTGATGGAGCTTCTCTCGTCAATGAACAAAGATTAATCCAGGATTCTCTTGGGCTGCATCCTTTAACACTTGGAGCAGGGACTGCCCATACGCACCTAAGGAGTTCAGCATGGCATCCTTGTAGGTGAGCACGATTTTTACCCGGTGCAGCTCCGTCAGGCAATCGTAAAGAGCATCCAGGTTTTTTCCGTAGTACTCGGGCAATTTTAGTTCCTGCATCAAGTACTGGTGGGTTTCGGAGCGCGAATCCATTTTGCGTCCATCCAGTTCAATCGTGGTCATTTCAATTTCCTCCATACAGTTGCTCAAAGGTTTTGTAATGATCACCGGTGTAAAAAATTAACCCGTCATTTGAAAACACAATGCGCTTTGGCCCACGGCTGGAAGCGCCTAACGTGTCAATATCACACTCATAGTACTGCCGTCCGCTTTTTTTAGGTAAAAGCCCTTCGTAATTACCAAAGCGATCTCCGCCAATGCACTTGTCAGGCGCATAGGGACGCAGATCTCCCCCAGGCCATCCCAATGCCTGCGCTTGTTTTTTGGTGATAAAATTGGAGGGCAATTTATTGTAGATGTGCAAGTAGGCTGATACATCTTCCTTGGTTGTGTATGCGTCGTTTTCATCTATGGGAGACGGGGTTGTTTTGCTAGGCTGAGGCGTCTGCGCAATCGTTTTTTGCGTTTGTACAACCATTGCATTGTCGGTTGTCTTGCTGGCAGAAATGTTTTCTGTGGCACAGCCCGAAAGAAGCAAAACGGCCACAAGCAAAATAACCAGCCGCAAGCCTTTTGAGAGGGAAGATCTGTGGTTCATGCTCTCCTCCTGTATTATCTTTGTTACATGTGTCGATTATAAAGTCAGCTGTAACAATTGTCAATTTCTGAGCAAGGGTTATGTGCCCATTACCTTGAATTTCTTTCTGTCAGTATGATACACTTCGCTCAGGAGGGATTTATGCTGCTTCAACATTGGGGCGGGCAGTACCGCCAAAGGGATAAAGAAAGATGGATGGATGCCATGCCACTTCGGTATAGCTGTCGCCATTTTAAAGTGGATACGGACATGTCCCTGATCAGCGCTTTGGAGTACTCCACTGCAAGGCTTGCGCTGAAAGGAACACGGTTGGTTCTTTGCGAGGTAAGGGAGGATATTCCCCTCCTGATACCCGTTCCCTTTATTTCGTCCTTTACAGGGGTAACCAGGTATGCCGCGGTAATCGCTGATACCAATAGGGCGGATTATAAAACCCTGGCGGGCATTATCGGTGAAGCCTTTGTGCTGGAGGCAACTGCGCTGGGTGTCGCAACCTGCTGGGTGTCCGGTAATTTCCGCAGAAGCGCTTGCAATGTTCCCTTGTATGAAGGCGAGCAGGTGCTTGCCGTGATTCCCTTTGGATTGGCAGAAGATAATACCTTTGCCAGGCGCCGAAAAGCACTCAAAGCTCTATGCCAGAATGACCCTGCCACATGGCCTTTGTGGGCATACCAAGCAGCAGAAGCCGTCAGAAGCGCGCCTTCAGCAATCAACCGCCAGCCTTGGCGTTTTGATTATGCTGGTTTTACGCTGCAAGTCTCCTTCCCAAGCCTGAACAGCTTGGATACTGGCATTGCCCTTCTGCACCTGTGCTGCGCTTTAAACGAAGCGCAGTATCGATACCAAATAAACGAAAAGGACCGTAGTATATTGATCTTTCAGGGAGAACCTCATGACTTTGTTTGATTTTTCCACAGCATCCAACGAGCATGCCCGTCCCTTGGCAGACCGGATGCGCCCCCGCAACCTGGATGAATTTTTTGGCCAGGAACATTTAATTGGTAAGGGGCGACTATTACGCCGGGCTATTGAGGCGGACAGGCTGACCAGCAGCATCTTCTATGGCCCGCCTGGTTGCGGTAAAACCACATTGGCACATGTGATTGCCCAGATGACAAAATCCGCCTTCATCCGCATGAACGCCGTTACATCCGGTGTGTCCGATGTACGGGAAGTGCTTAAAGAGGCAAAAGACCGTCAGGTGATGTACGGTAAAAGCACCTATCTATTGCTGGATGAATGCCATCGATGGAATAAAGCGCAGTCGGACAGCATTCTGCCCGCCATTGAAGAGGGCATCATCCGCTTTATCGGCTCCACCACAGAAAACCCCATGATTTCAATGACACCTGCCATCGTCAGCAGGTGCCGTTTGTTTGCTTTTGAGCCGCTTAAGAACAAAGATGTAGAAAACGCATTGCGCATGGCCCTCACTGATGCAGAGCGCGGCGTCAAAGGCATGCATGTCACCATGGAGGATGCCGCCTTGCAACACATCGTTCGTGTCGCCAACGGCGATGCGCGCATGGCCTTAAACGCATTGGAGTTGGCCGTACTTTCCACACCGACAGAAAATGGCGGAATCCATATCACACTGCCCATCGCCGAGGACAGCATACAAAAGCCGGTTGTACGCTGTGATGAAACGGTTTTTTACGATATGCTTTCCGCGTTTTGTAAAAGCATGCGCGGCTCCGACAGCGATGCTGCCCTTTTGTGGTTCTCAAGGCTTATATATGCCGGGGCGGACCCTCGTATGCTGGCCCGGCGCATTATTGCCCACGCCAGCGAGGATGTGGGGCTAGCCAACCCCAACGCCATGGTCCAGGCTGTTACCGCAGCCCAGGCCCTTGAATTGATTGGTATGCCCGAAGCTAGGCTAAGCTTAACGCAGGCCATCATCGCAGTTTGCGAAAGCCCAAAGTCAAACAGTGTTGTGATGGCGATGAATTTAGCAATGGCAGATGCGGAAAAAGGCAACTTAGGCGCAGTTCCGACACATTTAAGGGATACTCATTATGTCGGACACGAAAAACTCGGAAACGGTCAGGGGTACTTGTACCCGCATGACTTTGAAGGACACTGGGTAAAACAAAACTATATGCCTTCAGGTTACGAGAACACAGTCTATTACACGCCGGGGAAACTTGGCTTTGAGGAAACATTTCAAAAGAAGAAGGAGAATAAATAGTGGCTTTTCACTTTTTTGCCTATCTATCCCGAATGAAGTTCATACAGCGCTGGGGACTGATGCGCAACACTTTGCCGGAAAATGATATGGAGCATGCCATGCAATGCGCCATGATTGCCCACGCCATCGCCCTGATTGGCAATGAGCGGCATAATAAACGCTATCATCCGGAGCATATAATGGCGCTGGCTTTATACCACGACGCCAGTGAAGTTATTACGGGAGATTTGCCCACCCCCATCAAACACAACAATGAAGCCATCAAGGCTGAATATAACAAGATAACTGATATTGCCGCCCAGCGTCTGCTCAGCATGCTGCCGGAAGATTTACGAAAGCACTATAACCCATTGATTTCCCCCGACGAAACCAACGCTTCCTGGCGTATCGTCAAAGCAGCAGACCGTATCTGCGCATATGTCAAGTGCCTGGAGGAAAGCAAAGCTGGCAACCGGGAGTTTGCCGAAGCGCAGGTCGGTATTCTCAGCAGCATCAATGCCATTGAGTTACCAGAAGTTAAGGATTTTATGGCAGAATTTGTCCCCGGCTTCGCCATGACATTGGATCAGATTTCACGATAAAAAAGCACCCGATGGGTGCTAAGATACGCTATTTTGCCTGCTTGCGCGTTGGGCGTCTGGCAGGTTGCCTTTTTGTACTTACCCCCGCGCGGTCAGGCGATACCCTGGCTGGAACTTTTTCTTCCTGCATCAGACGGCTTAGCTCGTACATGAAGGTTGGAATGTCAGTAAACTGGCGATACACAGATGCGAAGCGGATATAAGCAACTTCGTCCAAGGCACGCAGCGCCTCCATCACCATTTCCCCTATTTGCTGGGTGGTAATCTCTTGCTTCATGCTGTTGTAGGCAAACTGCTCGACACTGGTAACAATCTCGTCGATTTCAGAGGCAGCAACAGGCCGCTTGTGGCAGGCATGAATGATGCCACTGCGAATCTTTTGCGGATTAAATATTTCTCGGGTATTGTCTTTCTTAATGACCAACAGCTGTATCGTCTCCACCTTTTCATAGGTGGTAAAGCGTTTGTTGCAGCTGATACACTCCCGTCGCCTGCGGATGCTGGTTCCATCCTCCGTGGGGCGCGAGTCCACCACCCGGCTATCCTCAGAATTACAAAACTGACACTTCATGTACATCATTCCTTTGGTTTAAGTAAGGGAATTATATCGACAAAACACCAGATTGTCCAGTACGATCAAAGCTCAGTAATGATTTATGCTGCAAGAATAGGCTTAACTACCATATTTAGCGTCTGTAATATGTACGTATAAAAAGACAATCTAACATTACGTTGTGTGGTTGATATCGTTAACCAACGCTTTCTATATGAACATAAGCAAAGTCCTTTTTATTCATTACTGATGTACATGCAAGCATTGCATGGGCTAGCTAAGGGTTCCCTTGTACGCAAGATTTTAACATGCTATACTATCCGCAGCAGGAGGATCGTATGCTAAAATTGACCAATCTGTCTACTGCGGACAGTGATTTGCAGCGCTTTTCGGACGAGAAAGACGTCCGTTCCTTTTTGTCCCGCCATCAGATGGATGGATTTGAGCTGCTGCTATACGAGCCATCTGATCTGCATGTATTGCCCCATGATAAAATCCATGGCGTGCATCTTGGGTATTTCCCCAGTTGGCTGCCCCTGTACCTTGGCGACGAAGAAAGGCTTATCGCTGAGTTTGGCACTCTGGCTGATGCATACGCATATTATGGCACCGATACAAAAAACGGTCTGATTGAACATTTTAGAAAACAGCTGGATATCGCATCGGCATTGGGCGCAAGGTACACCGTATTCCATGTGGCAGAGGTTTCTCTGCAGGAAACCCTTGATTACCGCTTTCATTACGCAGACGAGTTTGTCATAGACTGTGCGGTATCCCTCATCAACGAGGTTCTACGCGACAGGAATGATTCCTTTGATTTTCTAGTGGAAAATCTATGGTGGCCTGGGTTTCGGTTTACTTCTCCCTCCTTGACGTCTCGTCTGATGCAGGGTATACAAGCGCCTAACAAGGGGATTATGCTGGATATCGGTCATCTGATGCATACAAATATAGACCTTGTTACCCTTGACGACGCGGCAGCCTACATCCATCGCCAGCTTGATACACATGGCGAATTATACCAACACATCAAGGGAATACACCTGCACCAAAGCTTAAGCGGGCAATATGTTAAAAACATGTTATCGCAAGAAATAACCCTGCAGGGTACCTACATGGAGCGTTTGTTCGCCTCCTACGGCCATATCATGCACATTGACACCCACAGGCCCTTTTTATCAAAGAGTATGATACATATCATTGAGCGTATTCAACCAGAGTATCTTGTCTATGAATTAATCACCACCAGCCTTGAAGATCACGCCCAATGTATTGACGCACAGAATATTGTATTGCAGTAAAGGAGCAGTAAAATGTATTCCATCCAGCATGAATTGTCTTGCAAGAAGCATTGGGATGCGATAGGGAAACCCCTCAATAGCCTGGGTACCTTGGAAAAACTTATTGCCCAGATTGGCGGCATTCAGCACACAACAAATGTAACACTTGATAAACGGGCAGTTCTGGTGTTATGCGCAGATAATGGTGTTGTACAGGAAGGCGTCACCCAGACAGACAGCAGCATAACAGCACTGAATGCAAAAAGCATTGCCCAGGGTACGGCTTGCATCAACGCCTTTGCCCAGGGCGCAAAGGCAGATGTGATTGCAGTTGATGTTGGCATCAACACCGATGTGGACTGCACCTCTTTGTTGCGGCACAAAGTTGCCTATGGAACAAAAAATATCGTCCATAGCCCTGCCATGACAGAGGATGAGGTAGAAAAAAGCATTCAGACGGGCATTGACCTGGTGAAAATGTGCAAAGAAAATGGGTATCAGATACTGTGCACC
This sequence comes from uncultured Oscillospiraceae bacterium, assembly GCA_964345895.1. Taxonomy (GTDB): domain Bacteria; phylum Bacillota; class Clostridia; order Christensenellales; family Aristaeellaceae; genus DTU024. The sequence goes on from CAYFSQ010000028.1 coordinate 19,104, forward strand.
GGAGAAATGGGAATCGGCAACACAAGCACTTCCAGCGCCATGGCAAGTGTGTTGCTCAATCTTCCTGTCGAAAGGGTGACAGGCCGGGGTGCTGGATTATCTGATACGGGACTGGAAAAGAAAATCAATGCCATCAAGCGAGCGATCGCCTTCAATCGTCCTGACGAAAAGGACGCCAAAGATGTTCTGATGAAGTTGGGCGGGTTTGATATCGCCGTCATGTGCGGTGTGTTTCTCGGCGGTGAAATTCATCATATTCCCATTGTCATTGATGGCTTCATCTCCTGCGTCGCGGCGCTGACCGCACAACGCATATCCCCCTCCTGCCGGAATTTTATGCTCGCCTCCCACGTGGGCAGAGAACCTGCATGCACCCTGATATTACAAACCTTGGACACCCCCGCCTGTATTACAGCAGATTTGGCGCTAGGCGAAGGTACAGGTGCTGTGGCGCTTTTACCCTTGCTGGATTTAGCCTTGAATGTGTTTCACCAAAGCAATACATTTGATAAATTAAGCATGACAGCTTACACGCACTATGATGGAGATAACAAATGATTGTCCTGATTACGGGAGGAAGCAAGAGCGGCAAGAGCACTTATGCAGAAAACCTCGCTCTTTCCCTTGCTAAGGGTTCACCCGTCACCTACATTGCCACCATGCAGGTTATTGACGAAGAGGACCAAGCCATTGTAAAACGCCATAAAAAGCAGCGGGAAGGCCGCAACTATGTTGTTCTGGAACAAGAGAAAGGCCTATCCACCCTTCCGATTGGCGATGGTGCCACCATCCTGCTGGAGGATATTCCAAATCTTCTTGCAAACGAAATGTTTGGGGGCGGGCAGCCGGATACCATCATACCTGATTTGAATTATCTGTCCTCACGCGCTCAGCATCTGGTGATCATAACAAATGAAGTTGGTTCAGACGGTATAGCGTATGATGTTGAAACAATCCACTACCTTAATGCACTTAATCAGCTCAATCGCAGCATTTCAGCCATGAGCGATGAAGTAATAGAAGTCGTATGCGGAATTCCACTGCATCTAAAAGGAGAAACTGTATGAATCCCCTGCGCGCCATTGCCATTGCATTTTCAACATACTCCCGTATCCCTATGCCGCAGTTCTCCTGGGAAGAGGGGGACAGCAAGTATGCCCTTATCTTTTTGCCCCTTGTTGGATGCGTTATCGGTCTCGCATTCATCCTGTGGGTGGAGCTGTTCTCCTCCTTTCAGCCAATCTTCATCGCTGTAGGCTGTGTATTGCTGCCCCTGCTGCTTACAGGCGGCATCCACATGGACGGGTACCTGGATACCTGCGACGCCTTAGCCAGCTTGCAAAGCAGGGAAAAAAGGCTGAGCATCCTCAAGGATGTTCACATTGGTGCATTCGCTGTGATCAAGGGGATGATGTACCTGCTCGCCCTCGTCGGGGTTTATTCAGAAGACGCCCTACAGCTTTCCCTTCCCCTTGCATGCGGTTTCGTTCTTTCCCGCAGCGTAAGCATGGTTATGCTCGCCGCTTTAAATAACGCACGGGGCGAAGGGATGCTGCACGCCCTGCAGGAGGGTGCACCCCGGCGCAGCATCCTGCAATCCGCTGCATTGTTTGGTTTCTTAGCCTGCTTGATCCCCCTGCTTCTTTTCCCCCTTCCTGCTTTGGCAGGTATGGCAGCCGTCATGCTCAGCACAGTACGTTTCCAAAGACTGGCTTTGAAAGAATTTGGCGGCATTACAGGCGACCTGGCAGGATACTGCATACAACACGCAGAACTCTGGTGGGCTGTTGGTTTGATTATCGCTTGGAGGTTTATATGAAGCTCATTATCAGTGGCCGCGGTGGTGGCAAGGAAGAATATGTCGCCAATAGGTGGCATGTACAGCCGCAGCCTTGTACTTACAACGAAACATTGCACTTGCCCTTCATCACAGAGTTCCAGGATGTCCTGCGCCATATCTTGCAAGAGGGTATTCAATTGGAATCATATCTACAGGAGCTCTTCACAAACAACCCCCAAGCTGTTATCCTTTGTGATGAGGTGGGGATGGGCATCGTTCCGCTGGGTAAGCAGGAGCGGCTTTGGCGGGAAATGGTAGGTCGAGCGTGTTGTCTGATCGCCCAAAATTCCGACGAGGTTATACGGCTTGTGTGCGGCATCCCACAGATTATTAAGAAAACGGAGTCATAGCATGGACAAACAAACCTATCGTATCGTTTTTATTCGCCATGGCAAAACCCGGGGCAACACGGAAAAGCTTTACTGCGGAAGCACCGACATCCCTCTTTTAGAAATCGGCCGCAAAGACATTATTGAATGTAAAGACAAAGGGTATTATCCGCCTCTTCATGGGTATCATCTATATACAACTGGGCTTAAGCGCACTGTAGAAACCAAGGATTTGGTTTATCCAGATGCCCCTTATACGCCCATTCCCGATCTAAATGAGATGGACTTTGGTGACTTTGAAATGCGCACCCATCTTGAAATGGAGCATTTACCGGAATATCAGGCGTTTATCAACGACAAAGTGGGCAATGTTCGCTGCCCCAACGGCGAAAGTCAGATGGACTTTTCCGCGCGATGCATCAAGGGGTTTAGTAAGATCACAGACAAGCGTCAAGACGCTATCTTCTTTGGCCATTCTGGTACAATCGCCCGGCTGATGATGCACCTTATCCCCGGCGAAAAATCCCACTTCATGTATTGGCAGCCTAACAATGGCCGCGGATTTACCGTTACCTTTGAAAATGATAAAGCAATAAATTATGCCCCACTATCGGACGATACATACCTAAACAGAGAGGAGAAAACACAATGAAGAATCTACTGCATGTATACACCGGAGATGGAAAAGGGAAATCCACCGCCGCCATGGGGTTGGCCACCCGCATGCTGGGATATGAAAAACCCGTTCTGATTATCCAGTTTATGAAGCAAGGAAACTCAGGCGAACTAACATCCCTGAAAAAGCTGGGTGCCACCGTGTATCCTGCTCCCCCCATGATGAAATTTACTTACCAGATGGACGAAGAGGAAATCGAGCAGACAGCCAAGGATATGCGCCTGGCTATCGGCGAGATGATTGATAAGGTTAACGAAATAAAGCCAGCATTGATGGTGCTGGATGAAATGGCCGTTGCTATGGCTTACCATCTGCTTCCGCAGGATGAGGGCTTTCGCCTGATTGATACGGGTCTTCAGTATGGCGATGTGGTTGTAACAGGCCGTGGCGCGACAGAAAAGCTAAAGGAAAAAGCAAATTATGTCAGCGTTATTACCCCTGAAAAGCACCCCTACGACGAAGGCATTCCTGCCCGCAAAGGCATTGAGTGGTAATTATTTAACTGTAAAAGCACCGCTGAATGCAACCGCTGTGTGATTGCCAGAAGTTGCCTGTACCTGTACGGAGTACAGGCCAGGAGATACAAAGTCGCCTGACTGATCAACACCGTCCCAGTATAATACACTGGCCGATGGCATAAGATGCTGAGGCCTGGAGGATATATCAACCCAAGGCATAGCCACCATTTCACCCTGCCCGTTGCGGATAATGACCGTCAACGTGCAGGGTTTCTCGTGCATCACCATAATGGGCAATTCTTGCCCCTTCTCCGGTGAAAAAGATGTTCCTGTTATGGTTGATATCCCCTCATCGTTCTTTGCTTCCACGGAAAGCAAGCAGGTATACAGAGGGATGGTGCTGTCTTCTTCCACAGCCACGATATAAAACAGCACATAACCATAGGATGATGTGTCAATATTCTGCAAACTCAACGTTCTTTGCTTGCGGCCAGGATGAGATATACCCATGAGTGTCTCCCGCTCCTCAAATAGCTGAGGGTGATCAAACTGCCACAAACCATTCTTCTCATAAACAAGTTGATACGCCAAGCGAGCACGTCTGTTCAGCGTATAGGAAAAGTGAATCTCCATTTCATCCAGGGATAAGGTTGTCGCGTCAAATACAACGTTTGAAATAAAACTGTTGCTCTGGATATCTCGGCTCCTGGAATATTGCAGCAAAACAAATTCATCCCGCTGCGGATATATCTGGGGCGTTGAAGGGCCGTAGTTACCCAATAAATATTGATATGTTTCTGACAGGGTGATGGAGCCGTCCCGGTTTGCATCAGCTGAATAATTCCCACCTGCCCCCAACCCTTGCGACAACGCCAGAAGAAAGTAGCTGCCTCCAAAACGATGGTTGATGCCGCTGGCCCAGTTAAAGCTTAGTTCGTTCCCCCCAGCGCTCGTCAGAACTTTATAATTATCTCCAGTAAAAGGTGACATAAGCGCGTTTATTTCTGTGCCTTTATTCAGCAGCATGCCGCTATTGCATGTGTCGATCAGAAGCACCTTGGTCCCTTTTATTCCTTCGAGCACATCATGCAGCACCGGCATTGTCAACACATATTCTTGTTGGCCATCGCTTAACAGAAGACGAAAACGCCCCTCCACATCCTCCCTGTAATCACCATGGGTACTGATATAGATGAATGATATATCGTTATCCCTTGAATCCTGGAAAGAGCTCAGCACAAGGGACCGAAAGCCATCCTCATTCAAAGGTTGGTTGATGCTGGATTTAATGCTCATGTATCCCCTTGCATCAGCATACAACAGCTGCCTGACAGCCCTGACATTGTTGACGGCAGAGGGCTTCATGTTTTCTTCAGTTACAAACTCATCATTTCCAATCAGCAGCGCTCGCATGGCAGGAGGATTATCCATTTCCTGTGATACACCAAGCGGAGAAACAAGCAAAAGGGAAAGCAATACGCACAGCATTTTTTGCAGCATATCCTCTCCCCCTCTCTCCTCCAATTATAAAACATCCTAACAGGTAAAAAAGATACCGTCAACAATATTAAACACATTCGTTTTCTATTTGTAACATCTGGCAATGATAAACCTACTTAGT
>CAYFSQ010000029.1:0-21325 GCA_964345895.1 uncultured Oscillospiraceae bacterium
AGGCCCCGGGTTTTGCTATGGTATCGCCTTGCAAATGGGCATCCCTTCCCGTATACTGAATACAGCAATCTTTGGAGGTCAACATGGCATTTGAAGCGGTAATTTTTGATATGGATGGGCTGTTGTTTGATACCGAATCTTTGGGCGTCAAGGCCTGCATCTATGCGGGTCAGCAGCAGGGGCTGGATGTAAGTGAAGAGGTTGTGCTGACAACCCTTGGCACCACCGAAGCCAAGTCGGACAGCATCTACCTGGCCCACTACCCTGGTTACCAGGCAAAACAATTCTGGCGGGATTTTTCAGATTGGATGGTCGCCTATGTGGAAGAAAACGCCGTAGGCATTATGCCCTATGCCCAGGAAATGGTTATCGCCACCCGGAACAAGGGCATCAAGACAGCCATCTGCTCCGGCAGCCCCATGAGCAGGGTTGCGTTGTATCTGGAAAAGACAAACATGCAGGGCCTGTTTGACGCCTACGTCACCCAGGATGATGGTGCCCGCTCCAAGCCGGAGCCTGATATGTTTTTGCTAACAGCAGAAAAACTGAACGTATCACCAGACAAATGCCTTGTATTGGAGGACTCCCCCAATGGCTTGCGCGCTGCTCATGCCGCGGGTATGCAGGCTTACATGGTGCCCGATCAAATCCCCTTCAGGGACGAATATGCGCCCTTTACGGCTGGCGTGCTGAAGGATTTATCCCAGGCATTGCCGCTGCTTGACAAGTAAATGCCTGTTGCGGTATTGGCCGTAGGCCGCTTAAAAGAAAAGTATTTGAAGGATGCGGTGGCAGAGTATCTCAAGCGCCTGACCCGCTTTGACAAGGTGCAGGTGCAGGAAGTGCCCGATGTGCCTGAGCCCAACAACGCCAGCCCTCAGCAGATTGTACAGACGGTGGTGGCGGAAGGGGAAAGGCTTTTATCCCTGATTAAGCCTGATGATTATGTTACAGCACTGTGCATCAAAGCGCCCCAGTACAGCAGTGAGCTATTCGCCGCCAAGCTGCAGGGGGTGCGGGACTTATCCCGTCGCCAGGTATTTATCATCGGCGGCTCCAATGGCTTAAGCGACCGGGTTTTAGAGAGGGCAGATGATCAACTGTCCCTGTCGGAGATGACCTTTCCCCATCAACTGGCCCGGGTGCTGTTGCTGGAACAGATCTACAGGGCATATAAAATTAATGCCAATGAGAGGTATCATAAATAATGCTGCTCAAACAGCTGCGCCTGCATGATTTTCGTAGTTACAAACAGCTGTCCATAACGCCGCCTGAAGGGGTGACGGCCATCGTGGGTGAAAACGGTGCCGGCAAAACCAACCTGCTGGAGGCCATTCATCTGTGTTGCCTGGGAAAAAGTCACCGCACCTCCAACGATAAGGACATGATCAGGGAGGGCACAGAAACCTGCGGCGTCCATGTCCGGGTGCTGCGCAATGTGGGCATTGACGAGGTAGGTGTCCGTATCTACGCCAAGAGCCGCAGCAAAAAGATGGTGTATGTCAACGGCAAAATTGTGCCCCGTATCGGTGAAATGATGGGGCATGTCAACTGCGTTATGTTTTCGCCGGAGGATTTGGACATCGTGAAGGGCGGCCCGCAAAATCGCCGCCAGTTTGTTGATATGCTTTTATCCCAAAGTCAGGCAGCCTATTTTTACGCGATTCAATCCTATAACAGCGCTTTGAAGCAGCGCAACGCGCTGCTAAAGGCCATCGCCAAGGGGGAGAATAAGAAGCAGCTGGATGTCTGGGATGAGCAATTGGCCAAGCTTTGCGTGCCCATTGTGCGCCTGAGGCAGCAAACAGCAGATAAGCTGAACAACTTGGCGCAGAAGCATTACCAGGTCATCAGCGACCGGGAAAGAGAACTGCTGGCCATTCGTTTCTCCAGCCAGCTGGAAGCCAGCATCAACCCCCAGGAGGACTTGTTTAACATGCTGCAAAAGGGACGGGAGGATGATATCCGCCGCCTCTTCACCAGCTTCGGCCCTCACCGGGATGATTTGGCCATCTACCTGGGGGGAAGGGAGATTAAAACCCATGGCTCCCAGGGGCAGATACGCACCGCCGCCTTGTCTCTTCGCCTGAGTGAAATGGACATATTAACCTCTGTACGGGGCGATCCCCCGCTGTTATTGTTGGATGATGTGCTGAGCGAGCTGGATATGACCCGCCGCACCCGGTTGATTGGACAATTAAAAAACGTGCAGACTTTAATTACCTGCACGGATATAAAAGAGTTGCGCGGCGCCAAGCCGGACTGTGTCCTGACGGTGCACGACGGCATCGTCAACTGAAGGGAATGCTGCGTACTGCCTGACGCCAGGCGTCCAGGAAGCTCTGGGCAGAGGGAAAGCGAAGGGACTTTTCCTCGCTCAGGGCTTTTATTGCAATATGATATAGCGGCGCTGCTGCTGTCCAGGTTTTTAAAGAAGGCGCATCCCTGTCGCCCAGAAAGGTCATCGCCAGGGCGCCCATGGCGTACACGGTAACCCCTTCGTCCAGCGAAACCCCGGTGTGGTAGGCTTCCGGCGCCAGATACCAAGGCGAACCGGGCAGGCGGCCCCGGGTGTTGATACAGGGCATGCGCATAAAATCGTCCACGCTGGTTAAGGTCAGCTTGGGTTGATGGAAGTTAATCAGCAGATGGTTATCTGCCAGCCCTGCTGCAATATAGTCATGCTGGGAGGCCAGGGCAAAAAAGGAAAACAGCCTGTCCAGCATGCTTAGTCTGTCCACCATGGAAAGCTGGCGCATGGCGAAAAAGTGCTCCGGCAGAGGGCCCAGGGGATACCCCTCAACCCAGGGGAACACGCATGCCAGTCCCTGGGGCAATTCTTCCACGCCAAGAAGGGAAGGAACCGCAGGATGGGCAAGCACCTGGTAGGTTTGAACGGCGCGGTGCAGCCGCTCGATGGCATCCTCTCCGCTGCCAAGGTAGTTGATGGTGGGAGCGCCTGCATACTTGATAAAAAAACGCCCCTTGTCATTTTCTACCCCAAAGCCCAGGTTACCCGAAATCAGGTGGTCGAACACCTGAAAGACACGGCCAAAGCCATCGATAAAACTAAGATCATGCCAGCTTTTCAGCCGCACGGGATGCTCCTGTACAAACACTGTTATCATGTGCATACTCCTGTATGTTGGTTCACTCAGTATAGCACAGAAGCCGCCGGAATGTCGGCGGCTTCTGACTTTATATAGAATTCAATTGTGGGTTTTAATACCAGGTGTCCTTATCCAGCGCTGTAGGGGATGACGGCCACAACCTTGTCTTCGATATAGACCAGGTAGTACAGCACATTGCCATTGGCCTGGTAGTTGTTGATAAATTCCTGCGCGTTTGCAGCCCTGATGGGGTTTTGCATGGTTCCATAGTAGAAAAGGCAGTTCTCCGCACACTGGTAGTTGCGGTAAATGTAGTTGGAGTCATTAAGAAAAGTGGACACGTTGGAGAAGGGCTGATACTGCAGCGTAACCAGGTCAGCAGAAATGCTGCACACATTGTCTTTGATACTGATTTCCGTGATATAGCCGGCGGATACCCGGGTGCGGCGTTCGCTGGGGCGGCGCTGCAAATAGATGGTGTAGGTGCTCTGCCCCAGCAAGGCGCGGTTTGCATCGTAGTTGGACACGGTGATGGTGGCAATCTGCGGTTCGTTGGTCATTTGGATAATCTGGGATTGCTGTCCGCTTTGCACCACCTGCCCGTTGACTGTAATGACCGATGTCGGGGCGGCAGTGGGGGTAAAGCGCACGCGGCTGACCCAATCAGCCACCGTTAAAAGATAGGTTTCCTGGTAGGGGTCAAAGCGCTCGGGCAGCATGATGCCGGTGTTGGGCGCGTTGTGGGTAAGGCTCAGCAGCCTCTCCGGGGACAATGGACTTTGGGCCACCATGCTGGCAAGGGGCACCAAGGACAGGAAAAGGGTAAAGGTAATCATCCAGACGATGGGTTTCTTCATGGAAATACCTCCTGTTGCTTTCTGCATATCAAACGTTGCTGTCAGCTGCTATGCTGCCCTTATGTCCTGATAAAGGCATCATAGAGGGCAGAAATGGCCTTGGACAAATCATGCTCATCAATGCCGATGAGGATGCTTAATTCGCTGGGTGTCTGCAGCATGGTTTTAATGCTGATGCCATGCTCGGCGATGGCGGTAAACAGGCGCGCTGCTGTACCAAACTGCCGAAGCATGCCAGTACCGACGATGGCCAGCATGGCCATGTCGTCCTGTATGGAAATCTGGTCGGGGCTAACAGCTCGGCTTATTTTGTCCATCACCTCGTCCCGGTGGGGAGCTAAGCTGGCGGTGGGCAGAATGACGCACATGGCGTCTATGCCTGTGGGCAGATGCTCAAAGTTTAGGTGGCATTCCTCAAACACTTGCAGCACCTTACGGCCAAAGCCCACCTCGGTGTTCATCCGGTCCTTCTCGATCATCACGGTGGAAAAGCCCTTGCGTCCTGCAATGCCCGTTACAATGGGCGTAACGCCATTGCGCAGGGGGCTGTAATGAATCATGGTGCCAGGGTGCAAGGGGTCGTTGGTGTTGCGGATATTGGTGGGGATGCCTGCCAAACGGACGGGAAACACAGCATCCTCGTGCAGCACAGAAGCGCCCATGTAGGAAAGCTCCCGTAGTTCGCGGTAGGTCATATCCTGGATGAATTTAGCATCGGGGATGATGCGGGGATCGGCCGTGCGAAAGCCCGATACATCGGTCCAGTTTTCATAGGTATCGGCGTTGAGGCCCCTGGCGACCAGGGCGCCGCTGATGTCGCTGCCGCCCCGGGAGAATACATGGATACGCCCCTTTTCATCAGCCCCGTAAAAGCCGGGGACGACGGCATCGTGCAGGGGGGCAACATGTTCCCTGATCAGGTTGTAGGTTGCACTCTGGTTTAGCTGCCCTTCCTCGTCAAAGCGGATAACCTGGGCAGCGTCCACAAAGGGGATATCTAAATAGGCGGCCAACAGCAGGCCGTTTAAAAACTCACCGCGGCTGGCGGCATAGTCCCTCGTTTCGCCCTTTTGTATTTTCTCTTCCGCAATGTCCAGCTCTTTGGATAGCCGATCACTATCCACCTTCAAATCAGAGGCAATGCGCAGATAACGGGAGCGTATACGGTCAAATACCGAAGCGCAGGAGGAACCATCCTTGACGATTTGATGGCAGGTCAGCAGTAGATCGGTAATCTTTTCATCCTTATCGTGCTGTTTACCTGGTGCGCTGGGCACAATATAGCGCCGCTCGGGATCGCTCTTGATAATGGAACCGACCTTTTCAAACTGCTGTGCATCCGCCAGGGATGTGCCGCCAAACTTTGCTACAATCATGCAGGAACCGCCTTTCAGGGATATCCGGTTACTGTATTTTAGCCCCATTTTACTGTGTGTGTCAACATCACAGGCCCGGTAAAACAACAATACACAAAGAAAATAAAGAAGAAAATGGAAATAGCCCTTGACAAGTACCATTTTTAAAGCTATTATACGTCTTGCGCATTAAGCGTATCTGGGTGTGGCGCAGTTTGGTAGCGTGCTTGAATGGGGTTCAAGAGGCCGGAGGTTCGAATCCTCTCACCCAGACCACGTCGTCGCGGACTTCACTAAGTTCGCGGCGATTTTTTATAAAAATCACCGCTCACAGCGTTCCGTCGCTCCTCCTTTCCCTGAAAAATCTTTGATTTTTCAGGGGTGAGGCTCCGGGCACTTATGATACGGCAAAGTCCGCTCCGCTCAAAACCGGAACCTTTCGAGGGTTCCGGTTTTTCGCACCGCTCCCTTGCTCCTCCTTTCCCGTCAAAGCGGGCTTTGACGGGGATGGGAACGGGGTACCGCGTACTCCACTATGTTCGCAATGATTTTTATGAAAATCATCACTCACTTAGTGTCATCGCGGCTCCATATAAAAAATCAAGGGCTTTTCATGGATGGAGCTTTTGGGGAGAGGGAAGTATCAGCTTATTGAATGGTTGATTAATGATAGTGGAAGAGCTCAGTTGCGGATAATTTTGTCCCTTCCTTGCTGGTATTGAACGAAATATCACGGAAAACACGGTTTTACCCTTGACATGGCTGGATATATTCGATAAAATAACCTTTGCATCAATGCACTCCGATTAGCCCCGGGTGCAGTTGGCTTCAGGCAGAGGCATGCGACCATCATGCAGATGCCACACCGAATTCTTAGGAGGAAGATCACTTGAACACCTTTATGGCAAATGCGCAAAACGTAGAGCGCAAATGGTATGTCGTTGATGCAAACGGCATGGTGCTGGGCCGTCTGGCCAGCCAGGTTGCCAACATCCTGCGCGGAAAGCACAAGCCCACGTACACCCCCCATGTGGATACCGGCGACTATGTCATCATTGTCAATGCGGACAAGGTCGTCTTAACCGGCAAAAAGCTGGATCAAAAGATTTACTACCATCACACCGGCTATCCCGGTGGTTTGCGTGAAACCAAGTACCGCAAGCTGATGAGCGACAAGCCTGAGTTTGCTGTCCAACACGCCATTGTCGGCATGTTGCCCAAGGGGCCTCTGGGGCGCGCCATGGCCAAGAAACTGCATGTCTACGCCGGCAACGACCATGGACATGAAGCCCAGAAACCCGAAGCACTCAGCTTCAGCAAATGAGCGGAAGGAGAACATCATCAATGCAATCTGATTTTCATGCTGTAGGCCGCCGGAAGAAGGCAGTCGCCCGTGTGCGTCTGGTGCCGGGCAAAGGCAATATTATCGTGAACAAGCGCGATCTGGATCACTACTTCGGTCTGGAAACCCTGAAGATGACCGTTCGCCAGCCCCTGGAGCTGACCAAGACCAATGGTTTTGACATCATGGTCAACGTTGTAGGCGGCGGCCTCACCGGCCAGTCTGGCGCCATCCGTCATGGTATCAGCCGCGCGTTGGTCAAAGCCAACCCCGAGCTGCGGGAATCCCTCAAAAAAGCAGGCTTCCTGACCCGTGACCCCCGGATGAAGGAGCGCAAGAAGTACGGCCTCAAGGGCGCCCGTCGTGCCCCCCAGTTCTCCAAGCGCTAATACGTTTAAACGTAGTAACCCCCGTTTCCATATGGAATCGGGGGTTTTTCATTGCTCAATATGATGTTTTACTTTCTTAGCCCTTTGGGGTAATGGTTTTTCAGCTGTCCCTGCACCGCCTTGCCCCATCCAAGCTGCCAGCTCTCCAGGCATGGGGCGACCCAGCCTTCCAGGCTTCCTGGTACATCAAGGACTTCCCCATGGAGGAAACGAAGGGCGTCCTCCATTTGCAGCGATAGCTGATGCCGGGCAGTGTGTGCCAGCGCCAAAGCATGGTCTGGTATGAAATGCTTACCTTTTAACCGTCCCAGGTGCAGCCCGCAGCGCAGCAGGCTGATGCCGTCAAAGCTTAAGGAGCAGGGTGGCGCTGATACCGCGGTTTCGCCAAACAGGCTGATGACCTGTGGGGGTTGAACTATCATTTCATTCAGATAGGGGAGATAAGCATCAAGAGCGTCTTGCTTTTTCTGCGCGAAAGATGGGGCAGACAAAGTGCCCTCCTTTTGTAAGAGCGCAACGAAATGTCCTTCCCCGCGGGTTGCATGGGGCCACAAGCGAAGCATGCCCTGGGGGGCGGCTGGCAAGCCGTGGATGTAGAAGGGCACCAAGCTGAAGTTGGGATGTTGGGCCAGGAAGGCTTCAAGTACACCCTCGTTCTCAGTACGATTGAATGTGCAGGTGCTGTACACCATCCTGCCGCCTGGTTTCAGCATGGTGGCGGCTGAATGCATTATTGCGCTTTGCCGGACAGCACATCTTTGGGGCGTATCTTCCTGCCATTGTATCCTGGTATCAGGATCTTTTCGGAACATCCCCTCACCAGAGCAGGGGGCATCCACCAGGATTTTATCAAAACTATGTTGCCATTTGCTGGCTAAGTAATCGGGGGAAGCGTTGGTGACGTAGGCGTTTGTGATGCCCATGCGCTCGACATTCCGGCTGAGGATGCGGGCCCGGGCAGGCACGATTTCATTGCAGACCAGGCAGCCTTTGCCCTTCATGATTTGTGCCAGTTGAGTGGATTTTCCGCCGGGGGCGGCACACAGATCGAGCACCATGTCCTCCTGTGAAGGAGCCAGGACCCGGGCTGGCACCATGGCGGAGGGTTCCTGCAGATAATAAGCGCCTGCCTCGTGAAAGACTTGAGCGCCGGGGCTTTCGCCACATTGCAGATACCAGGCGTTTTCTTCCCAGGGCACCTGGTCTTTGGGGCAAGGGAAAGAGGGTACGGCAGTATTCCGGTAGCGAATGGCGTGCTGCGGGGCCTCTTCATAGGCCTCTACAAAGGCCTCGAAATCTTCCCTCAATAATTGCTTTGTGGCGCTTAAAAACCCGCCTGGCAACGCAGGCGGGCGTGCATTCTCTCTACTGGCCATTGTTCCCATCTCTTTGTTGTTCTGGTGGATAGGGCTGAACATTGGCATCGCGGTACTGATAGCTATCGGGATACACCGGGCTGCGAAACGCGCTCTCGTGGGAGACAGGGGGAGGCAGGCCGTTCAGCACATCCTCCTCATCCACTTCCCGGGGCAGCTGCTTCAGCAGTTGGCCAATCAGCCCAGACGGGCCAGAGGGCTTGCGGCGCCCCTCGCTGCGCCTTCTGCGGGGCGCAGCAGGCTGGGGTATCTCTTCCTGCGGGTAAGGTGTTTCAGGCACATAGGAGTCGTAGAAGGTTTGCATTTCCGGCGTGATCATTGACAAATCCTCCTGCAGGTAATCAGCAGGATCTGCAGGTGTTTCCGCCATATATGGGGGCTGTACCTCCTGGGAAACCGGTGCTTCATCAGCATAGGGGATATAGGTTTCTTCCTCAGGGCGCATATACAGGCTTTCATGATACTCTTGAGGCGCTTCCTCCTGAACGTAGGGAGGAAAGGAGGGCTGCTGATAAGGCTCTTCGTATACGGTTGGCTGCACATCTGAACCAGGATAGTTAGGTGTCACATCATCCCAGAGGCTGGGCAGGGGCGGTTCCTCTTCAGAAACCACCCATTCGGCAATCTGTTCCCTGTACTCCGGCGACATTTCGCCGTGCTCCATGGCATGGTAGGCGGTGTTCATCTGCCTTTGCTGGTTTCGCTTCAACCCTCTGGAACGCCACACATAGTGAGGACGCCAGCGAATCAGCCAGACAACAAAGTCTGCCATGGTGCCGGCCAGCAAGAGGATAACCAGCAGCGGCAGCCAGATGCGGGCAATCAAAGATGTGAAGCCCGCCGTATCATTGTTGATGCTGCGCCAGGCCTCATTGGCAATATTTCCTGTCCAGCCAAGCAACACGCTGAACAACCAATCGGCAAATGCATTCATTGTGTCAGGGTTTCCTCGGGGTTGATCGGCTCTATGGTGACGGTAACGTATACTGCGTTGGCACTCATGTGGTAGGCATCCTCAGGACGCTTTACTTTGACGGAGCGTATCAGGGTATCTGTGGCGCCGTTAATGTCAATGGGGCTGTCCACATCAAGCAAGGTTAATGTTTCCATCAGTTCGTTGCTGCCTGCCACATTCAGCATGGCAGGGTCAACGGTGATGTTTTTGACTACGTAGCCCTTAGCAGGCTTGCCGGTGGTGATGCCGCTCTGGTTAATGGTGATGGGCTGCAGCCTGTAAAGGGTCTGCTCCACCAATAGTGAATCCAGCAGGATGGATTCGCTGGTTACTTCCACCAGGTTGCTGGTGATGGGCGCATCGCTGTTATCGTACAGCTTGAAGGGCACCGCATTAAACTGTGTCCTTGCTGCGGGACTGAGGAGGGAGTTGTTGTATGTTGCCACGCAGCGAACCACATTCTGGATGATGCTGCGGGGGCCGGAAATATTTACCATGGCCGGATCGACGCTGGGAGAGGTGGCATAGAACCCTGTTGGCACAGTGCCGGTCTCGTTCAGCTGCACGGGGATGCGCCTTCTGGTGATGTAGTTGTCCACCTCCACGGTGATTTCAGTGCTGGATAACCAGGTGACATTGCCGTAGTTGGTGCTGTTGGTATAAATAAGCGGCAGTTTTTGCGTGCCTGTATCGGTGATACGGGACAAATCCACCCTGACGTTGTAGTTGTTGGGCGTCACCGTGTCATACACCCGCTGGGGTACATCAACCCGCATGCGGATGGGCTGCAAATCTTCCAACCCCTGAACAACCACCAGACCGTCCCGTTTTAAGGAGTCCTTGTTGATAACGTTGACCGTTACATCCTGGAAGTTCTTTTCCCGGGTCAGGGAAGGGTTCTGGGAAATAAGCCCACCCCACAGCAGCACGGCAAGAACGATGCTTAAAACCTTCCAGGGCCATTTGTAGGCAAGGATGCGCCCCAGGCTTTTGAAGGCTTCCTGTATCTTGACCTTTTCGGGCGTTTCTATCTTATGCTGTGTATTCTCTGGCTTATTGCTCATCTTTTACCTTCCTGGATTGTACCCACCCCTTCACGGAGTTCCAAATGCCAAGCAGGGAAGGGGTGCTGCTATCCTGATACATGTCGGTTAAAAAGCGGTTTAGCCCTTCGGCATCCAGGTGGCGCGTCAGTTTGCCACCCTGGGCCATGCTGATGATGCCCGTTTCTTCGCTGACAATAATAACCATGGCATCGGTACTCTCCGTCACCCCCAGGCCTGCCCGGTGACGGGTTCCCAAATCTCTGGACAGGTTGCTGGAATCGCTGAGGGTCAGAACGCAGGCGGCAGCAACAATGCGGCTATCCCGGATGATAACAGCGCCATCATGCAGGGGGGTATTGGGCTCAAAAATATTGATCAGCAGGGGTCCTGAAACAACGGAATCAATGCTGATGCCCGTATCAATAAAGTCCTTAAGACCCGTGCGCCTTTCAAACACAACCAGTGCACCGATGCGGCGCCTAGAAAGGCTGAGCATGCTTTGCGTAATTTCACTGACAATGCGCTGCCCATCGTCCTGGGTGCTTTGTGTACGGTCCAGCTTGGCCCCTCGGCCGATATGTTCCAGCGCACGGCGGATTTCCGGCTGAAAAAGTATCATCAACACAATGGCGCCGTTGTTTAAAACGCTCATCATAATCCAGTTGACGGCGGTCAGCCCAAAGGCCCCCGACAGCCAGCTGGCGATAATCAGCAATATAAAGCCCTTTAAAACCTGGCTGGCCCGGGTGCCCGAGGTCAGCATCAGCAGTTTATAGATAATGTAAGCGACCAGGAGGATGTCCAGGAGATCTTTCACGCCGGGGCGATTCAGGATGTTCCACAGAAAATTACTCACCCCTGAGGTGAACGAATTCATATCTCAGCATGCTCCTTTCCTTGTCTTGTGAATAGTATACTACATATTTACGCCTAAATAAATGCTTTTATATGAATTTACCATGAATCGCCGGTTATTCCCTTTGAAAGCACGGTAAATTTTCTTATTGTTTAAAATACCCCCATGGGGTATAATAGGAATAGGAGGGCTTATGAAGACTGAAGTGTATGATATTGAAGGCATGACCTGTGCATCCTGCTCAGCTGCTGTAGAGCGGGTTACCCGCAAACTACCGGGGGTAGAAAACAGCGCAGTAAACCTTGTAACAAAAAAACTAAGCATCACCTATGATGATGCACAACTGACCCCAGGGGAAATCATCACCCGGGTAGAGAAGGCGGGCTTTCAGGCAAGGCCTGAAGTAAAAACCAAAGCCGCAGAACCTACCCTGGATGATGAGGAAGTACAGTTGAAGCGGCAGGGACGGCTGATTGTGGTTGCCCTGATACTGGCCGCTGCCATGCTGTACATATCCATGCTGCCCATGCTAGTGAAGGGAGTACCGATTCCCCGGATAATCGACATGGAGGCATACCCCAACAACCATGCCCTGGCACAGCTGCTGTTAACCATAGGCATCCTCTTTATAGGCCGGGGGTTCTATACCAGGGGGTTAAAAGCCCTCTGGCACCTGCAACCCAATATGGATTCCCTGGTGGCAGTAGGCAGCGGCAGCGCCTTTGTGTACAGCTTAGTGATGACATTTCTGCTGACCGACCAGCCCCACCACGTCCACCACCTGTACTATGAATCAGCCGCAATTATTGTAGCCCTGGTTATGCTGGGCAAATATATGGAAGCCCGCTCCTCCTTTAAGACGACGGGGGCCATTCGCAAACTGATGGCATTGGCGCCGGAAACCGCCATCATTGAGCAGCCTGATGGCAGCGTGAAAGAGGTACCTGCCAGCACCCTGAAGGTGGGGGACATCATGTTAATCCAACCCGGTGCCCGGGTACCGGCCGATGGCATCGTCCTCTCCGGTGCCAGTGCCGTGGATGAGTCCATGCTGACGGGGGAAAGCATACCAGTAGACAAGGAAACGGGAGACAGCCTGATTGGCGGCAGCATCAACAGCGATGGTCTCCTGCGTGCCCGGGCCACAAAAGTGGGGGAGGACACAACCCTTTCCTCCATCGTTCGGTTTGTCCAGCAGTCTCAGAATAAAAAAGCGCCCATATCCAAATTGGCAGACAGGGTGTCCGGGGTGTTTGTGCCCATCGTCATGGTGATTGCCGTGGTGGCGGGGGCTGCCTGGTGGATCGTCGGCAAGGATACCGGGTTTGTACTGACCATCTTCGTCTCCGTGCTGATTATCGCCTGCCCCTGTGCCATGGGGCTGGCAACACCGACAGCCATTGTGGTGGGGACGGGCCTGGGCGCACAGCATGGCATCCTCATTCGCAATGGGGAAAAGCTGGAGCTGACCCATCAAGTAGATACTGTTTTGCTTGATAAAACCGGAACCATTACCCATGGTAAGCCGACGGTGATGTCCATAACGCCCCATCAAATGCCGGAGCAAGAGCTGATGTCGCTGCTGTATGCGGCGGAGGAAGGATCCCAGCATCCCCTGGCAAAAGCTGTGGTGGAGGAGGCGAAAAAACGGGGCATTGCCAAGCATGCAGGGGTGCTGAAGCTAAATACCATCCCTGGCCAGGGGGTCCTTGCAGAGCTGGAGGACGGCACACTTGTCGCGGTAGGCAATGAAAAATTGATGCAGCAAAAAGGGATAGATTTAAGCCCCCTGGACAGCATCGCTGCCGAAAAAGCAGCCATGGGGGAGACGCTGCTGTTCGCCTCAAAGGATAACAAGTTGATGGGCTTGCTTACCTTGGCAGACCCGGTGAAGGATGATGTACAGCAGTTTGTCGCAGCCCTCAGCGCCATGCACATTGAAACAGTCCTGGTCAGCGGAGACAGGGAAGAAGCCGCCCGGGAAGCTGCGAAGGCCGCAGGCATCACCCGATATGAAGCCGGTGTCCTGCCCGAGGGCAAGGCTGATATAGTTGAAAAGTACAAACAACAGGGAAAAACAGTAATGATGGTGGGCGACGGCATTAACGATGCCCCTGCTCTGACCGTGGCCGACATTGGCTGCGCCATTGGCAGCGGTACGGATATCGCTATGGAGGCGGCAGACATCATCCTGATGCGGGACGATTTGATGGATGTTATCCGGGTTATCAAGTTAAGCCGCTATACCATTGCCAACATTAAGCAGAACCTGGTTTGGGCCTTCTTGTACAATGTGATCGGTATCCCGGTGGCGGCAGGGTTGTTGTACCTGTTCGGCGGCCCCTTGATGAACCCCATGCTGGGCGGGCTGGCCATGTCCCTTAGCTCCATCAGCGTGGTAACCAACGCACTTAGCTTGAAGAGGAAGAAACTATGAATAAACGACCTGGCTGCGAGCACTGCCGCCACAAGCATCGGGAGGAAGGGGAAAGGAAGCGCCTGCTGAACCGCCTGAAGCGAATTGAAGGTCAGGTGCGGGGGGTGCAGGGGATGGTGGAAAGCGACATCTACTGTCCCGACATCCTGATGCAGGTGCAGGCCATCCGTGCTGCCCTGAGCGCTTTTAACCGGGAACTGCTCAACAACCATATCAATACCTGTGTGGCCCAGGGCATACGCTCGGGCAATACAGAGGTAATCGGCGAACTGACCGAGGTACTCCATAAATTAATGAAATGAGGAAAAAGAAATGACCATTCTGAATGTACCAGACATCCACTGCAACAAGTGCATTGAACGCATTACCCAGGCGCTGACGGAAGAAAAGATTGTATTCAACGCCAATCTTCAGTCTAAAACGGTGGGCGTCAACGGACCTAAGGAGACGGTGGAAAAAGCCATCAGCATCCTGGACGACCTGGGGTTTGACGCCAGCATCATCCAAGAGTAACGATACATTTACGGCAAATAAAAAAAGCTGCGGTTGTGAACTGCACCCCCAAAGTCGGTCTTCGTCCAACTTTGGGGGTGCATATCATTGCAGCTTTTTTGTTTGTGCCTTACTGGGCGGCAGCTTCTACAGGATAGATGCTGACCTTCTTGCGGAACTTGCCATAGTGCTCAAAACGGACAATGCCATCGGCGGTGGCGAAGAGGGTGTCATCCCTGCCCTTGCCAACGTTGGTGCCGGGGTGAATCTTGGTGCCGCGCTGGCGGACCAGGATGTTGCCGGCCAATACAAACTGTCCATCGGCACGCTTGGTGCCCAGGCGCTTGCTTTCGCTGTCGCGGCCGTTGCGGGTAGAGCCCATTCCCTTTTTATGGGCAAACAATTGAAGGTTAAGTTTCAACATGGTAATTCCTCCATTCGTGAACGTTTAAAACGGTGATGTACCTGGGGTATGCCTCCTGTAAATCGGTGATTCCCTGGTGGAACACCTTCAGGATGATGTCGCTTGCTGGGGTCAACTGCTCTTCCTTCAGCCGAATCTGTAATAGACCGGTTTTTTCATCCACCTGGTTTTCCGGCGTGGTACCGGCAACGGTTTCCAATGCGTTGGCGCAGGTAATGGATAAGAAGGAGAGTGCAGCGCATACGATGTCCTGGCCCGAGGGGGCGAAGCCTGTATGCCCTTCTACCCTGTAGCCGCAGGGGCGGCCTGAGGGGGTCGCAAGCAGGGTGATACGGCTCATTACGCCTTGATGCCGGTAATCTCTACCTTGGTAAAGGGTTGACGGTGGCCGGCTTTGCGGCGGTAGTTCTTTTTGCTCTTGTACTTGAACACGACGATTTTCTGTCCACGGCCCTGCTGCAGCACCTTGCCAGTAACCTCGGCGCCCTTCACATAGGGGCTGCCTACGGATACATTGTCTCCGCCCAGCATGAGCACGGGGAAGGTTACCTTGTCTTCCACGTTGTTATCGAGCTTCTCGATGTAGATGATGTCTCCTTCAGAGACGCGATACTGTTTGCCGCCTGTCGCGATTATTGCGTACACTTGCAGCACCTCCGATATGTTACTCGCCGGAATACAAGCATCTTTCAGCTGTAAGGCTGCGCAAGCGCATTGAAGGCCTTCTCCGAGCGGCATCTGGTAATGTAGCATATTTGTCAAGGGGTGTCAAGAAAAAAGCGAAATTTCCCGGTGCTTTGTCCGCCTTACCGGGTGGGTGTATAGGGGACAAGGGGCGTCCAGTCCTTGGAGGGCAGCATCTGCATGTTGGCGGGGTAGCGGCCGGGTGTTTTTAACGCGAAACCAAGGTCACAGTTTAGGTTTCTAGCCTTGCTGGGCACCATCACGCCCTCCGCCCTGGCGGTGCCTTCCTGCCCAGTGGGGAATACGCTGGCAACCAGGGGGAATGTTGTCTGCTGCTTTGTGGTTTTCAGTTCCTGGGGCATTTCTACTTCCAGGGTGTAGGCGCCGGGATACAACTCATGGAACAGGTAGCGGCCATAGGCATCGGTGGTGGTTTCGGCTGCCAATTGCCCGTACTGGTACAGGCGGATGGTCAGGCCGGGTATCCCTGGCTCATCGGTGTCCTGCATACCGTCCTGGTCCAGGTCAAGCCAGGCGATGTCGCCCAGTTTGCCTGTGGCACCCATGCCGATATCCTGCTGGGTTTTATGTTCGCCCATTTTCAGTTCGAAGCGGTCAGATTGCCCAACTTCATTGGATACCTGACCACCATCGGAAATGATAATGCTGGGGCGCATAGCGGTATCAAGGCTGCGGGCGTAGCGGAAACCGGCATTCAGCCTGGCCTTGAGGATATACTGGCCGGGCAGCAGGCTGTTGAATCTGAACTCGCCCTGGCCGTTGGTGCTGGCGCTGGCAACCTGTTGATTGCTTTGTGCATCTACCAGGCTCACGGCGACGCCAGATACATTGTCATTCCCACCACCCAGGTTCCACACAGTGCCCGAGAAGGAACCGTACTGCGCCAACCCCAGGTTGAACACGGCGTTTTGCTCCAATATTTGGAAGGTGCCTTGCCATGTGCCGCCTGATTGCTGTGCCCCTTCCGGCGCGTAGATGATGTGGTCCTCCGGCAGGGTGATGCTGTAACGGTAGGTGCCGTAGAATGCCTCGGGCAGGCTGGTGGCGCCCTTCTCGTCGCTGACAAGGTCAAAGGTTTCTCCGGTTTTTTCGTGGGTCAGGGTAAAGGCGGAGAACTGGTAGGGGGAGTCGGTATCGCCAAAGGCGCGGTTTAAATCGTTATCGTAATAGGCAGTGACATGAAGGGCAGCCGCTGGTGATGCAGCGATATCCAGATTGTCAGCCTGTTCACCCATGTCAAGGGTAAGGGTGCTGTGGGACTGATTGGACAGTGCGGCGGGAACCAGGCTCTTTTCGGTGTAGGAAATATAATTGCCTTCAGGCAAAACTACTTCTACCTTGTATGCACCGGGGCGCAGCTTGTCAAAGTGATAGCCGCCCTCATGATCAGCTTTCTGTGTAAGGACGGTACCATCTTCGGTGGTCAGGTTGATGGTTGTGTCCACAAGGTGGGCATCCCCTTCCCCAAAGAGGCCATCGGCATTCAAGTCGCTAAAGGCCTTCCCAGACAAGGAGGCTGTTTTAACTGCATACAGGGCTTCCTGTTCCAACACATCGCTGCTTTTGACAACAAAAGGAGCAGTGACATAGATCGCATCCTCCTGATGGGGCCTGGAGAAGGCGGCACCTTCAGGCAGGGTGTAGCGCAGGGTGTAGGTGTCGGGCAGAGCGCCCTTTAACGAGAAAGCGCCGTTTGTGTCGGTGGTGGCGATGGTATAGTCAGAAACAGGTGTTCCCTCCTCGTCCAGCAGCTCAATGCGGACATTCTCCAAGCCGCCAAGCTGACCGGAGAAACCGTCGTTCCCGTCCCCCAGCAGCACAGATCCGTTGATAATGGCAGAACGGAATACGCCGGCATCGATGTTCCCCAGGCTTTCACCGGGTTGCACCTCAATGGCTGCAGTTTCGCCAAAGCTTGGGGTCTGGGCGACAATTTTATTCTCCATTTGGGCACCGGTGTTGGAGGGGGCAGAGAATATAAAGGGGGACTGGAGGCCAATGCGCACCGTATAGGTGTTGGGAATCAGGTTGCTCAGGGTATACCGTCCCTCTTCGTCGGTGGTGGCTGTTGCAACCACAGCCTGGTCCTTATCCAGCGCTTCCACGGTAAAGCCTGAGAGGAAAAGCTCATCCTTGTCATAAATGCCGTTCAGGTTGCTGTCATCAAACAATTGACCCGTAATGGCAGAAGGCAGGGTAACACCTGCCAGCAGTTCGCCTCTTGTACCATGCTGCAGGGTGTAGGCGGCTGTTTCTTTACTGGAGGCGGTTTTTCCAGAGAAGAGGTTTCCATTATCTGCGGGGATGGTAAAAATCTGCCCTTCCGGCAACGTTACGCGCACTTCCAGGCTGCCGCCCCGCACAACGGGGAACAGGGCATGACCTTCAGCGTTGGTCACCTGGGTGGCAACCACCTTGCCCTGAGAAAGTATTTCAGCTGTTGCCCCGGCAAAGGAAGGCTCCCCTTCATCAAGCAGGCCGTTGATGTTCTGGTCGTGGAAGGCGTGCACATTCAGGCTGGTTATAGGCATGACACCCACAGGTTGGATGGTGGTGATTTCACCAAGCTTTACCTGAAGCTCGGTTTCATTAAGACGGGAAAAGCCATCGGAAAAGAGGGATTCCCCTGGCAGGGTAAACATGCTGTCCTCAGGCAATTCCACCGTTAACTGGTAAGTGCCTTCCTGCAGTTTTTCAAACAGATAGTTGCCGCCATTGTCGGTGGTAATTGCTCTTTGTGCCTTGGTCTGGGTGTTGGTTAATGTAAGCTTCACGCCGGGGAAGCCCGGTTCATCGCTGTTTCTTTTTCCGTCCATGTTGGTGTCCGACCAGAGAGCGCCTTGGGCTTTGCCCGTCAGCACACCGCTGGCACCGACGCCCACGCTGCCCCCTTGTGGGATTTCCAGGGGCTCAGACAAGCCGCGGCTTTCGCCTTCAGGCACGATGACATTGTAAAAGGGGTTCACCTTAGCACCCAAGGGGCCAATGATGTAGGGGTCAGGCACAGTTGCTGCAATACGGTAGGTACCGGGGGTTATTTCCCGTACAAAGGCTTCGCCATCCTTATCCGTGAAGGCAGAACCGATGGTGTATTGCTGCCCTTCATGTTCGTAGACAACCTCAATCAACACATCCCGCAGCAGGGGCTCTGTGCTGAAGCGGCCGCCATTGGCATTGTCATCGCCAAAGGCAATCACTTTAACAAAACCGGTTTTCTTTACAGCACCTATGGGCAGGGAGATGTCGGCGTTGCTAAAATGAAACACCGGCGTCTGTGTGCTTTGCCCCGCTGAAGGCAAAGCCATGCTGCCGCCCTCTGTCAGCGTGGTGGCAACCAGATTTCCGGGGAGGAGGACGCGTAGAAAATAATCCCCTTCAACAATCCCCGGGAAAAGGAAGGAGCCGTCCTCCTGGGTAACTTGGGTGGAAAGGACTTCTCCTGCCTGGCCGTCATTGCGTACCAGAGCCACCTCGGCACCGCTGAGCCGCTTTTCATTATCATTCGGCATGCCGTCAAAGTTATCATCAGAGAAAATATATCCGCTGACCTGGTTGCCGGAAGTGGCAGGCGCCAATATGGGCAGCAGCAAGAGCATGGATAGCGCAAGAAGCAGCGCGATGGGGCGATGTTTTGTCATGGTATCCTCCAACCTTAGATTACAAAAAGATAACAAGCGCATTATAACATGGAATGATGCGCTTGTCAGAAATTGGGGTTAATTTTTACATGGTAATATAGGTAATTTTATTCTCGTCCAGTTTATGGGGGGCTTTGGTGTCCAGCGGTGTACCCAGGGAGATACCAATCTGGAAAATATATCCTTCTGGGAATCCCAGCTCCTTTTCCAGCGCTTCCCTGTCCTCCCCGGCAAAAGCGTCCCGGGGCAGGCCCAGAATAACGCTGCCCAGCCCCAGACTTTCCGCTGCCAGGGCGATGTTTTGCACCGCGATTCCACAGTCGATGGGGGCGTAATGGGTGTCCTCAGAGGAAAGGATGATGATGGTGGGCGCGTAATAGAATACCTGGAAGGTATCATCGTCATATCGGGGGCTGCGCTGGGAGCGATCCCGCTTCAGCGCCACCTTGGCCGCAGCGTCATGGATTCTTTGAATCAAAGCTGCATCCTGCACGACGCTGAAGTGCCAGGGTTGCCGGTTGGTGGCAGAGGGGGATTGCAGCGCTGCCCGGGTGATGGCATCAAGCTGTTCTTTTGTTAATTGCGTCTTGGCATACTTGCGGTGACTGACCCGTTTTTGGATGGTATTCAACGTTTCGTTCATTTTTACCTCCTCTTGGTGTTTGGTTTGGCTTATGGTAAGATACGTTGCGGAGGGCGTTATGCACGAAGAAATGATGCGGCTTGCACTTGCGCAAGCCAGAACATGCGGGGGAGATGTGCCGGTAGGCGCTGTCATCGTGAAAGACGGACAGGTCTGCGCATCTGCCTGCAATGAGCGGGAGCAGGGACAGGATCCTTTTGCCCATGCTGAAATACTGGCCATGCGGCGCGCGGCGGAACATTTGGGCAACCGGCGGCTGAAGGGCTGTACCCTGTACGTCACCCTGGAGCCCTGCCCCATGTGCGCAGGGGCGTTGATTATGGCGGGCATTGACCAGGTGGTCTTTGGTGCCTTTGACAAGGCCTACGGATGCTGCGGCTCTGTCTACCTGCTGCCAATGGACCGTCATTTTACCCATAACGTGCCCTGCATAGGGGGCGTATTGGAACAAGAGTGCCAGCAGCTTCTGGATGATTTCTTTTTATCTTTGCGCTGTCAATCCAACGCAGACTGATAAATCTTCAGCACGTCTTCGGGCTTCAGGGGCTTGAAAAAGCCGATTTCGCCCTTGCTGTTGTACCCTACATCCTTGACCAACTGGTCAAGGTCTTTTTCTTCTATGCCAAAGGTTTTTAGCGAATGGGGCAGCCCCAGGGAGTCAAAGTAGGCGCGCAGCTTGCGAATGCCTTCCTTGGCGGTCTCTTCGGCATTTTCACCTGCCGCAATGCCCATCACATTGATGGCAAACTGCTCAAAACGTTTCACGTCGTGGTGCAATTGATGGCTCATCCAGAAGGGGAAAAGCACTGCCAGCACCGCGCCGTGGGGTGCGTCAAAGCGGGCGGAAATGCCATGGCCGATGCCGTGGGTGCTCCAGTCCTGCTGTCTTCCGGTGCTTAAGGTATCGTTATGAGCCAGGGTGCCTGCCCACATGATATCCGCATGGGCGGCGTAGTCGGCGGGTTTGAACAGTGTTTTGGGGCCAGCCTTGATAACGGCCCGCAGCACGCCCTCGCAAAGTTCATCGGTGAGGGCTACATCCTGGGTGTTGGTAAAGTATCTTTCAAAGATGTGGGACATGATGTCCGCCACGCCATAGGCTTTTTGTATGGCGGGCACGGTGTAGGTGAGTTCCGGGTTCATCAGCGCCAGTTTGGGGCGGATACTTTCTGATCGCATACCCCTTTTCAGGGACAGGCCTACATTGGTAATCACGCTGCTGTTGCTGCTTTCGCTGCCGGCGGCAGAAATGGTGGGGATGGAAATGATGGGCAGGGCTTTTTCTACGCCGGCTTTCCCGGAATAGAAGTCCCAGAAATCGCCGTCATACAGTGCGCCTACAGCAATGGCCTTGGCGGTGTCCAGAGCGCTGGCACCTCCCAGCCCTAGTACGCAGTTCAGGTCATACTCTTTCACCAAGCGGATGCCCTCATACACCGGGGCATCGACAGGGTTGGGTACAATGCCCCCCAGCTCCTGGTAGGGAAGATGAGCAGCCTCAAGGGAATCTTTCACCCGGCTTAGCAGCCCAGAGCGCAACACGCTTCCCTGGCCGTACACAATCAGAACCTTGGTAAAGCCCCGTTCCTTCATTTTTTCGCCGACAAGACTTTCGGCGTTCTTGCCAAACACAAACTGTGTGGGGTTAAAAAATGTAAAATTGTCCATATCTCTACCTCCTTATGTATACAGCAGTATAA
>CAYFSQ010000030.1:0-8197 GCA_964345895.1 uncultured Oscillospiraceae bacterium
ATGATATCATTTTAATCACAAACACGGCGCGGGGTGCGTCAAGACTTTACACTGGCGTGGTATACTGCGCGTTGGGCTGGACGCGGCCCAAGGGAGGAGGAAGGGAATGAAACTGGAAATCAAGGATATTCGCAAAAGCTTTGGCGAGCGGGAGATCTTGCACGGCATCTCCTTTGAGGTGGTCAGCGGCAAGGCCATGGGCTTTCTGGGGCGCAACGGCGCCGGCAAAAGCACCACCATCCGCTGCCTGATGGACGTGTTCCACCAGGATTCGGGGGTTTTTCTGATGGATGGCAAGCCCTTTAAGACAGGGGATTACCGCATCGGCTACCTGCCCGAGGAGCGGGGCATGTACTCCAAGAACAAGGTGCTGGACCAATTGGTGTACTTCGCCATGCTGCGGGGGGCGGAGAAAAAAGCCGCCGAGGCTTCCGCCATGGAGTGGATTAACTTCTTCAACCTGGGGGACTATGCAAAGCGCCCTCTGGAGCAATTAAGCAAGGGCAACCAGCAGAAGATCCAGATTGCCCAGTCTTTCCTCAACGACCCCGATGTGTTGATCCTGGACGAGCCCTTCAGCGGGCTGGACCCTGTCAACGCCCAGGTGTTTAAAAATGCCATCGCCGACTTTGTGAAGCGGGGCAAGCTGGTCATCTTCTCCAGCCACCAAATGAGCTATGTGGAGGAGGTCTGCGACGACATCACCCTCATCCACGACGGCCACATTCTCCTGACGGGGGATTTGGACAGCATCAAGCGCGCCCGGGGCGAAAACAAGCTGCTGCTGGAAGTAGACGGCATGGCTGATGAGGACGTCATCAGGCTTATCGGCGAGCAGTTCCCCGGGGTAGTGGGCATCCCCCACCACGAAGACAAGGGCGTCATCCTGGATACCCAGGGCACCAGCACCCAGCAGCAGCTGCTCAAGTACCTGGCCACCACCGACTGGGTCATCGTCCGTTTCGGGCTGTACGAGCCCAGCCTGAACGATATCTTCGTATCATCTGTAGGAGGTGACAAGGCATGAGAAACTTCAACATTGTTTTCGGCTACGAATTAAAAAACCAGCTGAAGAAAAAGAGTGTGCTGGTTACCACCGCCCTGATCATGGTGTTGGTATTCGCCCTGTTCAACATTCCCCGCATCATGAATCTGTTTGACAACGGGAAAACCGCTGAACCCAAGCAGGATACCACCTTAACCCAGGATGTAGGCTACTTCTTTGCCGACCCTGCCTTAGAGCCAGAAATCACCAAGGCTTTACAGCTAACAGACACCAACCTCTACGCTTCCAAGGACAGCCTGACAAAGGATGTGCAGGACAAAAAGCTCAAGGTGGGTTTTATCATTCACTCCCTGACGGATTTTGAATCCCTCTGGCAGGACAAGGATCTGGAGTCCAACCAAGCCACCGCCCTAAACGGCGTGCTGAAAAGCCTGTTCATGTCGGACAAGCTGTCCGAAATGAACCTCACCATGGCGGACATCAGCAACCTGCAGAACACCCAGGTAAACGAAAAAGAAACCATCATGGGCAAAAACAGCACCAACAACATCATCCTGGCCTTTGGCCTGCTGTTGATTGTCTACATCTTCGTGCTAATTTACGGCCAGGTAACCAGCACCATCATCGCCCGGGAGAAGGACTCCAAGACCATGGAGCTGCTCATCACCTCCTGCAAGCCTTCCGCCCTGATTCTGGGCAAGGTGGCTGCCAGCGCCGTATCCGCCATGGTGCAGATTGGGGGCATCGCCCTGGCCGCCTTCATCGGCTACCAGATGAACAAGCACCTGCTGCCCCCCTTCCTGATTGCCATGCTCTCAGGCACCCTGACCCGCAGCTACATCCTCACCTATCTTTTCTATTCAATCGTCGGCTACATCATGTACCTGTTCCTGTATGCTGCGCTAGGTTCCACCGTCAGCAAGGTGGAGGATGTCAGCAGCGCCACCGGCTTTATCCAGTTTATCTTTATCGCCGGCTACATCTCTGCTTCCTTCGTGATGAACATGCCCTCCTCCAGCCTGTCGGTGATTACCGGCTTCATCCCCTTTACCAGCCTGATGGTGATGCCCCTGCGCTCCGCCCTGGTCACCGTGCCCTTCTGGCAGCACCTGGTGTCCGGCTCCCTGCTGCTGCTGACCACCGTGTTCCTGGCCTTCCTCAGCATAAAAATATACCGCTGGGGCACCCTGAACTACGGCAACAAGACCGGCTTCTTCCACGCCATCAAGATGGCACTGAAAAGCGGCAAGTAAATGGTTTATCCGGGGCTTCCGCCCCGGACCCCGACAAGGGATTTCATCCCTTGACCCACAATAAAAAGGGCCGTGCGGCCCTTTTTGAATATCAGGATATCCTATGAAACCCTCCGATTTTACAGGGGGATTTCCTTCTGCATAAAATAGGTGACCATCTTATGCCACCAGGGCCAGTCGTGGTCCACATCCCAGCCCCAGAAGTCCACCCGGTGGGGCAGGTGCTTGTCGATAAACAGCTGGTTGATCTCGTGGTTGGAAGGCAGCAGGGTTTCCTCCCACCGGCCCTGGCCGATGCAGATGTGCAGGCGGCTGCGGCGGTACAGATCCAGGTAGGGATGGTCGTCTGCCATGTTGCGCAAAAAGTGGCAGGGGGAGTTTTCGTACACCAGGTCGTCCATATAGTCGCCAAAGAACAAATTGGCATTGTAAAAGCCGCTCAGGGCGATGGCTGCGTCAAACAGGTCCGGCCGGCGCAGCTGGGTCAGGGCCGCGTGGAGGCCGCCCATGCTGGTGCCCAGCGTCATCATCGGTGCATCCGACCAGGCCCGGTCGTAGATATAGGGCACCAGCTCGGTGGTGATGTAATGGAAATACTTCTCCTGCATCTCAATGCTGTGACGGTGGTGGTGATGGGCAGAGGACCAGGATTCCAGGTCGATGCTGTCCACACAAAACAGCCGCAGGCGGCCGCTGTCAATCCAGGGCTGCAGGGTGTTCACCATGCCAAAGCCCTCAAAATCCCCATGCTTGCCGTCCTGGCAGGGGAACACCACGCAGCTTTTGCCGCCATGGCCATAGATGGACAGGGGCATATCCCGGCTCAGCTCCCGGCTGTAAAAAGATGTCGTTTCTTTGTGCATGTTTTCCTCTCCTGGGTTTATTTTTCCACCTGCTCGGTAACAAACTGAACAAAGCCATCCAGCTCCTGAAGGTTGCTTACCTTCGCCAGGTACACCGTGTTGCCCATGACCCTTGCTTCCACATCGGGCATGCGGGTGCACAGCGCCAGGCGGTCGCGGTAGGTTTCCATAATTTCGTCATGGGTGTGCTTGTAATGGTAGGCATCGTGGCGGCTGGCAGAAATGCAGTAGTTGCTGGGCCCTTGGGGGGTAGAGTCCGTCTTGTCAAAGGCAACCATGTCCGCCCAGATCTGAAACACATCCTCGCTGCGGGCATAGTTGTACATGTCAGGTGAGAAGCCTCCCGCGGGGCGCATGTTCACTTCCAGCGCCAGGTAGTCCCCTTTGTTGGCCAGGCCCGGATGGTCCCTGTTCAGGCGGAAAAACTCCAGGTGCACAAAGCGGCTTTTGATGTTGAAGGCCTTCACGATGCTAAGGCCCATGGGCTTTAATTCCGGTATGGGCTCGGGGCAGGAATAGAACACGCAGTCCACCCCATCGTTCACCATGGTCATGATGGACACCGGGCACTCCAGGGAAATATCGAAGATGGGCTCGCCCTTGGAGTTGATGATGGCATCATAGGTGACCACCTCGCCATCCAGGTATTCCTCAAAGAGGTAGGTGTCCTCATCCTTGTTGCTGAACCACTTTTTCACATCCTCAGGGCTGTCCAGCTTGTTTGTTTTGGCGGCGCCCACCCCCTTGTCTGGTTTGGCAATCAGGGGGTAGCCCACCTTGTCGCCAAAGTTCAGGGCGTCCTCCAGGGTTTCTACCACCTGGCCCCGGGCGCAGATGACCCCCGCCTTGGCGAAGTACCGCTTCATCAGGGATTTGCTCTTCACCGGCTGAATATTGCTTAAATGAAAGCCGTGGGGGATGTTGAAATCGGTGCGCAGCCGGGCGTCCTTTTCCAGCCAGTACTCGTTGTTGGACTCTAAAAAGTCAATCTTGCCGTACTTGAAGATGAAAAATGCCACGGCACGCAGCATCTCGTCGTAGTCTTCCAGGTTGTTTACCTTGTAATATTCTGTCAGGGCTTCCCGCAGGGTCTGGTTCAGGTTTTCGTACCGTTCCTGGCCGATGCCCAGCACGGTGACGCCGTTGCGCTTCAGCCGGTCGCAGAACTGCCAGTTGGATTTGGGAAACTCCGGGGATACATAAATAAAGTTCATACAAACCATCCTTTGCCGTCGCTTCAAAGTGAAACTCTTCCCTTTAGTATAGCCAATGCCCGCACCATTGCAAGGCAGGGGCAGGTTTTTTACCTGCATAGGGCTGTATTTTATCTGTTCATGGCTGCAGGATGATGCTTCAATCAGGCAGCGGCTTCGGCGGGGTTATCGGGCTAGCAATGCCTCTCCACCCCCCAGGGTTCTGATTGTCTAACCTGCCTCCATCCGTTATAATACAAGACAACCACAGCTTAACAGGAGGGAACCCCATGACATTCGGCCCGGTATTCAAGGCGTTTCGGGAAAGCAAAGGCTATCAGGCCCAGGAGGTGGCGGAGGGCATCGTATCGGTGCAGTTTCTGCGCCGCTTTGAAAATGGCGAGGCGGACATCCGCCTGAGCAACTTTTCCCTGTTGCTGGGCCGCATCAACGTCAGCTTTAACGATTTTTGGCCCGCACCCAGGCGGATGCCACGGGCCTGGGCCTGGAAACATTGGAGAAAGAGCTGGACCTGATCATCATCACCAATGACTCCATCGCCATGGAAAGAAAAATCGCCCACTTTGCAGCGCAGTATAAGCAAAGCGGCGATGAAAAATACCAGCATTACGAGATTCTGGTAGAGCTGCTGAGCAACCAGGTGTTCCACACCAACTACCCGGTGCGGCCCCAGCAGCTGCTTACCTACCTTCAGCGGTGCGACACCTGGTGCAGCCACGAGTTTTTCCTGGCCAACTATGCCACCGGCTTCTTTGATGACAGGCCCCTGTTCACCCTGGCAGAGATGGCGCTGGAGCGCACCATCAAGATGCGCTCGGTGCGCCACTATATGTTTGACTTTCTGTTCCATGCCTGCACCGAGTTTGTCCGCCGGGGCCTGTATGAGCAGGCCATGCACATCATCCACGCCTTCCGCAAGCACCCCGATGTGCAGCCCATCCTGCAATTCTTATCCTTCCACCTGGCCTTCGTCTTTTTAGAAGGCATCATCACCGGCATGCAGGGCGACCCCAAGGGCTATGAAGCCTGCGACAAAGCCATCGATTTTCTATACCATACGGTGGGCTACACCGAGTATGCCAACAACATGCAAAAGTTCTACCGCCAGATACGCAGCCGGGCGGAGAAGGGGTAGGCCCAACATAGGGCGTCTGCCGGAGACAAGTATTTCTATAAAAGATATTGGATTGATGTACGCTGATACTACCCTCCACCTAAGCATTTTAATATACTAGTTTGCCCCACAACAAACCACCCCTGCCAGCGGTTTTGCCGCAGCAGGGGTGGTTGATTGTCAGGATTCCTTATCCAAACAGAGAAAGGGTGTTAAATCAACGGTTCGCCCGTCATTTCCTTGGGGATGGGAATGCCCATGGCTTTGAGCATGGTGGGGGCGATGTCGCACAGCTTGCCCCCCGCGCGGATTTCCTTGCCCACAAACTCCTGGCCGCAGGCGATGAAGGGCACGGGGTTGGTGGTGTGGGCGGTGAAGGGCTCGCCGGTTTCGTAGTCAATCATCTGGTCGGCGTTGCCATGGTCGGCGGTGATAAACACCCGGCCACCCTTTGCCAGGATGGCATCGGCCAGCACCCCTACGTCCTTGTCCACTTCCTTCACGGCCTGCACGGCGGCATCCAGTACGCCGGTATGGCCCACCATGTCGCAGTTGGCGTAGTTGAGAATCATCACATCGTACTTATCCGTGGCAATCAGCTCCAGGGCTTCCCTGGTTACTTCCGGTGCGCTCATCTCGGGCTTTAAGTCAAAGGTGGCCACTTCCTTGTCGGAAGGAATCAGCACCCTGTCCTCCATGGCATTCCTCTCCTCTACGCCGCCGTTGAAGAAGAATGTTACATGGGCATACTTCTGGGTTTCAGCGATGCGCAGCTGGGTTTTGCCCAGATCCGACAGGTATTCCCCCAGGGTGTTGTCCAGCGTCACCGGCGGGTTAACGATCTTCAGCCCCGTAAAGGTCTCGTCGTACTGGGTCATGGTGACAAACTGCAGGGGGATGAAGCCCCGCTGGCGCTCAAAGCCGGCAAAGTCCGGCTGGATGAAGGCCCTGGTCAGCTGCCGCGCCCGGTCGGGGCGGAAATTGAAGAATACCACGCTGTCCCCCGGCTGCACGGTGGCGGTGGGCCCATCGCCCTTTAACACCACGGTGGGCAGGATAAACTCGTCCGTCTCGCCCTTGTCGTAGCTTTGCAGCACCGCCTGCTCGGCGGTGGGAGCAGTAACACCCTCGCCGTTGGCGATGGCATTATAGCCCTTTTCCACCCGGGTCCAGATATTGTCCCGGTCCATGCCCCAGTAGCGGCCCTGCACCGTGGCAATCTCGCCCACGCCGATTGTCTTGATTTCCTTTTCCAGCTGGCGCACAAACTCTATGCCGGAAGAGGGCGGCACGTCCCGGCCGTCCATCAGGCAATGGACATACACCTTTTTCAATCCCCTGTCCTTGGCCATTTGCAGCAAGGCATACAGGTGGGTGTTATGGCTGTGCACGCCGCCATCGGACAACAGGCCCATGAAGTGCAGTGCACCGCCGTTGTCCTTGGCCACATCCATGGCCCACAGCAGGGCCTCTTTTTTAAACAGCTCCCCTGTCTGGATGTCCCGGGTAATGCGGGTCAATTCCTGATACACAATGCGCCCGGCGCCGATGTTCAGGTGACCCACTTCGGAGTTGCCCATCTGCCCGTCGGGCAGGCCCACATCCATGCCGCTGGCGCCAATCTGCGTATGGGGGTACGCCGCCTTCAGGCGGTCCAAGTTGGGGGTGCCGGCGATGCGCACGGCATTGCCCACGGGGTTTTCATTCAGCCCCAGCCCGTCCATAATGATCAGGGCAGTCAGTTGTTTTTGCATACTTACTCCTGATAGTTGACGACCTTGGCAAAATCCTCCGCCT
The DNA here is from genome assembly GCA_964345895.1 of uncultured Oscillospiraceae bacterium. Classification (GTDB taxonomy): domain Bacteria; phylum Bacillota; class Clostridia; order Christensenellales; family Aristaeellaceae; genus DTU024. Next base: position 7,248 of record CAYFSQ010000030.1, read on the forward strand.
TCAGGGAGGCGCCGCCAATCAGGCCGCCGTCGATTTCGGGCTGGGCCATAAGGCCCTTGACATTCTTGGGGTTCATGGAGCCGCCGTACTGGATGCGCACCGCGTTGGCCACACGCTTGCCATACTTATCAGCAATCGCCTTGCGGATAACGCCGATGGTCTCGTTGGCTTGCTCGTCGGTGGCCGTCAGCCCGGTACCAATGGCCCAAACCGGCTCATAGGCGATAACGACGGACTTTACCTCGTCCACCGTCATGCCTGTCAAGGCAATCAGCGTCTGATAGGTGACCAGGGCATCGGTGTACCCGGCTTCCCTTTCTTCCTTCTTTTCCCCCACGCAGATGATGGGAATCAGCCCACCGCTGAGGGCTGCCCGGGCGCGCAGGTTAACCGTTTCATCGGTCTCGCCAAAGTACTGCCGCCGCTCGCTATGCCCGATAATGGCATAGGTGACCCCTGCTTCCTTGAGCATCCTGGCAGAAATTTCGCCCGTATACGCGCCCTTTTCAGCAAAGTGCACATTCTGAGCGCCCACCTTGATGGCGCTGCCCTTGGCAGCCTTCACCGCAGCAGGGATGTCGATGGCAGGCACGCACACCACCACCACAGGCTTAACGCCCTTCACCAGGGGCTTCAGCTCCGCAATCAGCTCCGCCGCTTCGGCGGGGGTGTTATTCATTTTCCAGTTTCCGGCAATCACAGGTTTACGCATAGTGTGTCCTTTCTACAATACAGTCATCATGGGGGGGACTCTGGGGCTTTGCCCCAGACCCCACCAAAGGGCATGATGCCCTTTGGAATCCGCAGGCAATCATTTTTCAAATGATTGCACTTTTTCACGGGGACGCTTGCCATAAGTATATACCCACGAAAGGGGGGATACTCGGCAAAACGGCAACAAATCACGACAAACTTTCCACTGCCAATCAAGCGCGTTCAAAAGGCCTGGA
>CAYFSQ010000030.1:8297-21149 GCA_964345895.1 uncultured Oscillospiraceae bacterium
CTGCCAATCAAGCGCGTTCAAAAGGCCTGGAAGGCGAGGAACGAAGGGGGCAAGGCGAGGGAGCTTACGGTGGGGTAAGTGACCGAGCCTTGCCGCCTTCAGTGACGAAGCAAGCATTTTTCCTCAGAAAAATGCGGTTACAGGCCTTTTCAACGCGCGCTATTTGTTGTTTAGCGCCGCCACCCCAGGCAGTTCTATTCCTTCCAGGAATTCCAAGGACGCTCCGCCGCCAGTGGAGATATGGCTGATCTTGTCACCAAAGCCCATCTGCTCAACGGCTGCGGCGCTGTCGCCGCCGCCGACGATGGTGGTGGCGGAGGACTCTGCCAGGGCCTTGGCCACGGCCTTGGTGCCCTCGGCAAAGGCGGGCATTTCAAACACGCCCATGGGGCCGTTCCACACGACGGTCTTGGCGTTTTTCACTTCGGCAGCAAACTTTTCCCGGGCTTTGGGGCCGATGTCCAGGGCCAGCCAGCCTTCGGGAATGCTGCCCGAGGCCACCACCTGGGTGTTGGCATCGTTGCTGAAGCTATCGGCCACCACGCTGTCCTCGGGCAGCAGCAGCTTGACGCCCTTTTCTTCGGCCTTTTTCAGCAGTTCCTTGGCCAGGTCCAGCTTGTCCGCTTCCAGGAGGGAGTTGCCGATGTCGCCGCCCTGGGCCTTGATGAAGGTATAGGCCATGCCGCCGCCAATGAGCAGCACATCCACCTTCTCCAGCAGGTTGTTGATGACGTTGATTTTGTCCGACACCTTGGCGCCGCCCAGAATCGCCGCAAAGGGGCGCACCGGGTTGTTGACGGCATCGCCCAGGAACTGTAGCTCCTTCTCAATGAGGAAGCCGGAAACAGCAACGGGCATAAAGTGGGCCACGCCTTCGGTGGAGGCATGGGCGCGGTGGGCGGTGCCAAAGGCATCGTTCACATAGATTTCGCCGTAGGAAGCCAGTTTCTTGGTGAAGTTTTCTTCGTTCTTTTCTTCTTCTTTATGGAAGCGCAGGTTTTCCAGCAGCGCCACTTCGCCGTTCTTCAGGGAAGCAACCACCTTATCGGCATCCTCGCCGATGACATCCTTGGCCATCTTCACTTCCTGGCCCAGCAGCTGGGACAGGCGCTTGGCGACAGGGGCCAGGGAATACTTGGGGTTCACTTCCCCCTTGGGGCGGCCCATGTGGCTGCACAGCACAACCTTGGCGTTATGATCCAGCAGGTATTTAATGGTGGGCAATGCACCCACAATGCGGTTTTCATCAGTAATGGTTTCGCCGTCCATGGGCACGTTAAAGTCTACGCGCACCAGTACGCGCTTGCCGTCTACCTGGATATCCCGGATGGTTTTCTTGTTCATACTCATTCTCCTTTGTCGGTAGCATTGTGATCTATGGAAAAGGCTTGCGCCTTCCAAGCTTATTGAAGCAGCTTCAGGATGCTGCGAGCCGCGCCCTCGTCAAGGATCAGCGAATCGGGGGGGTTGTGGCGCACCGAGGCCAGGATGGACTGGCCCTTGCCTGCCCCTGCGGCCACCGCCAGCATGCGGCTGCCGGGACGCCTTTTTTGCAATTCCGTGCTGACAGAGGGGCTTTGGTACACCGTGCGGCCGTCGATATCAAAGAAGTTGCCCAGGGCTTCCCCCACAGCGCCAAGGCGCAGCAGGGTTTCTACCTGAGCGCTCTCCATGCCCCGGCGGCGCGCCATGGCATCCGCCCGGCCGATACCATAAAGGACGATGTCGGCATTGCGCATCAGCTCCACCGTTTCGCGTATGGAGGGCATCTTCAGCATTTCCCGCATGGCCGACAGGTTAAGGCCATCGGGCAGGTGAATCAAGCGGCACTGGGCATTCATATGGGCGGCCAGATCCCCCGCCACGGCATCAGCCTGGGTGGAGGCAGCGCTGCCCATGCCCCCCCGGGCGGGCACCACCATGATGCCGCTGGCGCTGGGCACCATGGCCCGGGCCACCTCTGCCATGGTGCTGCCGCCGGCAATGGCAATCACCATGTCGGCCCGGACAATCTGGCGCAGGCGGTGGGCGGCGGCCCGCCCCACATCCCGCAGGATGACGGCGTTTTCATCAGCATCGCCCGATACCACCATCACCCGGTCCAGCCCCAGTTTCTGTGTCAGCTCCCGTTCCAGACCGCCCAAATCTGTCACCATGCGGCACAGCATGCGGGCTTCAGGTATCAGGGAGCGGCCGGGCCGCGTCAGCATCATGCCGGAAGGGGAATAGTCAATCAACCCCTGGTCCTTCAGGGCATCGGCGGCGGCCCGCACTTCCCTTTCTGACAGGCCCAGCATCTGGGCAGCGGCACGGCGGCCCACCGGCTCGCGGTTTTCAATATGCTCCAGCAGCATCGCGCGGCGGCCGATTTCTGTCATATGTTCAGGCGCCAGCTTGCATAAAAGCGCCCAAGATAAATCCTGCATAGTTCCTCCTCGGCTCAAAATCAGCCCGCCGGGGCATTTTTGCCCCAACGCCTGAATTATACCCAATTCCCGCCATAAAGGCAACGATTTCCCGCCTCTTTTGCGAAATTTACCCAATTTCTTCCCAAAGTTCTTTCTGAGCGCCCGTGGGTTTCCTCCATGGGCGGCTCCAAGGGATGTACAGCAGGCTACCCTTTGGCGGCTTTCCCTCCCCTCCAGAATCTAATGTGTTTCTAATCTTTCCCTCAGCACGGTTTAAACATTGTGCCGTAATCTAAAGCCATACAGGAAGGAAACGTCTGACAATGGGAGGAAAGCAAATGGAAGGCAACATGAAAAGATACCTGGCCATGGTGGAGTGGCAGCTGCGCAACCTGCCCAAGGACAGGCGCACCCAGATTATCAAGGACATCCGCTATGAGATGGAGTTAAAAAAGCTGCAGGAAGGCTTGACGGAGGATGAGGTCATCCTGGCCATGCCCACCCCCCGGCAGATGGCAGCCCAGTATGGGGGCCTGAATACACCCATGTACGCCGATGATATTCCCAGCGTGGCAGAATTAGAGCGTCAGGAGCAGGAAGAGAAGGAAAGAGAAGAGCGCCAGATGGAGAAGGAGCGCAGACAGAAGGAGAAGGAAGAGGAGAGGGCCCGCCGCAGGGAACAGCGGCAGGATGAAAAGGGCTGGCGGCGGGAGTTCCGCCTGGACAAAGGCAACCCCCTGATAGGATTGCTTAAGTTCGCGGTGGGCATCTACCTCTTCTTCGCCATCCTGCGGGCGGTGCCCTCCATCATCGGCGGCGTGTTCGGCCTGGCCATCGCACTGATCAGCTTATTCATTGTGCTGCCCATTGCGTTCAGTATATTTGGCTTCGTGCTCCAATTGGTCTTTGGAATACTGGGGGCAGTGTTAAAGGCTATCTTCCGCCCCTTTGCGTGACCCAAAGCCCCTTTCACCCGGCGCGCCCCAAGGCGCGCCGGGCAAGAGCGATGACAAACTGGTTTGTCATCGGAAGGACCGGGGACCTTTTCCCTTGGTCGCTTCCGCTCCCGGCCAGGGAAAAGGCATGGTATGCATTGCTACGCAATGCGCCCCGCCCGACCGGCAAAGCCGGTCGATACGATTCAAATGGAGGGCTTTGCCCTCCAAGCCACCCAATCATTACTTTGTCTACAGTCTGACCCGGCGTGCCCCAAGGCGCGCCGGGTTTTTGTCAGACAGGAAAAACTTTACTTTTCCTGCATTCCCTTTATAATGCACATCATCACCAGCAAGGGAGGTGGCGGCATGCCCTCACCCACTTTTACAAAGGTACCAAATCCCGAGTACATGCACCTGTACACCCCCCAGGGCCTGTATAAGGGCTGCGATCAGGATTGGTTTCCCGCCTTCTGGCAGCGCAAGGCAGGCTGCGGCGCCTGCACCCTGGGCAATATTCTGATGTACCTGGGAAAAGCAGGCCACGCCCCTGCCCTCAACGCCATCCTTGATAAAAATGCCATGCTGCGCCTGATGAAGGAAAGCTGGGGCTACGCCACCCCGGGGCTGATGGGCCTAAATAACATCCATCCATTTGCCTCGGGCGCTGCCCAGGCCCTTAAGGACAAGGGCATCCCCTTTGCCTGCCAGACCCTGGAGGCACCGCAGCCCCTTGAGGACATGGCCGCCTTTATTCAGCAGGGGCTTTTATATGCCCCGGTGGCCTTCCTGAACCTAAGCCGCACCCAGCAAGGGGACATGGAGCCCTGGCACTGGATGACGGTGGTGGCCCTGGAAAAAGCCTGGGGACAGTACACCCTGCACCTGTACGACAACGGCAAAGCCATCACGGGGGATTTAACCGCCTGGCAGCATAAAAACACCGCCGGCGGCTTTGTGGCCTTTATACCAACAGTATAACGTTTAACCCCATATAGAACCCAGGGCCGTTTTTGTAACGGCCCAGGGTTTTGTTCAGTAAAGCTTTACGGTGAAGGCCTTGTCCTCCTGGTAGAAGCGCTGCTGGCCTTCCTCAGCGTTGAGCTTGAGATACTCTTCCCCTTCCGCAATGGTGAAGGGCACAAAGGTAATTTCGTCCGGGATCTTGTCCAGCCCTTCGATGGAGAAGTTCCCCCGCATCTGCTGGGCATTAGGCTGGGGCAGGCTGGCGCCGCTGGAATCGAAGGAGTAACCGCCCGCATTCAGCCTGGTATCGCCGGCACGCACCTCAAAGTAAAGGGGCGGGGTACGGCTTTCCTTCCAGTCGCTGGTGCCTTCGGGGTGCAGCAGGAGCAGGTCGTAAGCACACCCCAGGAAACCCACCTGCACGCTTTGCACCTGTACATCAAAGCCCTCCATGGGGGCAATCTGCCCGGGCTGGGCCTGCTTTAGCTCCGCATTGCCCTTGGTGCTGAACTCGCACTGGGAGCGGTCCACCTCTTCAAAGGAGCCGGAGAGCACCAGGCGCTCCCAATCACGCTTCAACATATACTCTTCCTCTGACATGCCCTCAGGCACAGGCAGGTACCAGGAATACTCCAGGGTGTTATCCCCGTAGGTCAGCAGGATTTTCTCATTTTTGTAGGCGTCGCGGAACAACTGGCTGTGTTCTTCTTCCGTCAGGCCGCCCGACTCAAAGTAGCCCTTGCTGGTATAGGTATCGTGCTCCAGGGGCCACCGGGGCTTTAAGGTATGCAGCGTCAGCGTCCAGGTAATATCCTCCTTGATGGCCGCCTGGTCTGGCACATCCTCCTCCAGCAGCACCATGTCCAGCATGGCGTTGCCCGGCCCCGCAGGGCCTTCTGTCATTTCAGGCATCCAGAAGCCGTCCAGGTATTCATAGCCGCTTTCCGGGTCGGGGTACAGCTTGGTGTCCCCTGCCCGGGCCTCCAGCCGGGGGAATATCAGCACAGGGTCTGCGCCGGCCTTGGGCTCAAAGTGCATGGCCAGCACCATGCGCATGCCGTCGCTGACGGCGTCGTTGATGTCCAGGGTGTACCACTGGTTTTCGTAGTGCTGGTCGATGGTGGTAATCTTGTCAGCATACTTGGGGGGCACGGCCTTTTCTACGCTGTAGCGCAGGGTGACGGCAGCGGCGGTGGCCGCCAGCAGCACCAGCACAAAGGCCAGAACAAAGGTGGGTTTCTTCTTCATGGGGCGATCCTCCTGCAAGGTATGCGCCGTCCGGACAAGGTTTTGCCGGATGTCGGCGGGGACAGGAGGATAGGCGCTTTTCAGTTCAGACAGTTTCATACGCTGTTTCCTCCCTGGTCAGTTCAAGTTTCAGCGCTTTTCGCGCCTGCATCAGCCGGCCGCGAACGGTGGCCTGGGGTACCTTAAGGGCCATGGCCACATCCTTCACAGGCCAGCCCTCCATATAGTGCAGTATGACGCACAGGCGCTGTTTTTCCGGCAGACGGTCCACCAGGTCCCGGGCGTCCATGTTGTGGGCAGGGGTCGGGGTTTCGGGTAATCTTTCCATGGGAATCAGGCGGGCATTCCTGCGCAGCAGGCTGTTGCATTCGTTGATCAGGATGCGGATCAGCCAGGTGGTAAACAGCTGCTCATCCCGCAGGGTGTGCCGCTTTTCCCAGGCCTTGAGCAGGGCGCTTTGCATGGCATCCTGCCGGTCGGCGTCGCTGCGCAGCAGGCCGCAGGCCACGCGGTACATGGTTTGCGCCTGGGTGCTGGCTACTTCTTCAAAGAATGCTCTGTCCAGCAGCGTGCTCACCCCTCTCTTTTGATGGTGAAAACCCGCAGCGTTTCCGGAAACGACGGGGCTTTCAGGATATCCTTACTTATTAGACGCACACGGGAGTGGAAAAGTCAAAAAATAAAAAAAGAATTTATCTCCGGGTGTCTCCATGGCTTTTTCTGCGCCCCGCATTGCCCCGCCCCGGTAAAACATGTATAATACGGATAACTATGATAATGAGGTGAGGGCATGATTAACGCAAAAGATTTTGCTACGGCGCTGAACCTGAAAACCCTGTCCCCTTCCTCCCAGACGGAATGGAACATCGAATCGGCAGAGTTTAACCGCCCCGGGCTGGAACTGGTGGGGTTTTACGAGCATTTCGCCTACAATCGTCCCCAGGTTTTCGGCAATGTAGAAATGACATACCTGGACTCCCTGTCCATCAAGGAGCGGGAGGAGTGCCTGAACAGGTTCTTCGCCTACCCCATCCCCTGTGTGACGGTGTGCCGGGGCTTTGTGCCCTCGGAGGATTTTATCCAAACCGCCCGCAAGAATAATGTGGCTGTGTTTGGCACCCAGGAGCCCACCACCAAGTTTATTGTCAACGCCATCTTCTACTTAAACAATGCCCTGGCCCCCCGCACCACCATGCACGCCGTTTTGGTAGACGTGTACGGCACCGGGGTGCTGATTACCGGCGAAAGCGGCGTGGGTAAGTCCGAATCCGCCCTGGAGCTGGTGAAGCGCGGGCACCAATTGGTGGCCGACGACGTGGTGGACATCAAGCGGGTGTCAGACAACCGGCTGATTGGCGAAGCCCCTGAAACGGTGCGCCACTTTATGGAAATCCGCGGCATCGGCATCATTGACATCCGCCAGATGTTCGGCGTGGGCAGCGTGCTGATGAACAAGGCCATCGATATCTCCATCCACCTGGAAAACTGGAAGGAGAAAAAGGAGTATGACCGCCTGGGCCTGGATGAGGAGTTTACCAGCATTCTGGATGTGCGCATCCCCCACCTGGTAATCCCCGTGCGCCCGGGGCGCAACCTGTCCATCATCATCGAGGTGGCGGCCCGCAACTTCAGCTTAAAGAAGCTGGGCTACTCTGCCGCGAGGGAATTGGACAAGCGCCTCAACGACATGATGAACCGCAATAAATAATTTTTGGAGGCTTTATGCTGTACTTAGGCATTGATTTAGGGGGTACCCATATCGGCTGCGGCGTGGTAGACCGGGAAGGCCGCATTATCGCCCAGGCAGAAACCCCCACCCTGGCCGAGCGCCCCTATGAAGACGTGGTGCGGGACATGGCCGCCTGCTGCATGCAGGCATTAACCATGGCCCAATGCAAGGTGGAGGATATTGCCACCATCGGCATCGGCATCCCCGGCATCGCCAACAACGAAACGGGCATCGTTATTTTCTGCACCAACTTGGGCTGGCACGATGTGCCCCTGGTGGCAGAGCTGCAAAAATACATCAACCGCCCCGTCTACATCGAAAACGACGCCACCGTGGCCGGCTTTGCCGAAAGCGTAGCCGGCGTCAGCAAGGGGTGCAAAAGCAGCGTATTCCTTACCCTGGGCACCGGGGTGGGCGGCGGCATCATCATCGACGGCAAGCCCTGGACAGGGGCCCACGGCGTGGCCAGCGAGCTGGGGCATTTAACCATCGAGCTGGACGGCATCCCCTGCACCTGCGGCAAGGATGGGTGCCTGGAGCGCTATTGCAGCGCCACCGCCATCATCCGCATGGCCAAGGAAGCCTGCTTAAGCCACCCCCACTGCGACATCGCCCAGCGGGTCAACGGGGATTTAAGCAAGATTACCGCCAAAATAGTCATCGACTCTGCCCGGGCGGGGGAGGACATCAGCATGCGCATCTTCCACCGCTACTGCCGGTACCTGGCGCTGGCCATCAACAATGTGGTATCCTTCCTCGACCCGGAAATGGTGGTGCTGGGCGGCGGCGTCAGCCACGCGGGGGATTTTTTGCTGGATGCCGTGCGGGCCAAGCTGCCCTATTTCCTGATGTTCAAAACCATGCCCTACGCCGAAATACACCTGGCGCAGCTGGGCAACCAGGCAGGCATCATCGGCGCGGCCATGCTGGCGCGCATCATTACCGAGGAAGGGACACAGAAGTATGCACATTAATGAACTGTTTACAAAGCAACATGAAGACGGGGCACAGGTCCGCCTCTCCGGCTGGGTGCGCACCCTGCGGGACAGCAAGGCCTTTGCCTTTATCGAGTTAAACGACGGCAGCTATTTCCGCAACCTGCAGGTCGTCTGCAACGATACATTGCCCAACTTTGAAGACATCACCCACATCACCACAGGCAGCGCCGTCACGGTGGAAGGCAAGCTGGTGCTGACCCCTGACATGAAGCAGCCCTTTGAGGTGCACGCCGACAAGGTGGTGGTTGAAGGGCTGGCCGACAACGACTATCCCCTGCAGAAAAAGCGCCACACCTTTGAATACCTGCGCACCATTGCCCATCTGAGGCCCCGCAGCAACACCTTTTACGCGGTGTTCCGCATCCGCTCCCTGGCGGCTCAGGCCATCCACCGCTATCTTGCAGACAGGGGTTTTGTGTACGTGCACACCCCCATCATCACCACCAGCGACGCCGAAGGCGCGGGGGAAATGTTCCAGGTAACGACGCTGGATATTGGCAACCCTCCCCGGGATAAGGACGGCCAGGTAGACTACAGCGAGGACTTTTTCGGCAAGCATGCCAGCCTGACGGTGTCAGGGCAGCTGAACGTGGAAGCCTACTGCATGGCCTTTTCCAAGGTGTACACCTTTGGCCCCACCTTCCGCGCTGAAAAAAGCAACACCCCCCGCCACGCGGCGGAGTTCTGGATGATTGAGCCGGAAATCGCCTTTGCTAATTTGCAGGACAACATGGCGCTGGAAGAGGACATGATTAAGCACGTCATCGCCGATGTGTTACGGGACGCCCCCGAAGAAATCAACTTCTTAAGCCAGTTTGTAGACAAGGGCTTAAAGGAGCGGCTGGAACTGGTGAAGGACGCGGACTTTGCCCGGGTCTCCTACACCGATGCCATCGACATTTTATTAAAAAGCGGCAGGGAATTTGAATACCCCGTCTCCTGGGGCATCGACCTGCAGACGGAGCATGAGCGCTACCTGACGGAAGTACACTTTCAGCGCCCCGTGTTCGTCCACGACTACCCCAAGGACATCAAGGCCTTCTACATGCGCATGAACGAGGACGGCAAAACCGTCGCCGCTGTAGACCTGCTGGTGCCCGGCATCGGCGAACTGGTGGGCGGCAGCCAGCGTGAAGAGCGCTACGACATGCTGATGAAGCGCATCGAAGAAATGGGCCTGGAGGCCGATGACTACAGCTGGTACATGGATCTGCGCCGCTTTGGCACCGTCAAGCACGCCGGCTTTGGCCTGGGCTTTGAGCGCTTCGTGATGTACCTGACAGGCATCAGCAACATCCGCGACGTACTGCCCTTCCCCCGCACCACCGGCACGGCGGAGTTTTAACCTTCCCGGCATTGTAATAACCACCCCCGCATCTGCGTTTCTTTGCAACAGGCAAGCCCCCCTTGCCTGTTTGGAATACCCATCCCCACGACTGAAAGGACGTTCCATGAAACGATGGCTGTGCCTGGCGGTGGTTCTTTTGCTGCTGGTTCCCTCTGCCCTGGCGGCGGACAGCCGGGGCATGCCGGATGTTAGCCACCTTGCAGGGTGGGACGTGACGGGGTGGGTGGTGCCCGGCGGTGGGGACTGGGGGTTCCTGGCGACGCACAGCCCGCAGATGAGTGCCCTGCATGGCTACCGATGGATAAACGGCGCCTGGCAGCAGCAGTTTTTAAACCTAAGCCTCACCCTGAACCATGAGGAGCCCTTGCTGCTGGAGGATGTCACCGGCCAGCAGCGCATCAGCATTGTAAACGGCGAGTTTGATTTTGATCGTCACCACTACGGCCCTGCCCTGATGACCTATTGGAGCAACGGCGAATATTATGAAAACCTGTGCGTGTTTGAGCAGGATAATATGGGCACCTGGCAGCTGTGCCACTATGCCCACGCCGGGCAAAGCGGCATGATGGAAGTAACCAAAGACACCCTTACCTTCTACGAGGCCTTTGAAAACATCCAGCCCATCAGACTGCGCATCAACCGGGATTTAAGCACCTTCAGCCTGGAAAGGCTGCCGAAAACCTACAAGCAGGCCTTGCAGCCAAAGGCTCTGCCCCCCATCTCGCCCGGGGGCTGGCTGGCCGGGTACGACATCGACCTGAAGGATGAGAGCACCTACCCCATATACAGCGCGCCTGCCGCAAATGCCCTGCGCGCTGCTAAGGGCAAGGCCGCCGTCAGCGGCAAGGGATGGACCAAGCTCTATGGCGTAGAGGGGGACTATGCCCTGGTGGAATACGCCTTCGCAGACCACAGCTACCGCTACGGCTACATCCAAAGGGATGTGCTGGCGGCATGGGTTGATCCGCAGCCCCTTGATTTTATTCAGACCCCCGCCACCGCCCTCAAGGATACCGAGGTGACCGACCATTTCGGCATGGGGCAGAAGCTGACTGAGCTGAAGGCCGGGCAGAAGGTCGTGGTGCTGGCACAGGGGGGCGCCTTCTCCTACATCCAGGGGGAAACAAAGGGCAAGCCCTTCCGGGGTTTTGTGCTCAGCCATGATATAGAGAACCATTAACAAGGAATACAGGCCTCAAGGGGCCTTGCATATCATCTACAGGGGGGAACAAACCATGAAACGGAACCGGATCCTGCTTCTGCTCCTGGCACTGGTGCTGATTGTAGGGGGCAGCTACGGCGCCCACTATGTCAACACCAACAAGGGGCGCACCGATGTACAGCGCATCGACTTTGACACCGATCGGGGCACCCTGTCGGGGCTGTTGTATACACCCGAGGGCACCTCTGCCGCCACGCCCCGGCCTGCCATCATCGTCACCCATGGGTACCTGAACTCCGGCGAGATGCAGGACCTGAACGCCATTGAGCTGTCCCGCCGGGGCTTTGTGGTGCTGGCCCTGGATATGTACGACCATGGCCACTCCAAGGCCAAGGAAAGTTTCACCGGCAGCTTTATGAACTTCTGGCCCACCGCCATGTGGGATGCCGCCCAGTACATGTACAAACAGCCCTACGTCCTCAAGGATGAAAAGGGCAACGGCCTCATCGGCGTAACGGGGCACTCCATGGGCGGTTTCTCCTCCGCCATGGCCATCTATGAGGATGAAAAGGCCTTTGAGAAGAACGGCTACCGCACCATTTTCACCAGCTTGACCCATGGTTCCGACTACTACTGGACGGGCTTTCTGGGGCTAACCACCGAGCTGGCCGCCCAGCACAGCGGCGGGCGCACCCTGGGCAAACTGGCCGCCCAGTTTGACGAGTTCTTCTTCAACACCGACCCCAACGTGCGGGGCGATGTCATCAAGAAAAACTATGTAGGCACCACCGGCGGCAAGGCCTTCCTGGAACAGGAGGAGCCCAAGGCCGAAACCTGGTACGACACCGCCGATGGCGGCAAGCGCATCGTGTATCAGCCCTACGAAATCCACCCCTGGAACCATTTTTCCAAGGTATCCACAGGCCACACGGTGGACTTTTATCTGACCGCCTTTGAAGATTACAGCGAATCCCTCAACTCCCTGCCCGCTGCCAACCAAATTTGGCTGTACAAGGAGCTGGCCAACGGCGCTGCCCTGCTGGGCTTTTTGCTGCTGATCTTATCCCTGGGGCTGATGGCCACCAGCCTGCCTTGCCTGAAAACACAGGCAGCGGCGGAAGAGGGCGAAGCCGTTGTGCCCGTCCCGGAAACCACCACAAACCTGGGCCTTGGCAAGTTGGCAGCGCTGATGGCTGCCGTGCTGCTGCCTGCCATGTTCTTCCCCGCCATCATGGATAAAAACTTCGGCAGCGACATGATGAAGTTGTTAACCGCAACAGGCGCTGTATTTGCCATCGTGGGCCTGGTGGGCCTGATCCGTGCCAACGAAAAGCCGGTGCGCCTGGGCGCTTTGGTGGTGCTGGCCTCGGGGCTGACCCTGGCGCTGCTCACCCGGCTGCCTTCCTTCACCATCGTCCGGCTGTGGAGCGCCCCCACCACCAACCAGATTGCCTACTGGGCGCTGATCAGCGTATGCTTTTCCCTGCTCTTTATGGGCATGACCTACCTTGGCGGCAAGAAGCAGCAGGAAACATCCATGAAGGACTATGGCCTCAAGCTGTCCCTCGGCGGCATATTTGCTTCCTTCGTGATGGCCGTTGTCATCACCGCCATCGGCTACGGCGTGGTGTTCGCCATCGACCGCCTCTGGCAGGTGGACTTCCGCTTCTGGGTGATGGCCTTTAAAACCTTCGACCTTTCCTTGCTTGTCAAGGTTGTCCCCTACCTGCTGCCCTTCTTCCTGTACTACTTAGTGGGCGGCGCGGCCATATACAACCACACCAAGGACATGAAGGGCTGCAAAGCCTGCCTGCTGGCCATGACCCTCAACGCCGGCGGCATCGTGCTGTACCTGCTGCTGCACTACGGCCTGCTGTTCGCCACCGGCACAGCCCTCTTCCCCACCCAGCCCCTAAGCAGCATCCTGCTGATTGCCCTGGCCCCCACCCTGATGACCGCCGCCGTCTACACAAGGGCCATGGCCAAGGAAACAGGCAATGTGTGGCTGCCTGCCTTCCTCAACGCCCTGCTGATGACCATCATGACCGTGGCGAACAC
>CAYFSQ010000031.1:0-20850 GCA_964345895.1 uncultured Oscillospiraceae bacterium
TAGTGCGTTTGTATTTTTAACAAGTTTGGAAAACTCAGATTCTATTTCGTTTATATTGGAAGAATAGATGGCGTCATAGACATTGCTAATATCATCCTCCAAGCGCCAGGCAGAGGAATTTTCCAACATGTAATAAAGTTCTTCATATGTAAGACTCTTTGGGATTTCCCTAGTAGGTGCAGGTATATTTGTTCCAGTGACGGGAGCAGGCGTTTGCGGGGTGGGTTTAAGTGCGGTGGCGTTGGGGGCGCCTATCCGGTTAATGCCGTATACAAGCAGGCAGGCGAGCAGGAACCCTGCGGAGGACAACAGTGTAGATTTATTGTTGCTTTGATTCCCCATACGACTCTTCCTTGGTTGTACGGTCAAAATTTCACGTTGTCTGGATCATCAAAATTCTCATGAATCATGGGCCCTATACTCTGCCCACCCCGTCCCCTTACAGCTCTGCCTCCAACCGGACGGCTTTGCCCAGGAACACGGCATCGCTGAGGTTGATGATGTCGCTTTCGAACTGCTGGTCGAAGGTTTGCAGCATCACCTGGAAGCGGGGCATGTCTTTGATCATGCGCAGGATTTTGCCGTGGGGGGTGTCCAGCAGCATCAGCGCGCCATCCTGGGACATGGTCTGGGGCACGATGAGGACAATGTCCCCCTTGTGCACGCGGAAACCCCGCAGGGCGTTGTCGGGGGCCATGTAATAGAATACCTTGTCGGCGGGGGCACCTTCAATCTTGCCTTTTTCCACGGGCAGCAGGCGGTGGCCCACCTCCTTCATGGCGGCGTTGTAGACGGGAACCCGCTTGAGGACGGAGCTTAGGGCATCTAGCCAGATGGAGCCGTCCACCTTGCTGTCTTCAGAGGGGGCATCCTCTCTGGCAGGGGCGGGCTGGGCGCGGCGCTGTATGTTGGGCACGGCGGACTGCAAATCCACCGTGGCGGCAATGTCGTCCAGGGAAAAGGACGCCTCAGTTTCATGCGTGATGCCCATCTTTTGCAGGATGCGCCGGGCCTGATCGTCGGCGATGATGCGCTTGCCGCTTTCCACTTCCTGCAGGTATTTGTCGCTGACACCTGCCAGACGGGCCACCTGCTTGTGGGTCATGTTGCGGCGGGTGCGCTCTAACTTTAATAAATCTCCCAGTCTTGACATAGGAACTCCTTTTGTGGTTGATGGCACCATTTTCCGCCAGAAACGAGGGTTTGTCAACGGCAACCTTGCGGTGGAAAGGGGCGCAGGGTATAATAACGGAAACAACCGATGAAACCTGGAGGCTTGGGATGAAGAAATTTGCCGTGGCGCTGTTGTGTGTGTTGCTGGCGTTGCCCGCCTTGGCTGCGGAGCAGCCCCAGTGGTATCCCGATGAAGGGGTGCTGAGGGTGCAGGAAAAAGGCGACATCATGCTGTCCCTGAATGTAGCGACGCCTGAATATGAGGTGAAGGTTTTTGCCCGGGGGCAGACCCAGGGGGAGGACATCCCCTTCTATGCCATGGTGTGGACCATGGACAGCGCATTCTTCCCCGGTGTGACGGAGGAGGTTATCGCCAGGGAACGCCTGGACGGCCTGCTGGCCTGGTACCCCCAGCCCCAGATGGAGCAGGCGGACGAGGGCATGCGCCTCATGTTCCCCTTGCCCGTGGTGCTGAAGGAGAAGGCCTGGGATAATGCCATGCTGACCCTGGACCTGGGCGGCCAGGCGGGGGAAGAACAGCCCCTGCAGCACGTTCAGGTGGATGCCCCTTATGTATCCCCGGTGGCGCAGCCCTATACTGGCTATGTGACGATTTTGTCCTCCTGCAATATCCGTGCCGATGCCAGTGCCACCAGTGAACGGGTGGCCCGGGCGGGGGAAAAAACCGTGCTGCCTGCCCTGGGGGAAAAGGACAATTGGTACCATGTGCTGCTGCTGGACGGCAGCAAGGGGTATGTGTCGAAAAACCTGTCCCGGCTGGACAGCCTGCCGGGGCTGAAGGAAGCGCGGCAGCAGATATTGTTGAACGAGCTGACGGGCGCCGCCCGGGGGCTGGAGATGCTTAGCAGCCCCCTTGCCGCCCAAAGCGTGAAGGATTTGGCTGGGTGGAACCAGGCGGATGGCCTGGGCAGGCAGGGCAAGTATCAGCAAGCCCGGGAAGGCTACCTGCTGCTGGGCACCTTTGGCGGGGCACAGCTGAAGGCAGAGGAACTCAAGGACATACAGCCCTTCCCCAAGACGGGGGTGCTGCAAAAGGATGTGCAGGGCGGGGATTGTGAAATACTGTTCCACGCCCCCCGCAAGGACAATGCCTACTATATAAAGCTCTTTTCCGAGGGGGCGGATGCCCCTCAGGTTACGCTGTTCCTCCTGCCTGGCGAAAGGCTGCGGGTGAAGGTGCCCCAGGGCAGCTACAGCCTAAAGTACGCCACAGGCAATGTCTGGCAGGGGGAGGAGAAGGCCTTCGGCCTGGGCGGTACCTACGCCAGGGCTACAGAGAACATCACGTTCACTGCGCCCAAGCTAAGGGCTACCGTGGTGCTGTCCCCCGTGGAGGAAAACAGCAACCAGGAGCATACCAGGCTGGATGCGGAAGGGTTTTAAAACAAAACGATACAGCCCAGAAAACATGCTGCGGCAAGGAGTACCCGATGGAAAACAGCCAGGTGATGGCGGAAATAAAGCAATTTATCGATGCCCAGGGCAGGTTGATTCAGCTGCCGAAAAAGCGAAGAAAGCTGATTTGTTCGCTGCTGTACTTGTCCGCACACTTTAAAGGGGACAGGGAATACAGTGAGGCCGAGGTGAATGGCATCCTCAACACCTGGCACACCTATGGCGACTGCGCCACGCTGCGCCGCACCCTGTTTGACGCGGGGCTCCTCCGGCGCAAAAGGGACGCAAATAACTCTGACGGGTAGTCCTGGCCAAATACTGTTTGACGCAGGGTTTCTCCGGCGCAAAAGAGACGGCAGCGTGTATCGCCTGGCCAATCCTTTGCCCGCCCTTGCAGACTTTGATGGGTGGATCAGCGGGAGAAACACCGAGTTTCCTCTGGCGGAGGAGTAGGTTTTTGGCGGCGCACTGCAAGGGCAGGGGGCAGAAGGCGCTCCTTGTTGTTTAAGTTCATTCACGAACATCATCACCCCCAGGCTAAAGCCCAGCCTGGGGGTGTTTTTTCGTTGATTTTTATGATGTTTTCAGCCCTTTTTCATTACGTTCTCCAGCACATCCACGGCTTCCAGGTACCCCTCAAAATGCTTGCCGGCAATGGTTTTAATGCAGGCGGGGGAAATGTAGGAGTGCTTGCGGAAATCCTCCCGGGTGGCGATGTCGCTTAGGTGCACCTCCACCGTGGGCAGGTTCACCGCCTTCAGGGCATCCAGAATGGCGATGGAGGTATGGGTATAGGCGGCGGGGTTGATGATGATGCCGTCGTACACGCCGAAGGCCTGCTGGATTTTGTCCACCAAGGCACCTTCGTGGTTGCTTTGGAAAAAATCGCAATCGATGCCCCTTTGCCGGGCATGTTCCTGCACCCTTGTTTCCAGATCCTTCAGGGTACCTTTGCCGTAAATATCAGGCTCCCGCACCCCCAGCATGTTCAGGTTGGGGCCGTTGATAACCAGCAGTTTCATAGCAGTTCCTCCACGATGCGCTGGGCGGTTTCCCGCCAGTCGCGGTTTTCATAGGTATGCTCGGCCCAGGCCTTGTACAGGGGCTGGCGGCGGGCGTACAATTCTTCAATGCCAATGCTTTGGGACAGGGGGCGTCCCTTGCTGCTTAACAGGCTTAAATCCCTCTGGATCCACAGGATGACGCTGTTTTGTTTCAGCAATTCCAAATTTTCCGGCACCGTGACAATGCCCCCGCCGGTGGCGATGATCATGCCCGACTGCCGGGCGGCCTCCTTCAGGGCTTTGGTTTCCATGGCCCTAAAGGCTTCTTCCCCGTGCTGGGCAATTAAGTCCCTTGGGTGAAGGCCCTGGGCTTTGTGCACCATGTCGTCGGTGTCCAGCACCCTGCGCCCTGTCAGTAGGGCCAGTTGATTGGCGATGCGGGTCTTGCCGCACCCCGGCATGCCGATGAGGGCGATGTTGCGGGTGGTTTTTTCCACCTCCTCCGCCATCTGGGCGGCCATGTCTTCCTCTCCAATCAACCCCCACAGCCGGGCAGCCTCCTGGGCCTGGCCGGCCAGCATCAGCAATCCGCCCCGGGCGGGGATGTGAAGGGCCTCTGCTTCCATTAGCAGCCGGGTGCGCAGGGGGTTGTAGATTAAATCCAGCACCAGCTGCAACTGCTGAAAGCCCTCAAGGTGAAGGGGCGTTTCATCCACCTGGGGGTACATGCCCACGGGGGTGGTGTTGACCAGCAGCGCTGCATCTGCATGGTTACCTATGCTCTGATAGGTGTTTTCCCCCCTTCGGGAGATAATTACGGGGCGGATGCCCAGGTCCTTCAGCACTTTCTGCACCGTTTTGGAGGCGCCGCCGCTGCCCAGCACCAGGGCCTTTTTTCCCTGGAAGGGTGCCGCATCCCCCAGCAACAGCCTAAAGCCGTCGTAGTCGGTGTTATCCCCCAGCAGGGTGCCGTCTGCCCTGCGCAGCACGGTGTTGACGCTGCCGATGGCCCTGGCCTTGTCGGTGATATCGTCTAAATACGGCATCACCTGCTCCTTGTAGGGGATGGTGACATTGAAGCCCTCCAGGGCATTGCCCTTGATAAAGGGGGCCAGCTCGTCCTGAGCCAGGGGGTACAGGCGGTAGTCATAGGCCCCCAGCATGCTGTGCAGCAGGGGGGAAAAGCTGTGGCTCAGTTTTTCGCCGATCAGCCCGTAGGCCATTAGACAACCTCCGTATAGCTGCCCAGGTAGCGGAACTGGGAGCACATGCTGCTGATGTCGTGGAACAGCCGGGTAAAAGCCTCGCTGTAGACGGGGGTGTCCAGGTCGAAGTAGAACATAAACTCAAAATCGCTGCCCGCCAGGGGACGGCTCTCCAGTTTGTTGAGGTTAATGCCCAACGACCAGAAGCGGCCCAGGGCCATGTACAGGCTGCCGGGGCGGTGGGGCAGCACCATCATCATGCTGGTTTTGTCGGCGCCGGGGTAGATTTCCATCTTTTTCGATATGCAGATAAAGCGGGTGAAGTTGCTACCCGAATCCTGCACCGAGTGCTTGAGGATGTTCAGCCCATAGATCTCTGCGCAGCTGCGGGAGGACAGCGCCGCCGCGTCCCTGCGGCCAGACTCAAGCACCATCTGGGCGGCCAGAGCGGTGTTTTCCACCGCCGTTACCTTAACCCCCGGCAGGGACTTTAAGAACCCCTCGCTTTGCTGCAGCGCCTGTTCGTGGGAGAAGATTTCCTTGATATCCTTTAACTCCACACCCTTGTTGGCCATCAGGCAGTGGTCGATTTTAAGCCTGGTGGCGCGCACCACGTAGAAGTTGTGGCGCATCATCAAGTCATAAATGCGGTTGACGGAGCCTGCCGTGCTGTTTTCCAGCGGCAGCACGCCGTACTGGCACAGGCCCTGCTCGATGGCGGCGAACACCCCCTCGAAGGAGGAAAAATGCATGATGTTGGGCTGCTTGAACAGCTTCTGGGCAGCGGATTGGGAGTTGGCCCCTTCCACCCCTTGGCAGGCAACCAAGGCCTTCTCGGGGAACAGGGGCGGTGTGTCCTTCAGGGCCTGCTCGATGCTGTTTAGCAGCTTGCTGTCCTCGGGGCTAGGCTGGCGCTGGGCGGTGCGGCTTAACTCAAACAGCATGCCGTACAGCCTTTCGGTGGCGTCACGCTGGGCAGGGTCTGCCATGGCGCCCACCTCTTCCAGCTTGTCCCGCTCGCGCTTGGGGTCGTACACAGGCAGGTTATGCTGCTGTTTGTAGCGGGCAATGTCCCCCGCCACGTCCATGCGCTGGCCGAAGAGGTGCACCAGCTCCTTGTCGATGCTGTCAATCTGCTGTCTGTATTGGCTCAGGTCCATGGGTGTTCCTCCTTCAGATGATCAAGATAGCTGTCTAAAAGCACCAGGGCTGTCACGGCTTCCACCACGGGTACAGCCCTTGGCACCACGCAGGGGTCGTGGCGGCCCTTCACCGCCAGGGTGGCGTTTTCTTTTTTATCCAGGTCCACCGTGTCCTGTTCCATGTATACAGAAGAGGTGGGCTTGAAGGCACAGCGGAAAACCAAGGGCATGCCGGTGCTGATGCCCCCCAGGATGCCCCCGTGGCGGTTGCTGGTGGTGACCACCTGGCCGTTTTCATACCGGAAGGGGTCGTTGTGCTGGCTGCCCCGCATTTTGGTGGCGGCAAAGCCAGCGCCAAACTCCACCCCTTTCACGGCGGGAATGCCAAAGAGGGCAGCGGCCAGGCGGTTTTCCAGCCCCTCAAACATGCTTTCTCCAAGGCCTACGGGCAATCCTGTGGCGGCGCACTCAATCACGCCCCCCACCGAGTCCTTGTCCATGCGGGCCTGGTCGATGACCTCCGCCATGCGCTGGCCGGCATCCTGGCTGATAACGCTCAGATATCCGGGCTGTATAGCATCTATCTGGGGGTTCATGGCGTCAAAGGGGGTGTCCTCCACGTTGTGGATGCTGTAAAGGTGGGCAGCGATGCGGATGCCCTTTGCTTCCAGCATCTGCAGGGCAATGCCGCCGGCGATGCACAGGGGCGCTGTCAGGCGGCCGGAAAAGTGCCCGCCGCCGGATTTATCCTCAAAGCCGTGGTACTTGATATGGGCAGGGTAGTCGGCATGGCCGGGGCGGGGCAGGCTGGCAAGGTTGCTGTAGTCCTTTGGCCGGGCGTCATAGTTGCGGATGATGGCGCTCAGCGGCGCGCCGCAGGTTTTGCCATCAAACAGGCCGGATAAAATTTCTGCCTTGTCCTTTTCCTGGCGATGGGTGCTCAGGCTGCTTTGCCCCGGCGCCCGGCGGGCTAAAAAAGCCTGCAACTTGTCCGTATCCAGCTGAAAGCCTGCCGGCAGCCCGTCCACCACCACGCCAATGCCGGGGGAGTGGGACTGGCCAAATACGCTGACACGAATATTTTTACCAAAGGTAGAGCCCATGTTGCCTCCTAAATACCCTGTAACAGGGCAAAGTCCTCAAAGAAATGGGGGTAGGATTTGCTGACGGCTTGGGGGTTTTGCAGGGAAATATCCCCCTTTGCCAGCACGCTCAGGCAGGCGGCCATCATGGCAATGCGGTGGTCGTTGTAAGAGTCACACACCCCGCCCGTCAGGCTGCCGGTGCCGGTCATCAGCAGGGCGTTTTCCTGCTGCTGTACCTGGCCGCCCAGGGCCTCAAGGGTTTTTGCGATGGTGTCGCTGCGGTCGCTTTCCTTAAGCTTCAGCCGCCTAGTGCCCACCAGGGTGGAGGTACCCTCTGCCGCCGCGCAGACCACCGCCAAAGCAGGGGCCAGGTCGGGGGTGTGGGTGATGTCGATTTGGGCAGGGCGAAGGGGGGCAGGATGCACTGATACATGGTCGCCTTGAGCCCGCACATCGGCGCCAAAGGCCCTGAGCATCTCCACAATGGCCTTATCCCCTTGGGGAGAAGAAAGGCTTAAGCCCGTCAGGGTTACATGGCTGTGCCCCGCGGCGGCAGCGCACAGGAAGAAGGCGGCGTTGGACCAATCCCCCTCAGTGGTGGCCTTGCCGGGGGACGCATAGCCTTGCCCCGGGGCCAGGGCATAGCTGCCCTCACCCTGTACAACCTTGATGCCAAACTGCGCCATGGCGGCCAGGGTGATGTCCACATAGCCTTTGGATTCCAGGGGGGTGGTCAATTGGAGGGTCAGGCCGCTTAGCAGGGGGGCGGCCAACAGCAGGCCGCTGACAAACTGGGAGGATACATCCCCCGGCAGGGAGAAGGCCCCGCCCGTCAAGTTGCCCTCTGCCTGCACCTGGTCGGTGCCCAGGCCGGAAAAAGCCATGCCATGCAGGGACAATGCCTCCACCAGGGCGTCCATGGGGCGGCTGGGCAGGCGGCCTGCCAATTGAAAACGGGGGTTTACCTGCAAGGCGCAGGCCACCGGCAGCAAAAACCGGTAGGTGGAGCCGCTTTCCCCCACATTTAACAGGGGATGCATGGAAGGGGCCTGGGGGGTGACGGTAAAGCCTGTATCCGTCCGCTCCACATGGGCGCACAGGGCGTGGAGACACTCCGCCGTGCGCAGGATGTCCTCGGACACGTGGGGGCAGTGGATGGCCGTAGGTTTGTCCGACAGCGCCGCAGCAATCAGCAGCCGGTGAGCGTGGGCCTTGGCGGGGATGGCAGGCAAAGTGCCTTCAATTTTTCCTGGCCGTATGTTCATCCTTCGTACCCCGCCTGTAGGAAGGTACGGGCTTCCGCCATGGATACCTTGTGCAGGTAGCACTCCCCAATGGCGCGTATCAGCACCAGGGTGATGTCCCTACCCATGCGCTTTTTATCCCGGGCCATGGCATCCCATACCTCGCTTTCCGGGTAGGGAGGCTGTGTGGGCAGGCCGCAGGCTGCTATTTTCTCTACCAGGGCGTCCCTTTCCTCTTTTGATAAAAGCCCCTTCTGGTGGCAGGCCCGGGCCATCATGGCCATGCCCAGGGCCACAGCCTGGCCGTGGGGCAGGGTGTAGCCGCTTAGCTTTTCCAGGGCGTGGCCGAAGGTGTGGCCAAAGTTCAGCAGCTGGCGCACGCCCAGGTCCCTTTCGTCCTGGGTGACAATGTCCTGCTTGATGGCAACGCACCTTGCGATAATGCTGTCTGCCTGTGCCCCGGTAAAGGGCAGGCGGTCAAACAGCTCCCTGTCCACTAGCGCCCCATACTTGATCACCTCTGCCATGCCGTCTGTATGCACGTTTTCCGGCAGGGTGGCCAGGGTGTCGGGATCAATCAGCACCAGGTGGGGCTGGTAGAAGGTGCCTGCCAGGTTTTTGCCCTGGGGCAGGTCGATGGCCGTCTTGCCCCCTACGGAGGAGTCCACCATGGCCAGCAAGGTGGTGGGCACCTGCACAAGGTGCACGCCCCTTAGCCATGTGGCAGCGGCGAAGCCGGCAATGTCCCCCACCACGCCGCCCCCCAGGGCCACCACCGTGTCTGAACGGGTCAGGCCGCTGTTTGCCAGGAAGGCCAGAATGTCCCCATAGGTAGCGAGGGTCTTGGACTGTTCCCCCGGTGGGAAGGTAAAAGAAGCGGTTTCAAACCCGGCTGCCTGAAGGCTTTCAACCAGGGCGACGCCGTAGAGGGCAAAGACCGTTTCGTCGCTGACGATGGCGGCCTTGCCTGCAAAGCCCTTTTCCTTCATCAGGGTGCCTGCCTTTTTCAGCAGCCCCCGCTTGATGCGAATATCGTTCATTCCTGCTCTCCGTCAATGGCGCGCTTGCACTCCCGGCCTTCCTGCAGCAGGGCGCGCACCTTGCCTGCATCCTGCCTGGCGATGGCATCGCGGTACTGGGCAAGGCTGCTTATCAGTCCGTCGATTTCTGCCACCAGGTGACCGCTGTTTTCCAGAAACAAGGGGGTCCACATGTCCGGGTTCAGCCATGCAACCCGGGTCAAATCCCGGTAGGAGCCGGCGGAAACCCCCTGGTGCTGCCGGGCGGTGGGGCTTTTCACATAGGCGTTGGATACCACATGGGCCAATTGGCTGGTAAAGGCAATCAGCCGGTCGTGTTCCTTGGCGGTGGTGACGGAAATCTCCTTAAACCCGGCGGGCTTCAGCATATCCTGCACCTTTTCCAGCAGGGCTATGTCGTCGTAGCGGGGGGGCACAATCACCATGGTGGCGCCTTGAAACAAATCTGCCCGGCTGGCCTTGAAGCCGGAGAACTGGGTGCCCGCCATGGGGTGGCCGCCTAAAAAGGTAAAGCCGTATTCCTTGGCCAGGGCAAAGCCTGCCTCGCACACCTTTTCCTTGGTGCCGCAGCAGTCGATAAGAAAGGCGTCCTGCTTAAGGTGGGGGGCGGCTTCCTGCATAAATGTGATGGCGGCATCGGGGTAGAGGGCCACCAGCACCAGGTCACACATGTTCAGGGTATCCTGGGTCAGTTCTCCCTCCACCACGCCTGCCACCTGGGCAAAGCCCAGCACACTTGCATCCCTGTCCTGGCCCAATACCCTGTGACCAGCCCCGCGGTACGCCCGGGCCAGGGAGCCGCCTATCAGCCCCAAACCTGCGATGCCTACTGTCATTGGGCCACCGCCTCCCGCACCTTGTCGATGCGCTTGGTTAAATCGGCGAACTGCTGGGGGGTCAGGGACTGGGCACCGTCGGACAGGGCGTGCTCGGGGTCGTTATGCACTTCGATCATCAGACCGTCGGCCCCGGCGGCAGCGGCGGACAGCGCCATGGAGGGGACAAGGCGGGCGATGCCGGTGCCGTGGCTGGGGTCTACTATCACGGGCAGGTGGCTTAGCTCGTGCAGCATGGGCACGGCGGACACGTCCAGGGTGTTGCGGGTGTAGGTTTCAAAGGTGCGGATGCCCCTTTCGCACAGGATGACCTTCTCGTTGCCGCCGCTCATCACGTATTCAGCGCTCATCAGCAGTTCCTTCAGGGTGCTGGCCAGGCCCCGCTTAATCAGGATCACCTTGTCGGTGTGCCCCAGCTCCTTTAGCAAATCAAAGTTCTGCATGTTGCGGGCGCCCACCTGGATAATATCCACATCTTCAAACAAGGGCAGGTCGTTGATGTTCATAATTTCCGTCACGATGCCAAGGCCTGTCTCCTTTTTCGCCAGGCTCAGCAGACGCATGCCCTCGCCGTGGAGGCCCTGGAAGTCGTAGGGGGAGGTGCGGGGTTTGAAGGCGCCGCCGCGAAACAGGGTAGCCCCTGCCTTTTTTACATCCCGGGCGACGGAGAGAATCTGCTCCTCATTTTCCACCGAGCAGGGCCCGGCGATAATCTGGAAATGTCCACCGCCGATTTTTTGCCCCGCTGCTTCCACAATGGTGGGCTGGGCGTGGAATTTCCGGTTGGCGTTTTTAAAGGGCTCGGTGATGCGCTTCACCGTGTCGATGATGGACAGGCTTTCCAGCAGGTTGATATCCACCTTGCTGGTGTCACCGATGAGGCCGATGATGGTGGTGTATTCGCCCTGGGACACGTGGACATCCAGCCCCATCCCTTTAAACCACTGGCACAGGTTGTCCCGCTGCTCATTGGTGGTGCCCTGTTTTAAGATTGCAATCATATTGTTTCTCCTTCTAACGTTGTTTTCAATAAAAAGCCGCACAGTTTGTGGGCTGTGCGGCATGGGGGTTTAAAAATCTCTTACGCTTTACTTGCAGCACAAACCACTTTTACATCAAAGTAAAAGTAAAAATAGAAGGCGTTTCCTTTGTGCTGAAGGTTTGGCATAGCGTTCCTTTCCTGCGAACCTGCTTGAAACAAGTTGCTACAGGCAATATACCACCGTTTTTAAGGCTGTGTCAACAAGGCGGATGTTTCCTTCCTGTTTTCGTGGGGCGATTAGCAAAAGTCAAACAAACCATTGTGCACATGGCCCTGCGGGATTTTCCCTTGACAACAACCATTGTATAAGCATACAATAATGGTAATAGATTCCGCCTAGCGGGGTCGAAAAATGAATATGAGGAGGAAGACCTATGAAGAGACTATTGTCTATCGTGTTGGCGTTAACGCTGTTGCTTTCTATCAGCAGCGTAATGGCAGAAGCCACCAATTCCAACCAGTTGTCTGACCCCCGCGTCCGTCAGGCGCTGACCTACGCCATCGACGTGCAAGCCATCATCGACAGCCTGATGGCCAGCAAATCCACCGCCGCCATTACCATGGCACCCCCTGGTGAGTGGCGCTCCCCCAACGTGAAAGCCTACGAATACAACCCCGAAAAAGCAAAGGAACTGCTGAAGGAAGCGGGTTGGGATCAAAGCCGCGTGCTGGACGTGGTGTACTACTACGGCGACCAGATGACCGTGGACCTGCTGACCGCCATCCAGGCCTATTGGGCAGAGGTGGGCGTGCAGATGACCATGCGCAAGCTGGAAGGCGATCTGGCCAGCCAGCTGTGGGTACCGCCCTCTGACCCCGTAAACGGCCCCTCTGCCGTGGAATGGGACATTGCCTATGCCGCCGTTGCGGCTCTGTCCATGGGCGACTACTACGACCGTTACCAGGGCGGCTATTCCTCCAACAGCTACAACCCCCAGGATGATAAGCTGGACGAGCTGATTGCTGCCACCAACGCCACCGCCGATGTAGAAAAGCAGATTGCAGCCTACCATGCGCTGGAAGACTATGAAAACGAAATCCAGCTGAACATCCCGCTGTATCATCAGCCGGTCTACATTGTGCAGAGCAAGAACCTGGACCGCGGCGATGCGCCTTACGGCAATGAGCAGTTCATCTACAACTGGAACATCGTCAACTGGGATATCGCCCCCGATGCATCTGGCAAGAAGGTGATGCGCACCAACGGCGGCCCTGCGGAGTTCTTCGAGACGCCCTTCTTCAACCCCGGCTTTATCATGAGCCAGAAACTGCTGTTTGATCGCCTCATCATTGCCGATGAGAACCTGACCCCCAAGTTCCCCGGCCTGGCCAGCGAATTCGCCCTGAGCGAAGACGGCCTGACCCTGGAGATGACGCTGCGCGAAGGCATCAAGTGGCATGATGGCGAAGCCATCACCACCGATGACATCATCGGCTCCGTTGAGCTGGCCACCAAGGCCCAGACCAACCCCGTTATCCTGACCACCTTCAAAGCCCTGGAAGGCTATGAAGCGTATGCTGCCGGCACCGCCGAGCACATCAGCGGCATCACTGCCGAAGGCAACAAACTGACGTTCAAGTTTGCCCAGATTAACCCCAACATCCTGCTGGCCTTCACCCAGTTTGCGCCCCTGCCCATGAAGTACTTTGAGGGTGTGGAGCCTACACTGATCCAGCAGGCAGACTACTGGCAAAAGCCCGTCGGCTCCGGCCCCTTCAAGCTGCAGGAAGTCAAGATGGGCGAGTATGCCACCTTCGTACCCTTTGAAGAGTACTACGGCGGCAAAGCGAAGATTGACGAAGTGCGCCTCTATCCCAGCGGCGAATCCGACCCCAACCTGGTGAAGAACGCAGCCGCCGGTCAGGTGGACTATGCCTACACCAAGTCGGTGGAAGACGTGCTGGCCCTGGAAGCCATGGACAACATGATCGTTACCCCCGTTGAAGTGCGCTATACCCGCGTTCTGTACGTCAACAAGTTTCCCCATCAATAAGTAGCACATACATTGGAGGGCTGGGCCATGCCCAGCCCTCCATCACTTTCAACAAGGAGGGCGGAGAAGATGCTTTCGTATACCATCCGAAGACTGCTGACCCTTATCCCCATGCTGCTGATCATCAGTTTTCTGATTTTTCTGGGCATGGAGCTGATGCCGGGGGATGCTGTCAGCTATATGGTCAGCCCTGAACAACTGGCCAACATGAGCCCGGAAAAAATGCAGGAGATGCGTGAAGCCCTGGGGCTGACACAGCCCTTCCTTGTACGCTTTTTCAATTGGCTCTTTGGTCTCCTCCGGGGCGACTTTGGCTACAGCCTCACCAACGGTCAGCCCATTGTGGATATTGTTAAGGCAAAACTGCCTGCCACTTTGGAGCTGTCCTTCTACGCATTGCTGATATCCACCATCCTGGGTAATTTGCTGGGTATTCTAAGCGCAGTCAAGCGCGGCGGCAAAAGCGATAACGCCCTGACGGTGCTGGGCATGGTGGGCGTCTCCATTCCTGAGTTTTTCTTTGGCCTGGTGATGCTGCTGGTGTTTGCCATCAACCTGAAATGGCTGCCCGTAGGCGGCCGCACCCTGCCGGAATATACCAGCTACTGGCAGCAGTTCCGCCATGTGATCATGCCGGCAACGGTGCTGGGCATCTCTATGACGGCGGGGGTTATGCGCTATTCCCGCTCCTCCATGCTGGATGCCATGAATAAGGACTTTCTAAAGACAGCCCGCTCCAAGGGCCTGCCCAAGTGGCGCATCTACCTGCTTCACGGCTTTCGTGTGGCGTTGACCCCCGTCATCGTGCTCATCGGCTTCCGCCTGCCCATGCTGATCGGCGGATCGGTGGTTATTGAGCAGATCTTTCAGTGGCCGGGCATCGGGGATGCCTTCGTTGTGGCGGTGCGGGGCAGCAACTATCCCCTGGTTATGATGATTGCCCTTTTGTCGGTAACCATGGTATTGCTGGCCTCCCTGCTGGTGGATATCCTTACAGCCCTGATCGACCCCCGCGTGCGGCTGGAATAGGAGGGACGAAGATGAGTCAAGAATTTATCCCCAAGGGGCGCGCCAAATCCCTGGCCCGTAAAATGGACAAGATAGACGCAGCATCCCAAAAACCTGCAAAAAAGAAGCTGATTCAGAGCCGCATGCTGCGCAAGATGCTCTCCAACCGCCTGTCGGTAATTGGGCTGGTTATCTTTGTTATCATCCTGCTCAGCAGCATCTTTGCTTCCGTTCTCTCCCCCTATCCGCCGGGGCAGATCAGCCTCAAGGAAACCCTGCAGCCCCCCAGTATCAAGCACCTCTTTGGCACCGACCGCCTGGGGCGCGATGTGCTGTCCCGGGTGATGCACGGCGGGCAGGTTTCCATCCTGGTAGGCCTTGGTTCCGCCCTGGGGGCTGCCACCATCGGCGTGCTCCTGGGTGCGTACTTTGGCTACAAGGGCGGTTGGATGGACAGCCTGGTCATGCGCATCAGCGAAGTGTTCATGTCCTTCCCTCAGATTATTCTGGTGCTGCTGCTGGTGTCCATCACCGGCCAGAGCCTGTCCAACCTGCTGATTATCTTTGTGTTAACCGGCTGGGGCAGCGTCTACCGCATGACCCGGGCCAAGATGCTCTCCATCCGCGAGGAAGAGTATGTGCAAGCGCTGCGCGCCTTTGGGCTGAGCGATTTTGTCATCTGCTTCAAGCACATGCTGCCCAACGCCATCGGCCCCATCGCTGTCAACATCACGCTGTCCACCGCCATGTTCATCCTGCAGGAAACCTCCCTGTCCTTTCTGGGGCTGGGGGTGCCGGTGCAGATTGCCACCTGGGGCAACATCATCAACGTGGCCAACAACCTAAGCATTCTGCAGAGCAACTGGTGGATCTGGCTGCCTGTGGGCCTGGTTATTTCCCTCTTCGTGCTGAGCATTAACTTCATCGGCGATGGCCTGCGCGATTCCACCGACCCCACCCAGATGGGCTGAGAAAGGAGCAGACCATGGAAAAAGACATTGTTTTAGAAGTCAAAAACCTGTCGGTCAGCTTCTATACCGACCAGCGTAAGAACACCGCCATCCGGGATGTCAGCCTGACAGCCCGCCGGGGCAAGACCCTCTGCGTGGTGGGCGAGTCAGGCTGTGGCAAGAGCGTGTCCGCCTCTGCTATCATGCGGCTTTTGCCCGAGCTGTCCCGCATTGAAAACGGCGAAATTATGTACTACGGACGGGAGGAACCCATCCGCCTTGACAAGCTGGACCCCGACGGCGATTTAATCCGCCAGATACGGGGTGCCGACATCGCCATGATATTCCAGGACCCTATGACGGCCCTGAACCCTGTCTACACCGTTGGCTACCAGATTTCTGAAATGCTTCTTGAACATAACAAGGGCATGAAGAAAAGTGAAGCCATGGAAAAATCGGTGCTGCTGCTCAAGGCCATGGGCATCCCCCTGCCCGAGCAGCGGGTGAACGAGTACCCCCACCAGTTTTCCGGCGGTATGCGTCAGCGTGCCATGATTGCCATGGCCATGGCCTGCAACCCCAAGCTGCTGCTGGCCGACGAACCCACCACCGCCCTTGATGTAACGGTGCAGGCCCAGATATTCGAACTGATGGCAGACCTGAAAAGCAACTACAAAGCCGCCATCATCCTTATCACCCACGACATGGGGGTGGTGACGGAACTGGCCGACTATGTGTCCGTCATGTACATGGGCTATGTGGTGGAGGAGGGCACGGTGGACGAGGTGCTGCGCACCCCTGCCCATCCCTACACAAAGGCGCTGCTCAGCTCCATCCCGGTGCTGGGCCGCGGCAGAAATCAGGATTTGCAGCCCATCCGCGGTGCCACCCCCGACCCCTTCCACCGCCCGCCGGGCTGCCAGTTTGAGCCCCGCTGCGACTATGCGGTGCCCGCCTGCGCTGAAGGGATGCCCCAGCGCGAACACATCGATGGGGAGCATTATGTGCGCTGCTTGCGCTATCAGGAGGTGCTGAAACAATGAGTGAAAATAGAATACCCCTGGTAAAAATCAAGGGTGCCCAGACCCATTTCCCTGTCAAAAAAGGCGTTATGCGAAAAACCGTGGGCTATGTCAAGGCCGTGGATGGCATTGACCTGACTGTCTACAAGGGGGAAACCCTGGGCCTGGTGGGGGAGTCGGGCTGCGGCAAGACCACCCTTGGCAAGAGCATCCTGCAATTGATTCCCGCCACCGGCGGCACCTTCGAATACAATTTCGACGGCGAGTATAAGGATTTGCGCCAGCTGCCCCGGGAAGAAATCGACGAGGCCCGCAAGCGCATCCAGATTGTATTTCAGGATCCTCATTCTTCCCTCAACCCTTCCTTCACCGTCTTTGGCTCCCTCCAGGACCCCCTGAAGCGCTTTGGCGTAAAAAAGAAGGAAGAGCGGCGCAAGATCGTGGGGGACTTGCTGGAGGCTGTCAACATGCCCCGGGACTATATGGACCGCTTTCCCCATGAGTTTTCCGGTGGCCAGCGGCAGCGTATCGGCATCGCCCGGGCACTGAGCGTCAACCCGGAGTTAATCATCTGCGACGAGGCCGTCAGCGCCCTGGACGTATCCATCCAGGCCCAGGTGCTGCAACTGCTTAAAAAACTGCAGAAGGAGCGGGGGCTGACCTATATATTCATCACTCACGACTTAAGCGTGGTAGAGTACATCTCTGACCGCATTGCCGTTATGTATTTGGGGCGCATTGTAGAACTGGCCGATGCCGATGTCCTCTATGCCCATGCCGCCCATCCCTACACCCAGGCGCTGCTGTCCGCCATCCCTGTGGCCGACCTGGACCATAAAAAGAGCCGTGTGGTGCTGGAAGGCGACGTACCCAGCCCCGTCAACCCGCCGCCGGGCTGTCCCTTTCACCCCCGGTGCGGCTTCAAAGGGGACAAGTGCGACAAGGAAATCCCCAAGCTAAGACGCTACGTCAGGGACGGACGGGAGCATTATATCGCATGCCATCTGATAGGGGAACCCTCAGAGGAATAAAGAGAAAACAGATAGATGGAGAAATAAAAATGCCGAAATTTGCTGTGAAAAACATCCAAGGTGTCATCCCCGCCATGCTGACCCCCTTTGCCAAGGACGAGTCGCTGGATTTGGATGCTGCCCGTAAACTGACCCGCTACCTGTGCGACAAGGACATCGGCGGCCTGTACCTGACCGGCTCCACCGGCGAGGGCTTCCTGATGACGGGGGACGAGCGCAAAGCCTTTGTGGAAACCGTGGTGGACGAAGCGGCGGGCAAGGTGCCCATCATCGTGCACGTGGGCGCCATCAGCACCAAGGCTTCCGAAGAAATGGCGCGCCATGCCATGCAGGCAGGGGCAGATGCCATCTCCTCCGTGCCGCCCATCTACTGGAAGTTCAGCGACGACGAAGTGGCTAAATACTACGAGGACCTGGTGCAGGCCTCCGGCCTGCCCATGATTGTCTACAACATTGCTTTGGCGGGGCTGGTGTCCTTTGACATGCTGCTGCGCCTGGGCTCCATCCAGGGGGTGGAAGGGGTCAAGTACACATCCTCCACCCTGTATGATGTGCTGCGCATCAAGGAAAAGCTGGGCAACGACTTTATGGTGTATTCCGGCTCCGACGAGCTGGCCATCTCCGGCATTGCCTTTGGTGCCGACGGGCTGATCGGTTCCACCTACAATGTGCTGGCCCCCTTGTTTGTGGGGATATGGAACCTGGCGAAAAATGGCGACATGGAAACTGCCCGCAAGATGCAGCAGAATGCCAACCGCCTTATCTTCACCATGCTTAAACACAACCTGATGCCCACCCTCAAGCAATCCCTGGAATTTGCCGGCATCCCCGGGGGCATCTCCCGCCGCCCCTTTGGTCTGATGGATGACAAGGCTGTGCAGGCACTGAAGGATGACTACCTGAAAATCAAGGAAGAACTGGGCGACTGCGGCCTGGAATTCCTGAGAAAGCTGTAATGAAAGCCTGCGACATCCTGGTGGTGGGGGGCGGCCTGGCGGCCATGAAAAGCGCCGTTACTGCCGCCAAATCGGGGCTGGAAGTTAGTTGGATTGTGAAAAAGAAGGTGTGCGGCGGCGCCAGCTTCTACCCCATGATGGACCAGGTGGCCTGCCAGGTCTCCACCGGCGTGCCGGAGGAGGATGCCCTGTACATGGAGGAGATACTGGACGCCTCCCAGGGCATGGCGAGCCAAGAGATGAACCAGATCTACATCGACACCATCCGGCAGCGGGTAGAGGAATTTCCCGAAATCGGCGTTACCGACTTTCACCTGACCGAGCCCAAGGTAGCTTGCTTCGCCTCCCGCCCCCGCCCCACCTACGTCTGGCGGGACTGGCCCCAAATTCGCAAAAACATGCGGGACATTGTGGAAAAGACCCCCAACCTGAACCTGATGGAAAACACAGCCCTGCTGGGCATCCTCACCGAAGGCGGCGCCGTCTCCGGCGCCCTGGTCAGAACGCCGGAGGGCCTTGATACCATCCCCTGCAAGGCCATGGTGCTGGCCACCGGAGGCATGGGGGATTTGTTCCAATACAACCTCAACACCCCTGATGTGTCAGGGGACGGCCAGGCTGTGGCGCTGCTGGCCGGTGCCCAGTGCATCAACCTGGAGTTCAACCAGTTTATCCCCGGCTTTGTCAGTCCGGCCTACAAAACGGTGTTCCGCGAGACCACCGTGCCCTACATGCACGCCCTTACCGACGAAAATGGGCGGGATCTGCTCAAGGATATCCTGCCCGACGATGAGGAAAGGGCAGAATGCCTGCGCCTGCGCGGCAAGCACGGCCCCTTCACCAACCGCACCCTGTCCAGGTACTTCGATATCGCCATGATGAAGGGCATCCTGAACAAGGAAGGGGAAGTGACGGGCTTTGGCATCCGCTACGATGAAGAAATCGCCCAGGATATGTCCACCTATGTACACCCTTACTACCTGTGGCTGAAGGAACGGCACAAGGTGGATCTGGCCAAGGACGAGGTGTTCATAGCCCCCTTCTGGCATGCTGCCAACGGCGGCGTTAAAATTGACAAAACCTGCGCCACCTCCCTGCCTGGGCTGTTTGCCTGCGGAGAGGTATCCGGCGGCATCCACGGCGCTGACCGCCACGGCGGCCACTCCACCGGCAGCTGCCTGGTGTTTGGCTATATCGCTGGCAACAGCGCTGCAGCCTACGCAAAGGATCAACCCCAGCTGCCCACCGAAAACGCCCAGGATGCTGCCCGGCGCTTGTTCAGCCAGCAGGGCAGCCTGACGCCGGAGGCGCTGCTGCCCGACATCCGCCGGCTGATGTTCCGCCGGGGCAATGTCATCCGCCAGGAGCAGGTGCTCAAGGAAGGCATCGCCCAGCTGAAAACCTGGCAGCAGGACTTTGGTCCCTTCCCCTATTTAGAGGGCAAGGGATGGGAGGGTGCCGTCAAGGCGCGCAACTTCCTGATGCTGGGGCAGGCGTTGCTGACAGCCATGGAAAACCGCAAGGAGAGCCGCGGCTCCCACTACCGGGAGGACTACCCCGACACCAGGGAAGAGTACAACCGCCGCTTTACCATAGCCCTTCAAGGGGAGGACATTCAGGTGCGGGAGGAAGTTAAATGAATATCGGCATTGTCGGCACAGGTTTGATTGCGAAACTGAATGTGGAAGCCCTGCAAAAGACGGGTCGGGTCAACATCGTTGCCCTGTGCAACCGTACGCTGGAAAAGGGCGAAGCCTTCGCTAAAGAGCATGGCATCAACGCCCCTGTCTATGCTACGCTGGAAGAGATGCTGTCCCACCACCAGCTGGATGCAGCCCTCATCAACACCCCCCATGCAGCCCACTATGAGCAGTTCAAGCTGTGTGCGCAAAAGGGCGTCCATGTCATGATGGAAAAACCCTTGGGTGTCACGGGGGAGGAGTGCCAAAGCATGGTGGATTTGCGGGATAAGCATGGCATCCGCGCCGCTGTGTGCCACACCCAAAGGTACCTGCCCCTTTTGCAGGCAGCTCGCAAGCTGATACAGGATAAACAGGGGGAGCTGGGCAAGCTGCGCCACATCACCGACATCATCAACCTGCACTACTTCCACGACCAGCGGCCTGCCTGGTTCTTTGACCCCAAGCAGGCTGGGGGTGGCCTATTATTAACCCATGGTGCCCACCAGGTGGACAGGGTGCATGTACTGGCAGGCTCCGGCACCCACAGGGTGTTTGCCTGGATGGAAAACCTTGCCCAGTACCCGGGGCTGGACAGCGGCTACCAGATGATGGGTGTGGGGGAAAACTACACCTACACCGTTGTCTGCGCTGGTTATCCTTCGCCCCACACCAGCAGCGTACAGATGGACTTTGAAAAGGGTTCCGTCAAAATCAGCCTGTTTGCCAACGGCATGGAGGAATACGGCGTATACATGGGCAACCAGGAAGGGTACAAAAAGGTGGTCGACCCCCTCTATGAGGCGGATGCCTATGTGAGCCAGTTTAACGACATGCTGGACTTGCTGGAGGGTAAACCCTCCGGTGCCCCCACCCTGGAGGAAGCCACCCATGTGGTTCAGGTGCTGGATGCCATGAAACAATCCCAGGAAAAACTGCAAGCGGTTACGCTGTAATTCTTGTAAAATTCTGAGGCGCGCCGCCAGGCGCGCCTTGCTTTTATCATTGGTTCGGGATAAAATA
>CAYFSQ010000032.1:0-20651 GCA_964345895.1 uncultured Oscillospiraceae bacterium
ACCACTGCCAGGGCTACCACCAGCACCACG
The DNA here is from genome assembly GCA_964345895.1 of uncultured Oscillospiraceae bacterium. GTDB lineage: Bacteria > Bacillota > Clostridia > Christensenellales > Aristaeellaceae > DTU024. Next base: position 31 of record CAYFSQ010000032.1, read on the forward strand.
GGCAGTTTGTACCAGGCGGCGAGGGCGGCGGTGAGGCCGCCCACCAGGCCGATGGCGGGGCGGGTGGGGTCGACCGTCAGGACGCCGGGGAAAATCAGCGCGGCGATGGCTGTGTAGGGAATCATGCTTAAGAATTTTTCCCAGTAGGGGCTCAGCTTCATTTTTTCGCTGGTGAGCGCGGGCAGGGCCCGGGGGATGTAGGTAACGAGCATCATGAAAAAAATCAGGATGTAGATGTTCATCTGGCCTTCCTCCCCTTCACCTTCTTTTCTTCCGGCAGCAGCGTGCCAAAGCCTGCGCCAATCAGCATGGACAGCACAATGGCGGTGCCCCCCGGCATGGTTTGGCTAAGCAGGGTGTTGACAAAGGCGGTAAACACCACAATGGTCACCACCCGCAGGCTTTTTTGCAGGCTGGGCATCAGCATGCTGATAAAGGTGGCATAGATGGCAATGCCCAGGGCATCCATCATGCGGGGGGGCATCACGCGCATCAGCAGGGTGCCTAAAAGGGTGCCCAGCACCCAGCTTGAATGCATGGCCAGGTTCAGCCCGCCCAGGTACGCCGCATCATCCTCCTGCTTGCGGCTTAGGGAAAACAAACTGAAGCTTTCATCGCACACCACATAGGCCAGCAGCAGCTTTTTATACAGCGGCGTGCCTTTTAAGCGGTTCATCACATAGGTGCTCATCACCAGGTGGCGGATGTTGATTAAAAAGGTACCTGCCACAATAATCAGCGGCGAGGTGCCCTGCTGCAGCATGTTGACCGCCAGAAACTGGGAGCTGCCCGCCACCACGATCAGCGACATCATCACTGCTTCCAACCCCGTCATGCCGTACTGCCGGGCGGTCAGACCAAAGGAAATGCCCACCGAAATCATCCCGATACATACCGGCAGGGCTTTCTTGATGCCGTTTTGAAACGACTGCAAAGGATTCACCTCCAAGATTGGTTCACCCAGTATAGCAACACCCCCGGCAAAAAGCACGCCGTTCCCTGTACTTTTTCTGCCTTGAGGCGGAAAATATTTCCATGGGGATGTGGTGCACTGTCTTATTTTGTGCTATGCTATGATACTAAGAAAGAATAACACATTCCGGAAAGGATGGTGTTCATGTCCCTTTTACATACCCGTCCCTTGGGAGAGCTGGAGTTGGTCATCCGGGTGCTGACGGCTGCCATCATCGGCGGTGTCATCGGCCTTGAGCGGGAGTATAAAAGCCGCCCTGCCGGCATGCGCACCCACACTTTGGTGTGCCTGGGCGCCGCCATTGTGGCTGTTTTGGAAAGCCTTTTGGCCGATAACATCCTCTCCTCCCTGCAAAATGCCGACGGCATTGCCATCAGCCTTGGCCGCATGAGCGCCCAGGTTATCAGCGGCATCGGCTTTTTAGGCGCTGGCACCATCATGGTGTCCCAGAAGCGCATCGCCGGGCTGACCACCGCCGCCAGCGTGTGGATGGTGGCCTGCATTGGCCTGCTGTGCGGCTTTGGCTACTACCTTTTTGCCCTGATGGCGGGGGTGATCGTCATGGGCGTGCTGTTTATGCAGCGCATTGTCCATGTGAACCACTGGCGCAAGGTGGAAATCCGCTTCCTGCACCGCACTGAAACCTTTGCCTACCTGCAGGAATACTTTTCCAAGAAAGATATCCAGGTGCTGGATGTCGATTTTACCGTGGAAACCATTGAGGACGAGAACGGCAAGCAGAACCTGTACATCAACATCTACACCCTGCAGATGCCCCATGGCACCAACTATTCTGAAGTGGTGAACGAGCTAAGCCAGTACAAGAACATCCGCATGGTACGCACACGGGCGGTATAACAAGCAGCCCATGCATATTCAGCGCGCCTCCGCGGCTTTGCCCGGAATACTTCAGGCGCGCTGATTTTTTTTGTAACGAAGTGACTTTTCCTGCGTCCAATAGATGAAAGGAGGGAGAGGATGGATTTTGAAAAAGTGTACATGCGCTATTTTCAGGTGATCTATCGGTTCCTCTTGTCATTAAGCGGGGACGCCCACCTGTCGGAGGAACTGGCCCAGGAAGCCTTCATGAAAGCCATGAAAAGCGCCGGGCAGTTTGAGGGACGCAGCGCGCCGGAAACCTGGCTGTGCGGCATCGCCAAGAACTGCTACTTCGACCACCTGCGCAGGCAGAAGCACCGCCACTTTGGCGACATGCCCGACCTGCCCGCCCCCTCCTTTGAGGAGGAACTGGAGGATCAGGAGAGCCGCCTGCGCATCCACCAGGTGCTGCACGACTTGCAGGAGCCCTACAAGGAAGTGTTCACCCTGAGGGTATTTGGCGAATTAAGCTACGCGCAGATTGGCGCTCTGTTTGACAAAAGCGAGGCCTGGGGCCGCGTCACCTACTACCGGGCGAAGGTAAAAATTCGCGAAACGCTGGAAAAGGAGAAGGACAATGGAACGAAATGACTGCAAGCTGGTGCAGGACCTGATGCCCCTGCGCATTGATGAGGTATGCACCGAAGAAACCAAGGCCTTTGTGGACGAGCATGTGGCTGCCTGCCCTGAGTGTGCCCAGATTTACGGCTACATGCGGGCAACGCTGCCCCAGCAAAAGAACGAGAAGGACAGTTTCAAAGCGGCCATGGCACAGTTTAAAAAAACAATGGCCTGGCGGCGCATCCGCTACATCTTTCTGGGGATTCTGGCGGCAGTGGTTCTCTGGGCTGTGCTATACGGGCTGACGAATTACAGAAGGCCGCTGGACATCAACAAGTACAACATCACCCTGAAGGAGACGCAGAAGCATGAACTGCTGGCCATCTGGGACTTTGGCGACCACCTCTACGGCGGGCTGGACAGCATCCACGAATCTGGAAGGGAAGACAAGGACGGCAACTACATCGTCTACATGACCCTTGAAAGCCCCCTGCTGCGCTTGGGCGGCGGCGACTACAGCACCAGGACCTTTTTAAAAAGCAACTATGTAATCAAGGACGGCAATGTGAACGACAGAGGGCATGTTACCCTGGTTGATAATGGCACATTTGTTTACGACACACTGACACCGGTAGCGGAAATACGGCTGGGCACACCAAGCAGCTACAAGGTGCTGTACAAAGCCGGGGATACCCTGCCCATGGCAAGCGAGCAGGAAACCAACAAGGCCATGGACTTTGGCAGCGTTTGGGACAGGCCCTTCGCCCCGGCGCAGGAAGTGCCCTACCCCATGATGACCCAGCAACCGGGCAACCTGGCTGAGCCCAAAGCCACGCCCCTGCCAGCCAGCCCCTCCGCCCCGGTACAGGAAGTGCCTGGCATCTAAATAAAAGCCACGAACAATGCGTCCTTCTGTAAAGGGCGCATTGTTCAATGGATTTGGTTTGTATGGGGTATCATATGATGAACAAGTCAGATAAGACGCAAAAAGGCGCTGCGCTGTTTTTGCTGACTTTTCTTCTGGGCTTCGCCCAGACCCACCAAGGGGAATGATTCCCCTTGGAACCTGCAATCAGCCCATTACCCCGTTATCTGCCCGCCACCATCACCTGAAGTTGTATGCAAAACGCGCCTTGCCATCGGGCAGGCGCGTTTTGCATGGCGGAGTTTACACCGCCGTCATGGCGTTGATTAACCGGACAATCAGTTCTTCCGGCAGGGGGTCGTTCAGTGAAAACCACACCGAGCGTTTGCCGTGGAGGTGGAGCTTGAGCTCCTCCTGCAGTTCTGGCTGCAAAGGCGCAGGATACATGGCCACATGGTCTTTAAAGGCTGAAATATACACCCTGGCTCGGCGCTTATCCTGCTTATAGCCCAGGATGCCGTAGCTGAGTACTTCTGAAGCATCCGGCATCTCCCTTCGTACAATGGCCCGCAGGGCATCGAACTGCTTTCTTGCCTGGGGAGGCACCTGGCGGATGTAGTTCTCCACTGTACTTGGTTGCTGTTCAGGCTGAGCAGCCCTCTTCCAGGATTTTTCCAGCATGGTTTTCAGCACATCCATGTCCACATCTGCCAGCTTGTTGATATACAGGCAGGACACGCTGGACTTATACTTGCCAAGGCGGGCCAGCTCTTCCCCGTAGGGATCGAACCCTTCGTTGAAATACACCGTCAGGCTGGCCTTGCGGGGGCTGAAGCCCAGGATGCCGATGTCCCCTTCCCGCCCGGTATCATACTTATAATGCTGCTGCCCAAAGCCAATGATGCTGGGGCCCCACATGTAGGGCTCTTCCCCGGAAATATCCTGCATGATGGCAATCAGCTGCCCTGCTTCTTCCCGGCGCTTTTCTGAAACCGTTGCCAGAAAGTCTGCCACGGGCACATCGGTGCGGGTGGTTTTATTTTCTTTGCCCACTTAGCCCATCTCTCCTGTCATCTGCCGGCCGCCCAGCACATGGAAGTGCAGGTGCTGTACACTCTGGCAGGCGTGGGGGCCGCAGTTGGATACCAGGCGGTAGCCCTCTGAAAGGCCTTCTGCCTTGGCCACCTTGTCCGCCGCCCGCAGGCAGGCCGCCAAGGCCGTGTCAGGCAGCAGCTCAGTGTCGCTCAGCCCTGCCACATGCTGTTTGGGCACAACCAGCACATGGACGGGGGTCTGGGGGCTGATGTCCCGGAAGGCGTAGCAATGATCGTCCTCATACACCTTTTGCGAGGGGATTTCCCCGGCAATGATTTTGCAAAATAAGCAGTCCATAAAAACCTCCTGTTGATGGTTGATCATGCTTGGGCAGTAAAAACATCGTTCTGATAGTCTGTCAGCAGCACGCTGCGCATTTCCCCCGGCTGGGCCTCCGGCATGCGCACCCGCATGTACTGGGGGGTATAGCCCTGGGCAAAGCCCTCTTCTTCCTCTTCAAAAAGCACCTCCTGCCATTTACCCAGCAGGCTTTTTGCATAGGCGGCGGCCAGCTCCTCCCCCAGGGCAATCAGCTGCCGCGCCCTGTCTTCCTTCACCTTTTTTTGCAGCTGCCCCGGCATGTCCGCCGCCTTGGTGCCGCTGCGGCGGCTATAGGGAAACACATGGCAGCGGCTGAAGGCGATCTCCCGCACAAAGGCAAGGGTCTGCTGGTGTTCTTCCTCCGTCTCCCCGGGGAAGCCCGTCAAAATATCGGTGGTAAAGGCACAGTTTGGGAAATAGGCCCGCAGGATATGGGCTGCCTGCCGAAACTCTGCCGTGGTGTAGCGCCGGCGCATGCGCGCAAGCACCGTGTCGCTGCCCGATTGCAGCGCCAGATGAAACTGGGGGCACACCTTTTTTTCCTTGGCAAGGGCTTTGGCAAAGTCCTCTGTGACGATAACCGGCTCTAAGGAACCCAGGCGCACCCGCTTCACCCCATCGGGCTTGGCAGCGGCGCTGACAGCGTCCAGCAGGGTTTCTCCCTGCAAGTCCCGACCGTAGCTGCTTAGGTGGATGCCTGTCAATACCAACTCCTGAAACCCGGCATCGCCAAGTCGCTGGGCTTCCTTTGCAATATCCTCCACCGCCCGGCTGCGGATGCCGCCCCTTACATAGGGGATGATGCAGTAGGTGCAGAAACGGTCGCACCCTTCCTGTATTTTCAGCACCGCCCGGGTCTTGCCCATGTGGCCGGAGATGGTTAAGTTTTCAAAGGGAATGGCCCGCACATCGGTGACGGCGGCGATGCAGGCATCCTGCTCCTCCGCCTGTTCCAGCAGGGTAACCACCTCGTCCCTTTTGGCGTTGCCCACCACCAGGCGCACCCCATCCTCCAGCAGGCTTTCAGCGTCCCGCTGGGCCATGCAGCCTGCCACCACCACCTGAGCCAGGGGGTTTTTCTTGTGGGCGCGGCGCACCATCTGCCGGCTCTTCTTTTCGCCGGTGCCCGTTACCACGCAGGTGTTTACTACATACACATCCGCCTTGTCCTCAAAGTCCACGGCGGTGTATCCCGCCTGAAGGAACTTTTCCAGCATGGCCTCGGAATCGTACTGGTTTACTTTGCACCCCAAGGTATAAAAGGCAACGCGCTTCATGCCATATCCCCCGACAGTAAAAGGATGCCTGCCGCCGCCACCAGCCCCGCTGTTTCGGCGCGCAGGATGCGGGGGCCCAATGTCAGGGGGGTTGCCTGCATGGCTTCAATCTCCTCCATGGTGATGCCCCCTTCGGGGCCGATAATCAGGGCGATGTCCTGCGCCCCCTTGACTGCTTGCTGAAGGGTGCGCCCGCCCTCTTCCCAGGGCACCAGGGCTTGCTGATGGTGCTTAAGGGCGCTGCACATCTCTTCAAAGGACAACAGGCTGCCCACCATAGGCACCGTTGTGCGCTGGGCCTGGCGGGCTGCCTCCCGGGCGATGCGCTGCCAGCGCTGCTGCTTGCTGTCCCCATCCCGGGCAACGCAACGCTGCATCATACAGGGGATGATGGCATGGACGCCGATCTCCGTGCATTTTTGCACGGTATAGTCCATCCTCTCCCCCTTGGTGAGGCCCTGGTAAAGGGTGATGCGCACCTTGGCTTCGGTGGAGGGCAAGGGCTCCAGCAGCCGGGCGCCGGGATTGTCCCCCGGCACAAAGGCGGCCAGGTAACGCTCTTCCCCGGTGACTACGGTGATGCTTTCCCCCGCCTTCAGCCGCAGCACCCGGGTGGCGTGCTTGGCGTCCTCGGGGGCAAAGAGGGCGACGCCCTCAAGTATATCGTCTGTATAGAATACGTGCATTATCGTTTTGCGGCCAGGGCAACCCAGTCGCCCTTGCGGCGGGTTTCAAGGATGGTATAGCCCTGGGCCAGCAGCCCTTGCGCTACATCCTGCTCCCTGTCGGCAATGATGCCCGAGCACAGGAAGATGCCGCCCTCCTTTAAATGATGTTTCAGGGGTGTAAGCAGCATCAGGATCACATCGGCCAGGATGTTGGCCACCGCCATATCAAACACCTGGTGAAGGCCCTGGGTCAAATCCCCCTGGGCCACGGTAACCACTTGCTCAAGGTTGTTGCGGGTGATGTTCTCCCTGGCTACTTCCACCGCCACCGGGTCGATGTCCACCGCCAGAATGTCCTTCGCCCCCAGCATGCCGGCAGCAATGGACAAGATGCCGCTGCCTGTGCCGATATCCAGGAAGGAACCCTGGCAGGGATAATCCTCCAGCATTTCCACGCACAAGCTGGTGGTTTCGTGGGAGCCGGTGCCAAAGGCCATGCCGGGGTCCAGCGCCAGAATCTTCTCCCCTTCCTTGGGGGTGTAGTCCTCCCAGCTGGGCTTGACTACCAGGCTTTTGCCCAGCTTAAAGGGTTTATAGTACTGTTTCCAGTTGTCCGCCCAATCCTCTTCCTTTACCTGGCTGGAAGCCAGTAAAAGGGTGCCTAAATCAAGCCCTGTTATGGCAGGCAGGGCAGATAGCCCTTCCCGCAGCTTGGGCCAGTTGGTGCCCTTAGGAAACCAGGCTTTTACCTGTACATCCTCGGGCATATTGTCCTTCAGGCTGGGGTCGATTAACTCCCAGTAGCCGTGGGGCTGACTGGGGTCGGGCACATCCTCCCGGTCGATAATCTGTGTGCCCTTGGCGCCCTGCGCCATTAAAAACTCTGAAACGATGTCTGCCCCCATGGGGTTGGTCGACACCGTCAACTCTGTCCAGTCCATACAGGCCTCCTTGTACCGCCCGATTATACCCTAAATGAAATTTGTTTACAATTCTCACCTTGACCCCTTCGCCTCATACAGCTACCATGAAGGGGACTCTGACCCCTGCGGAAAAGGAGGATTGTTATGAAAAAACTATTGAAACTCTTAGCGATATGCGCTGCACTGGTAATGCTGCTGCCCTTGGCCCAGGCAGAAATGGTGGGCCAATACAGCGATGAGGACAAGCTGGTGGCCGAAAAAGGAAACGGCAACGCCGAGTACACCTACAACCCGCCCAAGAAGGCCTGGCTGAAGGGGGACAACGGCACCATCAACCTGTGCCTGCCTCCCACCGACTATGACGTGCCCCAGGCAGTGCTCTTCAGCGGCCTGGAAATTACGCTGCACAACACGCTGTACAAGTGGACGGCGGAGGGCATGGAGGAATGGGCCTACATCAGCCTGAATGTGGGCAGCGACGAAACCAGCCTGCAGGGCTGGACACGGGCCAAGAACCTTACCTTTGAAGCCCCCGAGGTGGCCTTGCCCGAGGGCAAGCTGGTTTCCGACAGCGTAACCAACATGGCCACGGTGTTTAAGGACAATGGCCCCGCCAGCAAGGAGCTGGGCATCTTCCCCGAAGGCAGCGAGGCCCGCCTGCTGGGCATGACGCTGGACAACTACTACCTGCAGGTGGAAAATCAACGGGGTTTTATCAAGAAGGACGCTGTGTACCTGGACACCCCCACCCAGGCCCGCCTGAAGGCTGCCGAGCCCCGCACCTATGACGACATGCAGCCGGGGTACGAAGCCAACTACGAGGAGTTTGACCGCCTCTACGGCGAAATGTTCGACATCTACGGCGACAGCAACACCTGGTCCCTGGAGACCCGCGCCCGGATGAGCCAGATGGAAATGAACCTGAAGGTCACCCCCCGCTCCGACCCCCAGAGCTGGATCAGCATCCTGCCCGGCGAAGGGGACATCACCCCGGAGGAAGCCCGGGTGCGGGCTGACAAGGCCCTGGATGACAAGCAGGTGGATCTTTCCACCTTTGATCAGGTAAACGAATATTACTACGCCCTGTCGGGGCAACCGGAAGAGCCCATCTGGCAGTTTCGCTACAATGCAAGGGTGGGGCACTACGACTATGTGGTGCGCCTTGACAAGCAGGGTGATGTGACAGAATTGCTAAAGCTGGATTTAAACCGCTACGACAGCATGGGCAATGAGCTGCTGTCGCAGATTCCCCACAACCCCGTGGCAGAGAAAGTGGAGGGCATCACCGCCCAGGAAGCCATCAGCAAGGCCTGGGATATCTTTACGGAAGCTGCCCCCGAATTAAAGGGCCGGGAAGACTTCTACGTAACGGGCAACGCTTACGACTTCGAAGGCTCCACCTACTGGCTGATTGCCTTTACCGACAAAAACACGCCCCTTAGCTATGCCATCAGCGGTTCCTTTGAGGTGGCGCTCAACGCTGCCGACGGCGATGTGCTGGTAACCACCCAGCCCTACACCTACCAATACAATCTGGAGCAGTTTGCCAAACATGCCCGCATCATGGACATGCAGAAAGAAAAGGGCCTGTTCATCACCTGGACGCCGGAAGACCTGAGCGCCATGTGGCCTGACATCTACGCCCTGCCCAAGGAAGGAGACATTACGCCGGAGGAAGCCATCAGCACAGCCCGGGCCCTGCTGAAGGAAGAAACCGATGTGTCTGACCAGCTGCTGGACAAACTGGAAACCTACACCCTGCTGGAAGGCATCGGCGACAACCATCGCCAATGGATGGTACTCTACACGGAGAAGGATTCTTTCCTTAAAACCAACGCCGTGGGCTACATCGCCTGGGTGGATGCTGCCACCGGCGTTGCCACTGCCTACTACCAGCCCAAGGACGGAGGCCTGATGATGTGGTTCTACGCCCTGGACGGCTTCCCCCTGGACACCTTGAGGGAGCAGACCCTGCTCAACGCCCTGCTATCCGGGGTGCCCACCATCCCCTCAGACAAAGCCCTGCCCAAGTCAGAGGCCGCCGACAAGGCCTTTGCCGAAATGAAAAAAGACCTGCCGGATTTAGACAGGGCACAGTTTACAGAGGATACCCGCCATGTGATGCAGGGCCTTGAGGAATACTGGGTTTCCACCTTCACCCCCCTTGCAGGGGATGTCATTGCCCCCGTCCCCACCTACACGGTGGCGCTGAGCGAAGAAGGAAATCTGGTGATTAAAACTGACCTTGAGGACTATATGAAACAAACAGAGGAGCATGACCGCCACCTGGCCCAGGAAAAAGCCCAGGAGGAAAAGGGCATCTTCTGGCTGTGGCCCTACGATGAAAAGCCCCAGTACGACGACAGCCGCTACGGCCTGCCCAAGGAAGGGGAACTGAGGGAGGAAGAAGCCATCCGCATCGCCAATGAAACCTTGATGGCGCGCTATGGCTTAAGCGAAGAAACCCTGTCCAGCTGGAAGCCCATGACGGGCCTGCTGGTGGACGGCCTGCGCAGATGGGAGGTGGCCTATTTTCCTCTGAGTGAAGGCCAGGAGCAGTTCTCCCAGGCCTACTTTGTAGAAATTGAAGCCACCACCGGGGATGTGCTGGTGGCCTACAGCCCGGAAGAAAGCAACGGTTAACAGTCCACTAAAAAACCGCGGTGAGCATGCTCGCCGCGGATTTTTTTACCCCTTATTCCCGGATATTGCGCTCCATCTGCAAATCCTTTCGCTTGCTGAACAGGGCATAGAACCCGCCGCCAGCAAAGAGGAAGGAAGGGATGTAGAACAAAACAAGAAACACCACCCGTACAGCACTCAGGCTGAATAAGGGGATTTGCACCAGGGATGTAAAGGAATACAGCAGCAGCGCCAGCACAACGAACATCAGCACAATCACCCGGTTGACATGGGCGATGCGCCCGTCCAGATCGCTGAACATGACAAAGGGCTTGCCATCGTTCTTTTTGCGGAAGTATCCCCACAGCAGGTACCTGTCCATCATTTCAATGCCGCTGTCCTCTAAAAATTCCAGGTACTTTTTTTCTTCCTCGCTGCCGGGCCAGTAGGGCAACAGCTCCAGCCCGTACTGGTACTTGCCCGGTTCCGACTTGGTGAAATGGTACTGAAAGGCGGTATAGCTTTGCAACTCCCACCCCATGGCGGACATCTCATTCAGCCATTTTTCTTCCTTGTCATAAGCCCATGCCGGAAACACCTTAAAAACCTTCTTCATTTGATTGCCTCCTGTTTCAGCACCTGTTGGCCGTTTTGCACCAGTTCCTCCAGGCGCTCCAGCTCTTCCCTGACCACCTGGTTGCCCAATTCCGTCATGGCATACTCCCGCCGGCGGCTGTCCCCCTCGGGCAGTTCCTTGATCCAGCCCTTTTTAACCAGGCTCGACAGCGCCCCATACAGCGTGCCCGCCGCCAGGCGCACGCGGCCGCCCGACATTTCTTCCGTTTTTTGCATGATGCCATAGCCATGCAGCGGTGTTTCCAGCGCCAATAGGATGTAGTAGACCCCTTCCGTCAACGCAATGTTCTCTGCCATGGAACCCCTCCTTATCGCCTAACGTTGTATCGCCTTAAGGTATATCGCTTAACGATATATCGTTAGACAGAGTATATACCCGTCCGGGCAGGATGTCAAGGGGAAATATTTCCGCATTGCGCCGCCCCCTTTGCTTTGGTATGATAAGGTTCATCAAAGCAAGGGGATACAACATGAACAACATGCTGGGCTATCTGAAAACCTACGGCTCCCGTTCCATGCATTCCCTGGCTTTTAACGAGCTGGACGCCGGGGTTTTATCCCAGATTGTCTACCTGCCCATGGAGGAATTCTTTGTCCGCAAGGACAGATACACCCTGCGGGAAATGGCAGACAACCTGAAGGACACCCCCGCCGATAAACCCTACGAGTTTATGCTTCGTCCGCGCCTTGAGACCCTGCGCTTGATGGGATCTTCCCACCGCTTTGGGCAGGCCCTGCTGCGCTTTTTCTCCTGCGACACCGACAAGGACTATGAAAAGCAGTTCTGCGCCTGCACCCTGGTGTTTGACGACTTTGCCGTCATCATCTACCGCGGCACCGACCTGACCTTGGCCGGCTGGAAGGAAGACTTCAACATGGCCTACCAATGCCCCATCCCCGCCCAGGAGGACGCCGTGCGCTACCTGGACACCGTAGCCCTTGAAACCCACATGCCCCTGTACATCTGCGGCCACTCCAAGGGGGGCAACCTGGCGGTATACGCTTCCCTCCACGGCCGCCCCGACGCCATCAAGCGCATCCGCGCCATTTACTCCCTGGACGGGCCCGGCCTCTGGGGCGAGGATGCCAGCAAACTCCTGGCCCGCAACAACCAGCCCCCCATCATCAGCCTGCTGCCGCAAAAGACCCTGGTGGGCATCCTCTTTCAGCAGCCCGAGCCCTACCAGGTGGTGCGCAGCCGCGCCTTGAGCCTTTTACAGCACGACCCCTACCACTGGCAGGTGGAGAACCTCCGTTTCCGCCCCGCAAAAAACCTGTCCCTCGCCAGCCAGCTGATGGACGACTCCCTGGAAAAATGGCTTGCCGCCCTCACCGATAAGGACCGGGAGCTTTTTGTGGAAACCTTGTACGACATCGTATCCGCCCCCCAGCGGGACACCCTGGGCGGCATTGTAAAAGGCGGCCTGCGCAGCGCCCGGCAGATGCTAAGCGCCCTGAAGGATGTGCCCGATGATGTGATGGCCCAATTACAGAACATGGTGGGCCTCTTGTTTACCAGCGCCTACCAGACCATGAAAAAGCGGGTGACGCCCAAGCGAAAGGGGACAAACCATGCAGAAGCTTAAAAACAACAAGTGGGTGGAATTCTCCTCCCCCATTACCCTGGGTTTTGCCTTCCTGGCCCTGGCTGCCACCCTGCTGGGCGCCCTGACGGGCAACGCCAGCACACGGCTATTCTTCAGCGTTTACCGCAGCCCCATGATGAGCCTGTTTTTCTGGCCCCGGCTTTTGCTGCACGTACTGGGGCATGCCGACCTTGCCCACTTTGCCGGCAACATAAGCCTCATCCTGGTGCTGGGGCCCATTGTGGAAAAGCACTACGGCAGCCGCCGCCTGCTGTCCATGATGGCCCTCACCGCCCTGGTAACCGCCGCCCTGCACCTGCTTATTTCGCCCCACGGGGCCATCCTGGGGGCCAGCGGCATTGTGTTCATGCTGATATTGCTCTCTGCCGCCTCCGGCCGCACCACCGGGCGCATCCCGCTGACCCTTTTGCTGGTGGCTGTGATTTACCTGGGGCAGGAGGTTTACGGCATCCTCTTTGTGAAGGACAATATTTCGCAGTTATCCCATATTGTAGGGGGATTATGCGGTATTGGGCTGGGGTTGTATTACAATAAGAAGGTTATTTGATAAGGATTTTCAAGTCTTTACCACAATAAAAACAGCGTCAGCCGCAAAAATACGCTGACGCTGTTTTTGCTTGGGTTTCTTTATGTGGGGCTTTGCCCCACACCCCACCAAGGGGAATGATTCCCCTTGGAACCCACAGCTTTATAAGCTTTCTACTAGTTTTATGGCGGTTTTGAGGCCGTCCACCGCTGCGGACATGATGCCGCCGGCATAGCCTGCCCCTTCCCCGGCGGGATATATCCCCTTAATGGCACTCTGCCCATCGCCTTGCCGCAATATCCTCAGCGGCGCCGAGGACCGCGTTTCCGCCGCGGTAATCACGGCATCAGGCAAAGCAAACCCTTTCAACCGCCTATCAAAAGCCCCAATGGCTTCCTTCAGCACAGGGGCTGCAAAGGCCGGCAGCGCCTCCTCCACCATGCCCCAATTCACCCCCGGGCGATATGTCGGCACCACGCTGCCCATCCCCGTCGAAGGCACCCCCCGCAAAAAATCCCCCACCAGCTGCGCCGGAGCCCTATACCCGCCGCCGCCCAGGGTGTACGCCGCCTCTTCCCACCTGCGTTGGAAGGCAATTCCTGCCAGGGGATGGTTCGAGCCAAAGTCCTCCGTCCGCACATCGCACAGCAAGGCGCTATTGGCATTGGCGCCATCCCGCAGGTACGCACTCATCCCATTGGTGCACAGCCTGTTTTCCTCGCTGCTGGAGGGCACCACCGTGCCGCCGGGGCACATGCAAAAGGTATACGCGCCCCTTCCCACGCTTGTCTTTACACTTAAATGATACTCCGCCCGGGGCAGCCTTTCGTGCCCCGCCAGGGCACCATACTGGGCCTTATCAATCAGCCCTTGGGGATGCTCAATACGAAAGCCGATGGAAAAGGGCTTTTGCTCCATGTCCATCCCCTTTTGATGCAGCATTTCATAGGTATCCCGTGCGCTATGGCCGATGGCCAGCACCAGCTGATCACATTGCACCTGGTGGCTTTCGCCTTCCCTGCAATAGGTGATGCCCCTTAAGGCACCCTCCTCCACCTGCAGGTTTTCAAGCCGGGCGTTAAACAGCACCTGTCCCCCCAGGGCTTCAATCTCCTTACGGATATTGGACACCACCCTGGGCAGCTTATCGGTGCCGATATGGGGGTACTGCAAATATAAAATATCTTCCGTTGCGCCATGGGCGTGGAAGGTGCTCAGCACCTCCTTACACAAAGGCTCCTTGATGCGGGTGGTCAGCTTGCCATCGGAAAAGGTACCGGCACCGCCCTCGCCAAAGAGGATGTTGCTCTCCGTATCCAGCGTGCCATCCTTCATCAGGCGGTTCACTTTTCTTGCCCGGTGCTCCACCGCTTCGCCCCTTTCCAGCACCAGGGGGCGCAGCCCTGCCCGGGCCAGATACAGCGCAGCAAACAGCCCGCAGGGGCCAAGCCCCACCACCACAGGGGGCAAAGGGGCCTGCTTCCTTTTAACAGCCAGCGGCACTTCCTTGTGGGCCACTTGGGCGATGCCAGGCCGCAGCCTTTTAAGCACCGCCGCCTCGTTTTTCACCTGCACATCCACCGTGCACACGAGGTGAATGTTGTTTTTATCCCGGGCGTCCACGCTTTGCCGCACCAAGGCAATGTCTCCCAGGTCTTCTTCCTGTACACGCAGCAAAGCAAGCACCCTTTTTTTCAGGGTACTTTCTTGATAATCCAGCGGCAATTTAATATTGGATAGCCTTAGCATAGTCCCTTTCCGTCAGTTGCCGCACTCGATGGAAATGCTGTTGAACATGCTCAGCAAGTCCTCTATGCGCAGCTTTTGCTTATCCTCTCCCTGGGCGTCCAGCACCACGCCGCCTTTGTGCATCATCAGCAGGCGGTCGCCGTACTCGATGGCATAGCGCAGGTTATGGGTCACCATGATGGTGGTTAAATTCTTCTCCCTGACAATGCGGTCGGTCAGCAGCATGATGGTTTCGGCGGTCTTTGGGTCCAACGCTGCCGTGTGCTCGTCCAGGATTAAAAAGTCAATGGGGGTCAAGGTGGCCATCACCAAGGCCAGGGCCTGGCGCTGGCCGCCTGACAGGCCGCCGCAGCGGGCGTGGAGCATGTCCTCCAGCCCCAGCCCCAGGGGGCTGAGCATCTGCTTGTATGCTTCGACACGGGCCTTGTCCGTTCCTTTTTGCAGGCCCATCAAATTTTTCTTATTGTCCGACAGGCTCAGGTTTTCTAAAATCGTCATCCCGGCGCAGGTGCCCATGGCGGGGTTTTGGTGGATGCGGCCAATGCGCCTGTTGCGGGCATGCTCTTTCTGATGGGTGATGTCTTCACCATCCATCAGCACCTGCCCCCCCTCCACCGGGATGGAACCGCAGAGGATATTCAGCAGCGATGTTTTGCCCGACCCGTTGCTGCCCACCACCGACACAAACTCGTGCTCGCCGATGGTGAGGGAAAAGTCCTCAAACAGGCACATTTCCCGCACCGTGCCGGGGTTATATACCTTGTGCAGCGACTTAACTTCCAGCATACTTTTTTTCCTTCCCTTTGACGCGGCCCAGGGCCAATATGGCCAGGAACAGCCCGGCAGTAATCAGCTTCATATCGCCGGGGGCCAGGCCGCAGGCGATGGCAAAGGCCACGCACATCTTGTACAGGATAGCGCCGATAATCACCGCCGTGGTGTTCTTTACCCCTTCGGCGCGCCTGAACATGGTGATGCCGATGATAACGGAAGCCAGCCCCAGCACCAGGGTGCCCGTGCCCATGGAGATTTCAAACAGCCGCTGCTGCTGGCACAGGATGGCCCCGGACAGGGCCACCAGGCTGTTGGCAATAACCAGGCCTGCAATCTTTACATTGCCCTTGTCCCTTGCCAGAGAGGTGACCACCCGGTCATTATCCCCCACGGCCCGCAGGAGGTAGCCAAAGCGGGTGGTGAAAAACCAATCCAGCATCAGCTTAAGCCCCAGGGCAATGGCCAGCACCAATAGCAGCGTGGAAAAGCCTGTAGGCAGCGCATCGGCCACCAGGTTGTTGCGAAACAGCGTCTTGCCCGTCCGGGGGATGGGCAGCAGCGCGCTGCCGCCTGCAATGCGCAGGTTGATGGAATACAGCGCCGTCATAACGATGACGCCGGAGAACAAATCCCGCACCTTCATCTTCACATGGATCAGCCCCGTAGCCAGCCCCGCCAGCGCCCCTGCCAGCGCCGCCATCATCAGCGACAAAAGGGGGTGCCACCCCGCCGTCAACAGCGAGGTGGACACCACGCCCCCCAGGGGAAAGGAGCCGTCCACGGTTAAATCCGGAAAGTCGAGGATTGTATAGGTAATCATGATGCCCAGCGCCAGCACCGCGTAGATGAGCCCTTGCTCCATCGTGGCAGGCAGCACCGTGAGGAAGGATGAGAGAATGTCCATGGCACGCTCCTGAAGGAATTACTTTTGGACGACATCGTTGGCTTGGAGGCCCTCGGGCAGCGTCAGCCCCAGCTCCGCCATCCTGTCTGAGTTGATGTACAGCTGGCTTTCTTCAAACACTTCGTAGGGGATGCTCTCCGCCTTTTCGCCCTTTAATACCCGGGCAGCCAAAGAGCCTGTCATTTTGCCAAGGGCGATGTAATCGATGCCTTCGCCTGCCACGCAGCCGTTGACCACCTGCTCCACCTCGCTGCCAAACACCGGCACCTTTTTCGCATCCGCCGCATCCAGCACCACATCCAGGTACTGCACCACGGTGTTGTCCAGCAGCATGGAGATGCAGTCCACCTTGTTAACCAGCCCGGGCACCGCCAGGGCGATGTCGCCGCCGGTGGTCACCGCCACCGATTCGATGGCAAACCCCTGCTCCGCTGCCAATTCTTCGTATTTCTTTAATTGCACCTGGCTGTTCACTTCGCCCACCGTGTAGAGGATGCCGATGGTCTTGGCCTCTGGCATCAGGGCGCGGATGGAGGTTAGCTGCTTGGCCACCGGCAGGATGTCGCTGGTACCCGTTACATTGCCCAAGCTCTGCTTGTCTTCCGTGGCCAATTTCGCTTCCACGGGGTCGGACACGGCAGAGTACACCACCGGCAGGGCGCCGTCCGCCGTCTGGTAGCTGACCACCGCCATGGGGGTGGCGATGGCACAAATCAGGTCTACCTTGGTGCCCACAAAGCTGGAGGCAATCTGGGCTGCCAAGCCCATGTCCGCCTGGGCGTTCTGTTCCTGGTAGGTGATGTTTTCGCCCTCTACAAAGCCGGCCTCTGTCATGCCCAGTTTAAAGCCTTCCCGGCAGTTGTCAAGGGAGCCATGGACAGCAAACTGGGCAATGCCCACGGTATACTTGTCCTGGGCCAAGGAAACAAAGGGAATAACCAGCATCAGGGATAAAACGATGGCGATAATCTTTTTCATGGGATGTACCTCTTTCTTTTCTTTCAATAAATAGGGGCTACCGGGTGATTTTCAGGTGCTTGAGATGGATACGCCATCGCGCTTCCGACCACTTTCCAATTTTAAGCCACATATCCATCCTCCTTTCCCGATTTTACAAGAATTCTTTTTCCTGTACCGGACGAGAGAGTCCAGTACATACAAAACCGCCTCAGCATTACTGCTGAGGCGGAGAATTAACTTCGCGGTACCACTCAACTTGGCGCAAGCGCCCTCTTGTTCCACATGCTATCACATATGCCGCCAGGATAACGGGTGCGGATCCCGTCACGCCCTACTGTGCTTCAGGCATGCCCTCGGGAGCCCATTCGGCCGGTTCCTTCGTACCGCATTTCCACCCATAGCGGCTCTCTTTAACGAAGATTGTCCTGCGTACTTGCTCTCCCTCACAGGTGTTGATTTATCCTACAACTTTCCTTTCGTCTTTGTCAACCGGGGTGCAGGAAAAAACATTCCAGGTACAGCCGTTCATCTTTTATTCATAAACTATTGCATTATACATTTATATCGTGTAGAATACATCTATCAAGAGAAGCAAAGACTGGTGCGCGGGGGTTATACCCCGCATCCCGTTCTGCTGCTTCCGAAATAAAAGGGGGATGTAAATTGGCAGACTTCAAAAAAATCCTCTTGGAGGAGCTCATCCTTGCGTTAGGCTGTACTGAGCCGATCGCGATCGCGTTGACCGCGGCCTATGCTGGAGAATTAGCCGGTGAAAAGCCCGAAACAATCAACGTATACGCGAGCGGCTCTGTCATCAAGAACGCAAACTCGGTCTACGTGCCCAACTCCGGCGGCATGCAGGGGGTTCATATCTCCGCAGCCCTGGGCGCCCTGATTGCCAAACCAGAATTGGAGCTTCAGGTGCTGGAAGGGGCCAACGACGAAATCCGCAAGGAAGCGAAAAAACTGGTAGACGAAAAGAACGTGATCCTGCACCCCGTGAAGGACGTAGAGAATCTCTACATCCGCGTCGATGTAAAAACAAAAGAACACCTGGCGTCCGCCACCATCTCCAAGGCCCATACCCGCCTTGTTAAAAAAGAGTTAGATGGCAAGACGCTGTTTTTATTGGAGGAAAAAGCAACCGCTTCCATGGAAGAAGGCACCGACACCATCAAGGATTTACACTCCATCCTCCACTTCGCCAACACCGTATCCTTCGAAGAAAACCCCGACCTTCAGCAGCGGATGGAGCAGCAGATTGAAACCAACATGGCCATTGCCAGCCAGGGCCTGGAAGGCGAATGGGGCCAGCAGGTAGGCCGCACCTTAATGGAGCTGGCCGGCGGCAACATTGAAAGGGAAGCCATCGCCATGGCCGCTGCGGGCTCTGATGCCCGGATGAGCGGCTGCGACTCCCCCGTGACCATCAACTCCGGCAGCGGCAACCAGGGGATGACCACCTCCAACCCTGTCATCTACTATGCCCAGAAAACCAATGCGCCCCATGAAAAACTGCTGCGGGCACTGGTGCTGGCCAACCTGGTCTCCCTGTATCAAAAGCAGTTCATCGGCAAGCTGTCCGCCTTCTGCGGCGCAGTCAGCGCCAGCGCCGGCGCCATCAGCGGCATGGCCTACTTAAAGGGCCATGGTGAAGGCATCATCGCCGATACCATCACCAACACCCTGGCAACCTCCGGCGGCATCGTGTGCGACGGGGCCAAGGGTTCCTGCGCACTGAAGATTGCCACAGGGCTGCAAAACGCCGTCGTCGGCCTGCACATGGCCGAGCGGGGCCTGGTTTTCCAGCCGGGAGACGGCATTGTCGGCAAAAACGTGGATGAAACCATCCGCAACATTGGCCGCATCGCCGCGGAGGGCATGGTCTCCACCGACCATACCATCCTGAACATCATGACCCATCAGGCCAACGCCTGATAAATAAATTATTCGGAGGTTGTTACACAATGGAAACCAAGAAACCATGGTACAAATCACTGCTGTTCCTGTTGATCCTGGGTATTGCTGTGGGCATCGGCGTGGGCTTGATTGCCAATGATAACGCCATGCAGATTATCGGCTCCGTGAAGACCTTCCTGGGCCAGCTGATCAGCTACTGCGTTCCGCTGATTATCCTGGGCTTCATCACCCCCGCCATCGTTGGCCTGAAGGAAAATGCCGGCAAAATGCTGACCATCACCCTGATTCTCTGCTACGTTTCCTCCATCGGCGCCGCCATCTTCTCCATGGTTGCTGGCTACGCCATCATCCCCGGCATGAATATTGCCACTGAAGTTGCCGGCACCAAGGAAATGCCTGCCCTGCTGTTCAACCTGGGCATCACCCCCATCATGCCTGTTATGACCGCCCTGGTTACCAGCGTGCTGGTGGGCCTGGCCATCCTGAACCGTAAGGCCGAAACCCTGGAAAAGGTGTTTGTGGAGTTGAACAGGGTCGTGCTGTGGATCGTGGACAAGGTTATCCTCAACGTGCTGCCCGTGTTCATTGCCGCCACCTTCGCCACCCTGGCCTATGAAGGCGGCATCATCCATCAGCTGCCCGTCTTCCTGACCGTCATCGTCATCGTTATGATTGGCCACTACATCTGGCTGGCCCTTTTGTACCTCATTGGCGGCGCTGTCAGCAAGACCAACCCCATGGAAGTTGTCAAGCACTATGGCCCCGCGTACATGACCGCCGTTGGCACCATGTCCTCCGCCGCCACGCTGTCTGTTGCCCTTAAGTGCGCCCGGAAAGCCAAGACCCTGGACGCCAAAGTCCGCGACTTTGTGGTGCCCCTGGGCGCCAACTGCCACCTGTGCGGCTCTGTGCTGACGGAAGTTTTCTTCGTGATGACGGTGTCCAAGATTCTCTACGGCGTGCTCCCCTCCATGGGCAGCATGATCCTCTTCTGCCTGCTGCTGGGCATCTTCGCCATCGCAGCCCCCGGCGTCCCCGGTGGCACCGTTATGGCCTCCCTGGGCCTGATTACCGGTGTGCTGGGCTTTGACGCCACTGGCGTTGCCCTGATGCTGTCCATCTTCGCCCTGCAGGATTCCTTCGGCACCGCTTGCAACGTTACCGGCGATGGCGCCCTGGCGCTGATAGTCACCGGTATCTTCAAGAAGGTACCCGGCCGGGATGGCAACCCGCCCCATGTGGACGAGCTGCCCGCCGCCTAATAGAATTTAGTTACAAACCGAGGAGGCTGCGAAAGCAGCCTCCTCTCAGACTGTCAAAAAACCCCAAGAGTCATGGGAGGGGAGGTGTAGGAGGGGGCA
>CAYFSQ010000033.1:0-8050 GCA_964345895.1 uncultured Oscillospiraceae bacterium
CAACCCCCTGGGCGTCCCCTCCCGTATGAACCTGGGCCAGGTGCTGGAAGTGCACCTTGGCATGGCGGCCAAGCGGCTGGGCTGGCATGTGGCCACCCCCGTATTTGACGGCGCCAACGAAGTAGACATCATGGACTGCCTGACCCAGTCGGGCTTAAGCGCTGACGGCAAGACCGTATTGTACGACGGCCGCACCGGCGATGCCTTTGAAAACCCCGTTACTGTTGGCTATATGTACTTCCTGAAGCTGCATCACCTGGTGGATGACAAGATGCACGCCCGTTCCACCGGCCCCTACTCCCTGGTGACCCAGCAGCCCTTGGGCGGCAAGGCCCAGTTTGGCGGCCAGCGCTTTGGCGAAATGGAAGTCTGGGCCCTGGAAGCCTACGGCGCAGCCAACACGCTGCAGGAAATCCTCACCGTTAAATCGGACGACGTGGTGGGCCGCGTGAAGGCCTATGAAGCCATTGTGAAGGGCCACTCCATCCCCACCCCTGGCATTCCTGAGTCCTTCAAGGTCCTGGTGAAGGAGCTGCAAGCCCTGAGCCTGGATATCAAGGTGTGGGATGATGAGCATAACGAGCTGATCATCAAGGAACTGGAAGAGGAAGTCTCGGTACCGCCCATGCCTGATCACCGCGAGGGCGGCAGCGAAGCCCTGCAGCTGATGGAGGAAGTGGAAGACATTGACCTGAGTGATATTTCCATCGCCGGCGAAGAAGGCTTCTCTCTGGAGCTTGATCTGGAGGAAGACGAAGAAGACGCCGGGGACGACGATGACCTGAGTACGGAAATCGACGATGACGACCTGTCGCTGGATGATGACTCCCTGGATATGCGGGATTTAGGCATCGAAGAAGATGACACATCCCTGCCGGGCGACGACGACGATATTCTGTAAGACAGGAAGGAGGGCATATATGTTCGAATTGACCAATCTTGATTCCATCCAAATCGGCATGGCATCCCCTGATATGATCCGCACCTGGTCCATGGGCGAGGTGACGAAGCCCGAAACCATTAACTACCGCACACTCAAGCCCGAGCGCGGCGGCCTGTTCTGTGAAAGAATCTTTGGCCCCGTGAAGGATTGGGAATGTAGCTGCGGAAAATATAAGCGCATCAAGTACCGCGACAAGGAAAAGATCTGTGATAAGTGCGGCGTGCAGGTGACCCGCTCCAAGGTGCGCCGTGAGCGCATGGGCCATATTGACCTGGCCGCCCCTGTCAGCCATATTTGGTATTTTAAGGGCATCCCCAGCCGCATGGGCATGCTGCTGGATGTCTCTCCCCGCAGCCTTGAAAAAGTGCTGTACTTTGCCTCCTACATCGTAATCAACCCCGGCAACACCGATAACACCAAGGTGGAAAAATATGCCTTGATTTCCGATACCGCCTACCGCGCCCTGATGGCCAAGCCTGAAGCGGAGCGCGGTGATTTCCGTGCCGGCATCGGCGCAGAAGCCATCAAGGAACTGCTGAAGGAAATCGACCTGGAGAAGCTCAGCCGCGACCTGAAGGAAGAGATTGCCATCCTGATTGAAAAGGAGCGCAATAAAGACACGGAAGGCCAGAAGCGTTCCCATGCCATCAAGCGCCTGGAAGTGGTGGAAGCTTTCCGCACCAGCGGCAACCGTCCTGAGTGGATGGTGCTGGATGTGCTGCCCGTCATCCCCCCTGATCTGCGCCCCATGGTGCAGTTGGACGGCGGCCGCTTCGCCACCAGCGACCTGAATGACCTGTACCGCCGCGTCATCAACCGCAACAACCGCTTGAAGCGCATGCTGGAGATGGGCACACCGGACATTATTGTACGCAACGAAAAGCGCATGCTGCAGGAAGCGGTGGACGCGCTGATTGATAACGGCCGCCGCGGACGCGCTGTGACAGGGCCTGGCAACCGGCCTTTGAAGAGCCTGTCCGACTTGCTGCGTGGCAAGCAGGGGCGTTTCCGCCAGAACCTGCTGGGCAAGCGCGTAGACTACTCCGGCCGCTCGGTTATCGTTGTCGGCCCGGAACTGAAGCTGCACCAGTGCGGCCTGCCCAAGGAAATGGCGCTGGAGTTGTTCAAGCCCTTCGTCATGGAGCGCCTGGTCAAGCTGGGCATCAGCAACAATGTTAAATCCGCCAAGCGCGCCGTAGAGCGCGTGATGCCCGAGGTGTGGGACATTCTGGAAAGCGTCATCAAAGAGCATCCGGTGCTGTTGAACCGCGCCCCCACCCTGCACCGCCTGGGCATCCAGGCCTTTGAACCTGTGCTGGTAGAGGGTAAGGCCATCAAGCTGCACCCCCTTGCCTGTACCGCTTACAACGCCGACTTTGACGGCGACCAGATGGCCGTCCACGTTCCTCTGTCTGCCGAAGCCCAGGCCGAAGCGCGCTTCCTCATGCTGTGCGCCAACAACATCATGAAGCCCCAGGATGGCAAGCCCGTTATCTCCCCTTCCCAGGACATGGTTATCGGCTGCCACTACCTGACGGTGCAGATGGACGGGCACAAGGAAGAATTCCTCAAAGCCAACGAGGGCAAGTACAAGACCGCCAAAGAAAAGGACAGGGCATACATCAACAGCCTTCCCTGCTTTGCCTCCAAGGCAGAAGCCGACATGGCCTATGCCGAAAACCAGATTACCCTGCAGACCCCCATCCGGGTACGCATTGAGCGCATGTTCGAGGGCAAAACCGAAAAGCGCATCATTGAGACCACCCTGGGGCTGTTAATCTTCAATGAAGTCATCCCCCAAGATCTGGGCTTCCAGCCCCGGGAAACCATGGACGATATGTTCAAGCTGGAAATTGACCATGAGGTTGTCAAGAAGGATCTGGGCAAAATTGTGGACAAGTGCTTCCATGTGCACGGCTCCGCTGCCTCCGCCAAGGTGCTGGATGACATCAAGCATCTGGGCTATACCTTCTCAACCCGCGGCGCCATCACCGTTTCCATCGCGGACATCATCGTGCCGCCGGAAAAGGAACAGCAGCTTAATGAGGCGGACGAGAAGGTGCGCGTCATCCAGAGCAAGTACCGCAGGGGTCTGATGAGCGAAGAGGAAAGATACCTCTCCGTGATCGACGTATGGAACGACACCACCAACAGCCTCAAGGGCATGGTGATGAAGAACCTGAGCAAGGATAACCCCATTTACATGATGACCAACTCAGGCGCCCGCGGCTCGGTGGGACAGATTTCCCAGCTGGCCGGCATGCGCGGCCTGATGGCCTCCCCCTCGGGCAAGGCACTGGAACTGCCCATCCGCTCAAACTTCCGTGAAGGCCTGAGCGTTCTGGAGTTCTTCATGTCCTCCCACGGCAGCCGCAAATCCCTGGCGGATACGGCACTGCGTACGGCGGACTCGGGCTACCTGACCCGCCGCCTGGTGGACGTTTCCCAGGAAGTGATCGTACGGGAAATCGACTGCTTTGAAAACCTGGGCGAGCGTGTCCGGGGCATCTCCGTGGAAGCCATCGGTGAAATTGAACCCCTGGAGGAGCGCATCAACGGCCGCATTGCCGCTGAGGATGTGCTGCACCCCATCACCGGCGAAATCCTTTGCCATGTTAACGACAGCATCGACACCAAGCTGGCAAAAACCATCGTGGATGCCGGCATTACCAAGATGCAAGTGCGCTCCGTGCTGACCTGCCGCTGCAAGACCGGCGTATGCGCCAAGTGCTACGGCTCCAACCTGGCCCATGGCGGCCATGTGGAAATCGGTGAAGCGGTAGGCATCATTGCCGCCCAATCCATCGGCGAACCCGGCACACAGCTGACCATGCGTACCTTCCATACCGGCGGCGTCGCCTCCACCGAGGACATCACCCAGGGTCTGCCCCGTGTTGAAGAACTGTTTGAAGCGCGCAAGCCCAAGCGTGAAGCCACCCTGTCTGAAATCAGCGGCAAGGTAAGCTTTGGCACCAACAAGAAAAAGCACGAAATCATCGTCACCAGCGAAGAGGATGCTTCTGAAAAGAAATCCTACCCCATCCACTACGGTTCCCGTGTGAAGGTGGCGGAAGGCGCCATTGTCCAGGCCGGCGATGAGCTGATTGAAGGCTCCATCAACCCCCACCATCTGCTGCGTATCCTGGGCGTGAAGAGTGTGCAGGAATACCTGCTGCGCGAAGTGCTCAGCGTGTACCACAGCCAGGGCGTTGGCATTGCCGACAAGCACATCGAGGTGATTGTGCGGCAGATGCTGCGCAAGGTGCGTGTGGAAGACAGCGGCGATACCGATCTGCTGCCCGGCAGCCTGGTGGATATCTTCACCTTTGAAACTGCCAACGAAGAAACATTGAACAACGGCGGCCGTCCTGCCATCGCCAAGCGTGTGCTGCTGGGCATCACCAAGGCATCCCTGGCGACGGAAAGCTTCCTGTCCGCCGCTTCCTTCCAGGAAACCACCCGGGTGCTGACCGATGCCGCCATCAAGGGCAAGGTTGACCCCCTGCTGGGCCTGAAGGAGAACGTCATCATCGGCAAGCTGATACCCGCAGGCACCGGCCTGAAGCGGTACCGCGACATCGAGCTGCACGAAGCATACTAACAAGCCTGAGGCGCCTTGCACAAGGCGCCTCAGTTCGTCAAAAAAGGTCTTTCAGACCCTTTTTCGCCGTTTGGGAACGATGAGGCCGTTTGCCTCTCGCTTCGCTCCCGGGCGGCAAAACGGCAAGGAAACCCTTGCTACGCAAGGGATGCCGCATCACCGTACACGCCGCTGATGCGGATTATAGTAGGAGGGTTTCCCTCCTACACCTCCCTTAAGTAACGGCCCTTAACAGTCAGGCGTCCTTCACAGGACGCCTTTTTGATGCTCGCTTGACATGTTTTCTGGATGTGCATATAATATAAGCAACGGGATACTCCTGAGGTGTTCGCCAGCAATCCGTTTTTACCCACATTTTCACAATCGGATCCCGGGTCGGGAAATGGATGCCGTGCCCCCATGCCGCAAGGTATGTCAGGGGAGGACAAAAATCTTCCGCAGGGCGCCAACCTGCTAACAGAGCGGGTGAAAAAACGGAGAGCAGCGACACTTTGGGGTATCCTTATGCATTGGAGTATTTCCTGATGACGTATGAAACGGCACTGCTGCCCATCAATGAAGACAGCATCCAATTGGCAACTCAATTTATTGCCACGGGGCAGGTGGTTGCCTTCCCTACAGAGACGGTCTACGGCCTGGGGGCAGATGGGCTGAACGCTGATGCGGTGCGCCGCATTTTTGAGGCCAAACGCCGTCCGGCTGACAACCCACTGATTTTACATATTGCTTCCATCCAGGATGCCTATCCTCTGTGCCATTGGACAAAGGAAGCGGAAGAATTAGCCAAAGCATTCTGGCCGGGGCCCCTGACGATGCTGCTGAAGAAAAAGGACAGCGTGCCCCAGATAACCACCGCCGGTCTTGCCACCGTTGCCCTGCGTATGCCCAGCCACCCGGCAGCCCTGCTGCTACTTCAGGCTTGCCGCACCCCCATTGCAGCACCCAGTGCCAACCTGTCGGGCAGGCCAAGCCCCACCAGCGCCCAGCATGTGTTGGAGGATATGACAGGACGCATTCCCCTGATCCTGGACGGCGGCGATTGCCAGGTAGGCCTTGAATCCACGGTGCTGGATATGTCCGGCAAAGTGCCCACCATCTTCAGGCCTGGCGCCATTACCGGGCAGCAGGTTGCCATGGTGCTGGGCGAATGTGAGATAGCCCCCAGCGTGATGCGCCCCCTGACGGAATATGAGCATGCCCCTTCCCCCGGTATGCGCCACCGGCACTACGCCCCCAAAGCGCGTATGACATTGGTAAAGGGTGCCCCTGAACAGGTGGCAACATACATCAATGCCCAGTACGACCAGCAGCAGGATGCCTGCATTCTGGCGTTTGAAGAGCACCTGCCGCTGTACGGTAAGCGTCAGGTAGAAAGCATGGGAACCTCTGCTGAAGAAGCCGCTCACAAGCTGTTTTACCTGTTACGGGATATGGATACCCGAGGCATCCACCGCATTTTTGCCGAGACCTTACCGGAAACGGGCCTTGGTCTGGCGGTGATGAACCGCATGGCACGCGCCGCTGCCTTTGATATCATAACCATAGATTCTTAAAAGAGGAGAGGAAGAAACGCAATGAAAAAGATTTTTGCCCTGGTGCTGGCACTGTGCCTGCTGATTCCCTTCGCTGCCCCGGCTGAAGAAGAGAAGGTCGTCAATATCTTCACCTGGGAAGGCTACATTGACGATGTGACGCTGAAAAACTTTGCTGAGGAAACGGGCATCAAGGCCAATTACTCCACCTTCAGCACAAACGAGGAAATGCTGCTGAAGATGAGCTCTGCCCCTGGCGAATACGACCTGATACTCGCCAGCGACTACGCCATCAACATGCTGCGCAAGCAGGACCTGCTGTACAAGCTGGATAAAAACGAACTGCCCAACTATGGAAACATCGGCGAAGGGTACCTGAGCCAATACTTTGATGAGAACAACGAGTTTGCCATCCCCTACACCGCCGGTATGCCCCTGATTATTTATGATCCCGCCCTGGTGGACTTTGAGATCACCGGCTATGAAAGTCTATGGGATGAGCGTCTGAAGGACAGCATTGTTATGGTGGACGATGCCCGCAACATCATCGGCATCACCCTGAAGACCATGGGCGAATCCTTCAACACCACCGATGACGAGGTGCTGAAAAAGGCCGAAGAAAAGCTGATGGCCCTGCGCCCTAACATCCGTTCCTTCAACTATGACAGC
Source organism: uncultured Oscillospiraceae bacterium (assembly GCA_964345895.1). Taxonomy (GTDB): domain Bacteria; phylum Bacillota; class Clostridia; order Christensenellales; family Aristaeellaceae; genus DTU024. Next base: position 6,746 of record CAYFSQ010000033.1, read on the forward strand.
CCCCACTTTGACATTATTTCAGGCGAGTGCAGCGTAGGCTATATGTTTACCTCCTTCCTGACCCTGGCCCTCAGCGACCGGCCTGACCTGAAGGTTGTGTACCCTGAGGAAGGCTTGGGCTTTGGCATTGACGCCCTGGTTATCTCCAAGAATGCCCCCCACCCCCAGAACGCCCACAAGCTGATTAACTATCTGCTGGACGCCAAGGTGGGTGCCCATATCGCCGAAACCCAGGGGTATATCAGCCCCAATACCGCTGCCCAGCAGTACCTGCCGGCATCCATCCAGGACAACCCTGCCCTGACCATCCCGGCGGAAAAACTGGAAAACACCGAATTTATCCAGGACCTGGGCGACTATGAAAGCGTCTATCAGGCCATCTGGCAGCGCTTCAAACTGCAATAAGCAACAAGAACGGGGAAGATGCTTTTAAACAAAGCGCCTTCCCCGTTAAAATTTGAAACTCAAGCCGTCATTTATGGCGGTTTTTTTATTGCTTTCGATAGGTTTGCAGGGCAGGGCCCATGGCTTCGATGACTTCCTGTGTCAAGACAGAATAGGGGCCGTAGATGCCTTCGGCGTGCTGTCCTGATGCACCCAGCCACAAGGTGGCAGCCTGCATAGCCCTCAAGTGTTCCCGTCCCCTTTGCTGGGCCATGATGCCCGCCAGTATGCCGCACAGGGCATCGCCGCTGCCCCCCTTGGAAAGGGCAGGTGTGCCCGCGGTGTTCAAGGCCAGAGCTTGCCCGTCAAAGAGCACAGTTGTGGCATTCTTCAGGGCCACAGAGCAGCCATATCTTTGGTGCAGCGCCTTGGCGGCAGATACGGCATCATCCACCACCTGCTGCACGCTGGTGTTCAGCAGCCGGGCCGCCTCGCCGGGGTGGGGGGTCATCACAGCGTGTTTCCCCAGGACAAGGGGCCTTGTTGACAGCATGTTGAGGGCATCCGCATCCCACACGGAGGGCTTGTCTGCATCATACAAGGCAAGAATCCGCTGCCAGTTTTCTTCACTTTGTTTCAGGCCGCAGCCCACCACCAGCACATCGTAAGGCAAGGTCTTTGCTTCATCAAAGGTAGCGCAGGTGGCATTGGGCACCAGGGTCTGGGCGATGGGCATCAGTTCTTTATCACAAACGATGGTTGTCAGCCCCGCCCCTGCCTGCAGGCAGGCCAGCGCCGCCATGGCGGCAGCCCCCATCATGCCCCGGCTGCCCACCAGCATCAAGACACGGCCAAAGGTGGCCTTGTTGCTTTTTGCAGGCCGGGAAGGTAGCAGGTTAGGAAGGTCTTTGCCTTCAGCAT
>CAYFSQ010000033.1:8150-20284 GCA_964345895.1 uncultured Oscillospiraceae bacterium
GCTTCCACACCCCCTTCAGGCGGGCGGCTGAAGCCTGTACCAAAGAGGGCATCAATCAGAACATCATAGGCGGCAAAGGATATATCCTCTGCCTGAATAAAAGGGATGCCCATGTCGATGCACCGTGCATGGTTGATTTTTGCATCCCTGGTGGTGGGAGGCAAAGCGCTTACCACATGAACCCTTGCCCCCAGGGCATGGGCCAAGCGGGCCGCAGCATACCCATCGCCGCCATTGTTGCCAGGGCCGCAGGCAAAGAGAAGCCGCAATGCAGAAAACCGCGCAACGCCCTGCTGCTCAGCCATTTTCTCCAGCCCGTGGATGATGCCCTCCGCCGCCCTTTCCATCAGGTCAAGGGAGGGGGTTCCCTGCTGGAAGGCCGCTTCCTCCCACCTGCGCATAAAGTCTGGGCTGATGCTGTATTTCATCCCATACCCTCCAGTACACAGAAGGCGAGGGCCATCTCCCCTTCGTGGCTGATGCTCAGGTGGCAATGGGCAATGCCTTTTTCTTTCGCCAGCGCCTGGGCTTTGCCATGAAGACGGTAATAGGGTTTGCCGCCTTCCTCGTGGAGTACTTCCACCTCTGAAAAGGCAATGGGGCCAATGCCCGTGCCCAGCGCCTTGGCAAAAGCCTCCTTGGCAGCGAAACAAGCGGCTGCCGAGGAGGCTTGCATCGCCCCGCGGGATTTGATATAGGCCCTTTCTTCGTCAGTAAACACCCGCTCCATGAAGCGGGCTTGCTGCAGTGTCTTTTCCATGCGGCTGATGCCGCACAGATCCACCCCGATGCCCCGTATCATCTTTGGCTTAATATGGCGTTGGCCACAGCGCGGGCTGTTACCTCCGCTGCGGCGGCGCACAGCTTGACAAAGTTGATTTCCTGATCCACCCGCTCTGTCGCCAGGGCGAACAGGGTATCTCCATCCATCTGGGTATGAACCGGGCGTATGGTCCGGGCCAGGCCGTCATGGGCCACATCGGCCAGGCGGTTGGCTTCTGATTTGGATAGTTTACAGTCTACGGCAATCACGCCGATGGTGGTGTTGCTGCCCGGAGCAGGAATGCGGATGGGCCGTTTGGCAGGTGCATGGCCAAAGAGCAGGCCGTCTGCCCTTACCGGGGTGCCGTCCTGCATACGGGCACAGGCAATGCACTCGTTGGTGTCGGGGTGGTAAATATCCCCCACCGCGTTGACGGCAACCAGCGCGCCTACGGTAATGCCTTCGGGCAGCGTGAGGGATGCGCTGCCGATGCCGCCGGGATGGGGCTGTGCCTGCTGCACAAGCTTGCCCACCGTAGCGCCTGTGCCTGCCCCTACCCTGCCCTGCTGCACCCCTTTGGCGGCAGCCATGCAGGCAGCCTGCCCCATGGCCGCATCAGGATAGACCGAGGGATTTCCCACCCCCAGGTCAAACAGGACGGCGGCAGGTACAATGGGGATGCGGGCTACCTGCATATCGATGCCAATGCCGTTCTGGGCAAGGAAGCGCATCACGCCATCCGCCGCAGAAAGCCCAAAGGCACTGCCCCCCGCCAGCACGACGGCATGGGCTCTGTCCACCAGGTTGCCCGGCTTTAACACATCGGTTTCCCGGGTACCGGGGGCCGCTCCCCGCACTGAAACGCCGGCCACGGCACCCAGCTTGGGGGCCAGCACCAAGGTGACCCCTGTGCGGGCAGTATCATTCTGGGCCTGCCCAACGCGTATGCCATGAACTTTGGTGATATCGCCAGGGTATAGCTTGTACATAGAAGCCTCCTTTACAAAAAGCGTTGCTGTATCCAGGAGATTACGTCCTTGATTACCTCATCACGGTTGGTTTCGTTGAATAATTCATGCCGTGCACCTTCATACAGCTTGATGGTTACATCCTGAAACCCTGCATCAACATAGCCGCGGGCCGCTTCCTGCACCCCCTTGCCCATGCCGCCAACGGGGTCCCTGTCGCCGCTGATGAAGAGCATGGGCAAATTTTTATCAAGTATGCCCAGCCGCTGCGTATTGGAAAGGGTCAAAAGGCCGTCAAAAAAATCCTGATAGCCTTTGGCGGTAAACACAAAGCCGCACAGCGGATCCTGCACGTACTTGTCTACTTCTTTTTCGTCCCGGCTAAGCCAGTCCACTGCCGTGCGGGCTGGGACGAAGGGCTTGTTGTTGGCGGAAAACGCCAGTTTGTTAATCAAACGCGAAGGTTTTTTACCGCCCCTGGGCAGGCTGATAAGGGTGGCGATTCCCTTGCCAAAGTATATCAGGGGCAGGGGCTGGCTGCCCGTACCGCTGAAGATGGCGGCAGCAGGCCCAGGGTAAGAGAGCAGGTAGGAGCGCAGAACAAAGCTGCCCATGGAATGCCCCAGCATGATCAGGGGGATGCCGGGCCAGTGCTGCTCCAGCAGCTCCCGGGCATTGTGCACATCCTTCAGCAGCTTGTCCCAGCCCTCATCCTTCGCAAAATAGCCCAGGCGTTCTTTGGGCGTGTCCGCGCCGTGGCCAGGCAAGTCGAACCCTGCAACGGCAATGCCTGCATGGTTCAGGGCCTTTGCCATGGGGGCGTAGCGGGCAATATGTTCTGCCATGCCATGGATCAGCAACACCTTTGCCCGGGGCTTTGCTTCGCCTTCCCACAGCATAAGCTGGCGGCTGTCCCCTGTTGTCAGTTGAAAAGGTATCTGCTGCACGGTTCCCTCCCTTAATACTGGTAGAGGCCCACCTTCTTATATACCTTGCGCAGCGTACGCTGGGCCAATGCTTGGGCGCGCTGGGCGTTGTTCTTTAATGTGTCGGCAATGAACTGCTTGTCCTTCACCAACTCATGGTATTTTTGCTGGATGGGCGCAAGGGCTTCAATGACCGTCTCTGCCGCTGCTTCTTTTAGCGCGCCGTAGCCCAGGCCTTCAAAGTCATCCGCAGCTTTCTCGGGGGAGATATTCTTCAGCACACCGTAGATGGTCAGCAGATTGCTGACGCCGGGCTTTTGCTCCGGGTCGTAGCGGATGTCTGTTTCACTGTCGGTAACGGCCCGCTTCATCTTGCGGCGGATTACATCGGGGGTGTCGGTTAAGGAAATCAGGCTGTCCTCAGGGTCAGATTTGCTCATTTTGCGCTCGGGTTCGGACAGACTCATAATTTTTGCCGTGGCCTTGGGAATGTAGGGCTCAGGCACCACAAACACATCGCCGTAGATGTTGTTGAAGCGCTGGGCAATGTCCCGGGTAATCTCCAGATGCTGTTTCTGGTCGGCGCCTACCGGCACCACCTTTGACTGGTACAGCAGGATATCCCCTGCCATCAACACAGGGTAGGTAAACAAACCGGCGTTGATGTTGTCGGCGTTCTTGGCACTCTTGTCCTTGAACTGGGTCATGCGGCTCAACTCCCCCATGTAGGTGAAGCAGCTTAAAATCCAGCTCAGCTCCGCATGTTGGGGTACATGGCTTTGGCAGTAGATGATGTTTTTTTCAGGGTCCAGCCCAGCAGCAATGTAGAGAGCCGTCAACTCCGCCGTGTGGCGGCGCAGGGCTGCAGGGTCCTGCCGCACGGTGAGGGCATGCAAATCCGCCATGGCAAAGAGGCAATTATAATCCTTTTCCAGCAGGGTAAAGTTGCGGATAGCGCCGATGTAGTTGCCCAGCGTCACTGCGCCGGAGGGCTGTATGCCGGAGTAGAGCACCGGCTTTCTTTCAGTTGTCTGTTCGCTCATGTTCAATACCTTCTCAACTAAATATTATATGCCCATGTCCTCTTTAACGGCTTTGAAGCACTGGATGGCAAAATCCAGATCCTCCTGGCTATGGCCAGCGCTGATTTGCACCCGGATGCGGGCCTTGTCCCGGGGCACCACGGGGAAGGAGAAGCTGACCACATACACGCCCTTTTGCAGCATACGGGCAGCAAATTCCTGAGCAGTATGGGCGTCATAGAGCATGACGGCCACAATGGGATGTTCACCCTGTAATACATCAAACCCCAGAGTGGACAGTTTTTCGCGGAAATAGGCGGTATTCTGGTGCACCTTATCCCGAAGGGCGGTGCTTTCTTCCAGAAGATCCAGCGTTTTTAAGGTGGCAGCGCAGATGGCAGGGGCCACCGTATTGCTGAACAGGTAGGGCCGGGAACGCTGGCGCAGCAAGTCCACAATGGGCTTGCGGGCTGCAGTAAAGCCACCTGACGCGCCACCCAGGGCTTTGCCAAAGGTGCTGGTGAGGATGTCAATCCTGTCCATCACCCCGCAATGTTCCGGTGTGCCACGGCCTGTTTTGCCCATGAAGCCCGTGGCGTGGCTGTCGTCCACCATGACCAGAGCATCGTACTTGTCGGCCAGGTCGCAGATGTCCTTCAGCCTTGCAATATAGCCATCCATGGAAAACACGCCATCGGTAACAATCAGCCTGAAGCGGGCATCCTTAGCATCCTGCAACTGCTTTTCTAAGTCTTCCATATTGCTGTTCTTATAGCGGAAGCGCTTTGCCTTGCACAGCCGCACGCCGTCGATGATGGAAGCATGGTTCAGTTCGTCCGATATAACGGCGTCTTCCTCCGTCAACAGGGTTTCAAACAGGCCGCCGTTGGCATCAAAGCAGGAAGAGTAAAGAATGACATCGTCCATATCAAGAAATTTCGCCAGGCGATTTTCCAGTTCCTTATGGATTTCCTGGGTGCCGCAGATAAAGCGCACGCTGGACAGGCCAAAGCCCCAGCGGTCGTAACTTTCCTTGGCCGCTTCCCTGAGCCGCTGGTCGTTGGATAAGCCTAAGTAGTTGTTGGCGCACATGTTGAGCACATCGTCCACCTTGGTGGTGTCCACCCGGGCTTTTTGAGGGGTTTTAATGACCCGCTCCTCCTTGAAGGTCCCGGCGTCCTGTATCTCCTTTAATTGCTGTGTGTAATATTCCAGTGCCTTTTTCATGCCTGCGCCTCCCAATCCAATATCACTTTGCCAGTATTGCCGGTGTTCATGGCATCAAACGCCTGCTGGAACTGAGAATAGTGGAAGCGGTGGGTAATCAGCGGCCGCAGATCCACCCCAGATTCCACCATGGCGCCCATCTTATACCAGGTTTCGTACATGCGGCGCCCGTAAATCCCCTGGAGGTTCAGACCTTTGAGGATGATGTCGTCCATATCCAGTTGCGGCTGCCGCCCGCCAAACAGGCCTAGCAGCGCAACTTTGCCGCCGTTGCGCATCTTGGAAAGCAGCTGGTTAAGGGCCGCGGGGTTGCCCGACATTTCCATGGCAACGTCAAAGCCCTCCACCATTTTGTTATCCTCCATCACCTGCTGCAAATCTTCCTTCAGCACGTTGACGGTGGCGGTGGCGCCCAGCTTTTTCGCCAACTCCAGGCGATAGTCGTTGACATCGGTAATGATGACATGACGTGCGCCATTGTGGCGGCAGATGGCTGCTGCCATGATGCCGATGGGGCCGGCGCCGGTAATGAGCACATCTTCCCCCACCACGTCGTACATCAGGGCGGTGTGGGTTGCGTTGCCAAAGGCATCGAAGAAGGAGACGACTTCCAGCGGCAGGTCGGGCGAAATGGGAATGCAGTTGGAGGCGGGGATGCACAGATACTGGGCAAAGGCGCCATTGCGTTGCACGCCCACACCCTCGGTGTGACGGCACCACTGGGCATTGCCCGCCCGGCAATTACGGCAGTGGCCGCAAACGATATGCCCTTCGCCGCTGACGATATCGCCCACCTTAAACCCCTTGACATTGGAGCCCATGTCGGCAATTTCGCCCACATACTCGTGGCCGATGATGCGCGGCGGAGCCACATGCTTCTGGCTCCAGGCATCCCAGTTATAGATGTGCAGGTCTGTCCCGCAAATGGCAGTTTTGCGGATTTTAATCAGCACATCGTTGATGCCCATCTCGGGCATGGGCATCTTTTGAAGGGTCAGTCCCTTGTCCGCCTTCGTCTTGACCAATGCATCCATCATGTTTACGCCCTCCTTTATTGTTGCAGCAGTGCTAAAACCTCTTGGGAAGTGTAGGTAAAGGTAATGATTTCCTGGTCGTTCCTGAATAAACCCGGCTGCAGGTAGAACACGGCATGGCCTTGATCGTCTGCATAGAAATGTTCCTCGGGAAAAAAGTCCAGCGCCAGGGTATTCCTGTCCAGGTCCCCATGCCAGGGGCTGTCCTTTTCACCCTGTTGGGCCTTAATACGCTGCCAGATGTCGTTAAAAACCGCTTCCGCAATCTGGGTGGAACTGTCGCCAATTTCCTCCAACAGGCCGCGCAAGGTGAGCGCTTCACCGGCATAGGCACCGCTGACATCAAATACCTGGGAGTGCACCGTATTAATCCGGCGGCGCATATTACCGCCCAGCACCTGGGATTGCAGCATGCGGGTGCTGAAATATCTGCCGTTGTTGCAGGTTACTTCGTACAGCTGCTCATAGGCGTTCTCGCCCTGGCCGGCCATGTCCTGGTCGTTGGCGTACATGGGCAGTACCAACTCCACCATTTCGCTGACGGCGGTGCGGTAATAATCGTTGATGCCATCCGCTGCATTCGTCCCCGAAACAACCGGATATCGGCAGGTGTACCGGTAGACTGTTTCCCCTTCTTCGGGGAAGGATTGCTGTACATCCTCCCAGGTAACCTGCAGGCCCAATTCGCTGGCCGAAACAGGCGGCAAGCTAAAAACCAACAGGCACAGCAATGCCAGAAATTTTTTTTTCATGATGCTCCTTCTTTGGGCAGGGATTTGACGTAGCTGGCCGCAGACAGCGCGGCAACATTGCCTTCCCCCGCCGCTTTGGCAGCCTGAAGGGGGTTGCCCACCATATCGCCGGCGGCAAACACCCCGGGGATATTGGTTAGCATGTCCTTATCCACCTGGACAAAGCCCCTGTCCGTCTGTACCTCCGGCAATAGCTGCGTCATGGCAACGGCAGGGCGTAAAACGAAGACACCATCGGCAAAATATTCCCCGGCATCCGTGGTCAGCACCAGGCGTCCTTCTTCCCGGCGGAGGACTTTGGGCTTGCCGGGCAGCAGCTCAATGCTTTCGTCCAGGCCTTCCACGTCGTGCTTTCTTTCTGAAATGTATTTCACTTTGCCTAATTCAGCTAAAAAGTTAGCCTCCTCCACCGCTTCGTGGGAGGCGGCTACCACCAGGATATCCTTCCCCTTATAGAAGTTGCCATCGCAGGTAGCGCAATAGCTGACCCCCATGCCCAGCAAATTCTCTTCGTTCTCCAATGTCTGCACCCGGGAGGTGCCGCAGGCTAAAATAATGGCCTTACCCTCCAGCACATCGTTGTTGACCAGCACGGAGAAGCTGTCCCCCATGGGCAAAATCTTCTGCACCAGGCCTTGCTTTGTTTCTGCCCCCATCTGCCGGGCATGGTCCCGCATGCGGTCGACCAGCTCTTTGCCGTTAATTTGCGGCATGCCTGGATAGTTATCGATGCGGTGGGCTTTGCCCATGGCCCCGTCGCCATTATAAACGACCACAGTGGATAAATTTCGCATGCGGGCAGTTACCGCAGCGGAACACCCCGCCACGCCGCCCCCTACAATGATGACATCATACATCTTCCGGCTCCTTCCGGGTGACGAGCACCCACTCAATCCGGCGGTCTGCAACCTCCTCCACCTTGAAGCGAAGCTGCATGAAATCCACCTCGGGCTTTGTGCCCTCATCGGGTATTTCCCCCAGTTGATAGAGGATTAAACCACCGATGGTGTCGTATTCTTCTTCAATGGGCAGGTCAAGGCCCGTTAAATCGTTAAACTGCTCAATCTCTACGCTGCCTTGCACCCGCCAGCTGCCGTTGCCTTTGTCGATGACTTCAAGCTGCACCTGGGGGTCGTATTCATCGTAAATGTTGCCGACAATTTCTTCCAACAGGTCTTCCATGGTAATCAGCCCGCTGGTACCGCCGTACTCGTCCACCACAATGGCCATGTGTACCTTGTCCTTTTGCATGTTGCGGAAAAGCACGTCGGTGCGCACCGTTTCGGGTACAAAACGGGTGGGGCGCAGCAGGCTGCGCAGGGGCAGGGGTTTCTCTTTGACACGGTTCATCAGGTAGTCCCTTGTTGTCAGGGTACCGATTACATGGTCAAGGTCCTCTGCGTATACTGGAAAACGGGAAAGCCCCGTATCTTCAATGGTTTTAAGGATATTTTCGTCCGTTTCGTTCACCCACAGGGCGTACATGTCGGTGCGATGGGTCATGCAGTCTTCAGCTGTCATGTTGTTAAACTCGAAGACGTTTTCAATCATGTCCCGCTCGGACTCTTCAATGGTGCCCTTTTCTTCCCCGGCGTCCACCATCATGCGGATTTCATCCTCGGTAACCTGTTCGGTTTCCTCATGGGGGTCGATGCGCATCAGGCGTAAAATACCGTTTACCGATTTTACCACCAGCCAGGCGATGGGCTTGAAGAGGCTGTCCATAAACTGGGTAAAGGGCAACAGCCGCCGGGCAAACACTTCCGCATTGCGGCGGGCCAGCTTCGCTGGTAAAGCCCGGGCAATAAGGATGTAGAAGAAGCCAGCCACCAGCACCACAAGGAAGGTGGCAAGAAGGTTGATCGTATCTGACGAAAGAAAACCATCCGGCCAGGCGGCGGCCAGACTGTTCCCCAGGGCTTTGCCGATGCTGCCGGTGGCAGATACTATCCCTAGGAAACTTAGCAAAGTCATCCCGACTTGTATGCCTGAAGGCCTCTCCCGAAGCTTACCAAGTAGCGCTTCAATGCGCAGGGCACCGGGGTCTTCCTGCTCCACCTCGCGGCGAAGCTTGTTGATGTTGATGGTATGCACAGCGGTGTCCGCCGCCTGCAAGAGGGAACACAGGAGCAGCAGAAATAGCTGCAGCAGGATATGCAAAACGATTGGATCGGAATCCATGTGGGCAAAGCCCTCCTTTCAGTTACCATAGTATACCATTATTTGCCCCTGATTTCCACACAGGGAATGCAGCCTTTTCCTTAGGGTTTCTGACTTCATTCCCCGGGTAAACGATAGACCCAGACAACAACCTATAAAAAATATATGAACTTTTCTTGTTTGAATTGTCCCTGTTCCCAGCATGTGATATGATGTTTATCATGTTTAAGGGGGAGGATTGCATGTTCGGCTACATTATCACCAACCCGAAACTGCTGACGGAAGCGCAGCTGCAGCACTACAAGGCTTGCTACTGCGGGCTGTGCCATGCCCTGTCTTCCCGGCATGGGTTTCCCTGCCGGGCAACCCTAAACTACGATATGACTTTTCTGGTGCTGCTCCTCACTGCCCTCAAGGACGAGGACACCCTCAGCGCCTCCCGCTCCTGTCCCAAGCATCCCCTGAAGAAGCAGGATTGCTGGCAAAACAACATCACCGATTATGCCGCCGACATGAATGTGTTGCTGGCCTACTACCAGCAGCTGGATGCCTGGGAGGATGACCGCAGCGCCTCCGCCCTGACGGTGAGCAAGCTACTAAAAAACAAAGCCCTGGCGGTGAAGGAAGGCTATCCAAGGCAGGCCAAGGCCATCACTGAAAGCCTGGCTCAATTGTCCGATGCGGAAAAGCGCAACGAAAATAACCCTGACGTGCCTGCCAACTGCTTTGGCCGGCTGATGGGAGAAATATTCCGCTTTGGCGGGGTAGAGGAAGATAAGCTCTACGCCTTTGGCGAAGCCTTGGGCCGCTTTATCTACCTGATGGATGCTGCCTGCGACCTGAAAAAGGACATCCGCAAGGAAAGGTACAATCCCTTGGTGTTCATCCCCTCGGACATGCACAAGGCGTTGCTGGACACCCTTCTGGCAGAATGCATCGCCCGCTTTGAAGCACTGCCCATTCTGCGGGACAAGGAAATTATGGAAAATATTCTTTATTCCGGCGTATGGACGCACTATCTGTCGGTTTGGCCCAGCAAAGGAGGCAATGCCCAATGAAAGATCCCTATCAGGTATTGGGCATCCCCCGGGATGCCACAGAGGCGCAGGCCACGGCCGCCTACCGGAAGCTGGCAAAGAAATACCACCCAGACCTTAACCCCAACGACCCCAACGCCCAGAAAAAGATGGCGGAAATCAACGTCGCCTACGAAGAGATTAAAAGCGGGCGCGCCGGTTATACCAACTACAGCCAGCCCCAGGGGCGCAGTGCCCAAGGCCCCTTTGGCGGGTTTGACCCCTTCTCCTACGGGGGATACCGGCAGGCCCAGCAAACCACCCAGGATCCCTTTGCTACGGTGCGCCACTATGTGAACGCCGGGCGCTTCCAGGAAGCGCTGTTTGCCTTAAGCCAGATAGCAGACCGCTCTGCCCAATGGTATGCCTTAAGCGCCCTTGCCAACTATGCCCTTGGCAACACGGTAACGGGGCTGCAGCACATTGACCGCGCTGTGCAGATGGACCCGAACAACTTTGAGTACCGCCAACTGCAGGCACAGATGCAAAACCGCGGTTCTGTCTATTCCCAGCGCAGCCAGCAGTTCGGCTTCCCCAATGTAGGGGGACTCAGCCGCCTGTGCTGGGGTATCTGGCTATGCTTCTACTGCCGTTTTTGCTGCTAAAAGGAGTGCAATATGAATAACTGGAAAATGAAACTGGCCCAGTGGATGCAGGGGCGCTACGGCCCGGATGCCCTGTACAAGGATTCTGTCTGGCTGTATATTTTCATCGCTGTGCTCAACCTCTTCCTCCGCTCCATCCTGCTGTCTATCCTTACCACAGCAATATTGATATGGACATTTTCCCGCGTGTTTTCAAAGGACAGGGGGAAACGCGCCGAGGAAAACCGCCGGTACCTCCAGTGGAAGGATAAGCAGGTCAAGATGCTAAGGCAGCTTAAAAACCGCTGGAAGGAACGGAACACCCACCGGTATCGCCGCTGCCCCCATTGCCACACCACATTACGGCTTACAAAACAGATTGGCACCATCAAGGTAAACTGCCCGGTATGCAAAAACACCTTTGATGTCATCATCAAACGATAATCCACCCACACAAAAAGCGCCCCTTCGGAGCGCTTTTTATATGGCGTCTAACCCTTACAGCTTGACCGTTCCCCGGCGGATGTTATCCTCCACCTCAAAGGCGGCTTCGTTGGCCCGCAGTTTGCGGTAGCCCACCACCAGGCGCTCGTCCTGCTCGTTGCCATGGCAGGTAACCAGGGTAAGGAGATTATCCTCCATCAGCACGTCGATGGGCAGGGCGTAGGCAGAAAAAGAGACGAGTTGCTGCACATAGGCTTGCTTGGCATCGTCGGACAGGAATTCCGGCTCGATCACGGGGAAATACCGCTCGTCACCTGGATCAATGGACACGATGCTGACCGCATAGGGAACGTACAACCCCTGCTCGTAGAGGGTATCAAAGGATGCCAGGGGCTTTTGCACCAAGGTGTCCAGGCTCAGCAGGTGGTTGAGTTTGCCGAACATGGTGCCATTTTTCATGTTATGGGCATGGATGATATAGTTTTCAGAGCCCGGTAGTACAGAGCAGGACATGTCCAGAAACGCACTGCCTGCGGCATTGCTCCGGCCATAAAAGTCGTGGTTGACATAGAATGAATTGTCCCGCTTTGTGATGGGAAAATCAATCTCCTGCACACTTTCTAACTTTAGCCACCCCACCACATCCTGGTTGCGCTTGTACAGGGTAACGAAGCGCTCTGCCATGGCGGGCTCGGGGGTTAATGCGACGATGGCCTGCTGCATAGGGATCTGGGTGGCGTAAAAGGGCCTGGGGGTTTCCTCAGGCAGTTGAGGGGGCGGACTGTAGGACACAATGGGCAGCGGCGCTAAAGCCTGTGCCTCGATAATGGGCTCTTCCGTATGGGGCGCTTCTGTGCCTTGGTAGTAAACGGCCTTCAGTTCCTCCCCTGTCTTTACAGTCTGACGGGTCATGTTGATGTAGTTGACAATCATCACCAGGGCAACAAGAAAAAGCCCTGCGCTGCCTGCAAGCAGCAAGAGGCGCAAGCGCTGTCTGCGTCTTGCCTGGCTGCGTCGGTTGCTCAGTTTTAAGCCGGTTTTCCCTTGAAAGGAGGGGCGATCTGGTTTCAAAATGCGTTCACCTCCCGCACATTATACATAAATGTTGAATCAATGACAATACATTGCAAGCAAGTGACTTTTGGGCTATAATCCAGAAAAACGGTCGGAGGGGTTAC
>CAYFSQ010000034.1:0-20104 GCA_964345895.1 uncultured Oscillospiraceae bacterium
CCGAGAGCTTTACCCTGGGGGAAGCTGCCCAAGGCGCCTATGCCCAGACCTGGGACATTAACGGCAAGGAAGCCGTGCTGAGCGTGAAAAAGGTATAATAAACTAAAATAGGGCTGCAACAAAGCCAATTGTGGATTCCAAAGGGGGTCACCCCCTTTGGTGGGGTATGGGGCTCGTCGGGGCGCATTGCGCTGCCTACCCGGTAAGCTATGCTTACCGGGAGCGTACGCTCCATGGCCCCTCCTCTCCATCGAAAGCAGGCTTTCGATGGGAAGGAGCCGTCCCGCAGCGGATGCCCCCGATGGGCTTGCCCGTCGGGAAAGCAGCGTAGGGCACGGTGACGCAACAGCGTAGCGCATTTTGCGACGGGCGCAACCCTCCACAAGGCAGCTTTGTTGCAGCTCTTTTTGTTGTCGTGAATCCACTCTTCTGGTAAGAAAAACAGGCAGAAAAAAGAAATTATTATTTACTGGATGGGTTTATCGAAATAACGTAATAATGGAAATAAAAGGCACAGAAACACGCTGCACGTACATCATCGGGCAGCGTGTTCTTTTTGGTTGTTACATTTTTTGTTCTTGTTTCGGGTGCCGACAGACGCAAAATGCGCTGCGCTGTTTTGCTTGCGTTTTAGGTTGCTGGGCTTTGCCCAGACCCACCAAAGGGCATGATGCCCTTTGGAATCCGCAATAGGGATACCCTATGCCCTCTTCACAAACACGCTCACCGTGCCGCATTTACAGGGGAAGTGGGCACTGCCCGTATCGTCCAGCGTTATCATGCCCATGATGTTCCCGGTGGTGTCATACCATGTGCTTCCCCTATGCTCTTCGCCCAGGCTCATATACTTAACAGCATCCCCGCCGTTTGACATCACCACCGCCAGGCCGCTATTGGGATGGCGCTCATCCCCCTTACGCACCCAGCCGATGCTATCGGGCGCATCAAAATAGTCCACCTCTTCACCATACGCATTATACTTCCTTGCCGTCAGCAGCCGATCCAGCATATCCTTCTTGCCGGGGATGGGATGCTCGCCGCCGATGCCGTAATAATCACCATAAAACAGGCAGGGGTAGCCGTCGTGCCGCAAAAGAATCAGCGCATAGGCCAGGGGCTTGAACCAGTCCTGCACCCAGCTTTCCAGCGCCTGGCCGGGCTGGGAGTCATGGTTATCCACAAAGGTGGCCGTGTTCAGGGGGTCCATCTTTACCATGGTATCGTCAAATATGGTGCGCAGGTCAAAGTCCCGCCCCTTTTCCGATGCATCCTTAAAGCGGAAGTGCAGCGGCACGTCAAACAGCGCCGTCATATCCCGGGTACGCTCGATATAGCGGTTCAATTCCTCAACATTGTTGTGCCAATATTCGCCTACAAAGTACATGGGCTTATCGCTGGTCAGCCGCGCGTGGCGGATAAAAGCGCCCATGAAGTTGGAGTCAATATGCTTGATGGCGTCCATCCGCATGCCGTCAATGCCCGTTTCCCTCATAAACCAGTCGCACCAGGCAAAGGTTTCATCAATGACATCCTTATTCCGGTAGTCGATATCAGAAAACATCAGGTAGTCAAAGTTGCCCTTTTCCTGGTCTACGTTAGACGAAAAATCCTTGTTCTCCCCCAGGATGCGGTAGATGCCCGTCTTGCCCGTTTTGTTATCGAAGTTGACGGCGGTAAAGTGCTGGAAGCTCCAATGGAAATTGGAGTACGTATCCTTCCTCCCGGGGAAGGTAAACTTGGTCCACCCCTGAATATCAAAGGGTTCACTGACTTGCTTTTCCCGGTCCTCATCGTCTACCAGCACCACCTTGAAGGTTTCCGTTTCATCAGCACCGGCCTTATGGTTCAGCACGATGTCGGCATAGGCCTGCACGCCGTTTTCCTGCAGTGCTCGGATGGTGTCAAGCAGCTGTTCTTTGGTGCCGTACTTGGTGCGCACATTGCCCTTTTGGTTAAACTCGCCCAGGTCGTACAAATCGTACACGCCATAGCCCACATCGTTGGTGCCGGTGGCTTTGCAGGCCGGCGGCATCCACACGCCGCCCACACCCATCTCCTTCAAATGAGGAATATCTTCCTTAAGCCTTTGGTAGTGGTTGCCGTCATCGGGCAGGTACCATTCAAAGTACTGCATCATCACATGGTTGTCCGGCTGTTCTTCCCAGGCGAAGGGGTTTGCCAGGGGCACGCCCTTTTCTTCTGCCACTTCCTGGGCAATCTCCTGCACGATGTCCTTTTGTTCCTCAGGCAGGGTTTCCCAGATTTCCTGGTGCACGATGTCCTGGATAACCCCCAGGCCCTCTTCCTGCACGTTGGCGGCTTCGATTTTTTTATCTATATCATTCATTTGATTCGCTTATCCTCCTTGATGTCCATACCGGACAAGCCCATTATACACGAAAATGTGAACTTTCTCTAAACCTGAATGTAAAAAACGGGCAACCTGTTTGACGGGTTGCCCGGAAGGATGGGAGGTACGCTGTATTTATTTTCCTTCTTCGCCTGGCAAGGTGGGGTAGATGGGATCCATCATGCTCAGCATGCTTTCCCGCATCGCCTTGTTGCCGGGGGAGGTGGCCCAGAAGCGGGCAAACTCGGTATCAACGGGCAGGGGATAGCGCCAGTAGTCCACCACATTGCGCACCAGCATCAGCACATTGGTGTCGCCCCCTAAGTCGTACTGGATGCTAAAGGGCATGCCAAAGGTAAAGCGTGTGGGCGGGTTGATGTAGGATTTGACGGGCACGTCACTGGGCAGCACCACCTCAGCGTAGGAACCGTACAAGCCCAGGAACTCCTGGCGGGTCTTGGTTTCACCGCCCTGACCGTCGTAGTAGTTATGGTAGGTGATGGTCACCGTGTCGCCATAGACATCCACATACACTTCGCCAATCACATACATATTGCTGGCAATCAGCTCATAGGTCTGGCGGCCTTGCCTGGTTAAATCCAGGGGGGTAAACATGTACCATAAATCCGTCATCCCCGGCGTTACTTCCCTGAACTGCAGGCCAAAGGAAGAAGCGGTGTTGTTGCGCAGGTTCACGTTATGGTACTGGTTGTAGATGGGCAAGCCCTGGGCGCCGTAGTCCATCAGCTTTTGCGCCACAAAAACCTGTTTCTTGAAGCCACCCTGGGTGGTGATGGTGTAGCGGTACAGGTTGATGCTGCCCTTTCGTGGCAGGCTTTTGTACACCTTTGCCTTGATGGGCAGCGGCGCGTCGCCGGGGTTTAAAGTAACATGGATGGTTTGCACGTTCACCAGGGCAGCCTGGTCAAACACTTCGATGCTGACATTCACCGGGTGGGGGCTTTGGTTCAGCAGGGTAAAGGCGTCCATTTCCCCCAGGGGGTCAGAAAACGTCAGTTCCTTGACAACATCCACCTTCAGGCTGTCACTGGCTGCCTGGGTGGCAGGGGCTAGGCCCAGCAGCAGGGTGGATAAAAGCAACAAAGACAAAAGTTTTTTCATAGATCTTCCTCTTTTCTGTGGGGTTTCATCTATAGAACGAAGGAAGACACACTTTTCTTGCATGGCGGGGGTTTTCTGCATCTTAAATTACTGCTCCTCGCCAAGCAGGCGGGCAAGGGTTTCCGGCAAGGGGGACTCAAAGCGCAGCATGTCCCCGGATACAGGGTGGGGCAAGGCAAGCTGGCAGGCGTGCAGGGCGAAGCGCCCCGGCAAAAGGGGATGGGGCTGGCCGTACAGATAATCCCCCACCACAGGGCAGCCCAGGCTGCTTACATGCACCCTGATCTGGTGGGTGCGCCCGGTGAACAGCTGCAGTTTGACAAGGCTGATTTCTTCATTTGACTGCAAAACCTCATAGCCGGTGACAGCCCTTTGCCCCAGAGGGTCCACCCTGCGCTTGATGCCTTCGCCCCGGGCGATGGGGGCATCTATGACCCCCGCTGCCTGAGGAAATGTTCCCTGGCACAGCGCCAGATACACCCTGACATACTTTGGTGTATGCAGCAATCGCTGCAAAAGCTGGTGGGTGTGGCCATCCTTTGCAATGCACATCAGCCCGCTGGTGCCTTTGTCCAAACGGTTCACGGGGCGGTATACAAAGGGGTCGGGGCAATTCAGGTGGGTGTATACCCGGTTTTCCAGCGTCTCCCCCTCCTGCCTGAAGGAGGGCAGCGTGGGCAAGGGCGCCGGCTTGTCCACCACCAGCAGCCATTCATCCTCATAGACCACCTGAAGGGGCTTCAGGGAGGGCAGGGGCGGGGGCAGGGCAGGCTCATGAAATACAAGGCGCAGCACATCGCCTTCCTGTACCCTTTGAGTGGTGCGCGCCTGTACGCCATTAAGCAGGATGCCGCCGGAAAACTTCAGCCGGCTCAAGGCCCCATTGGATACCTTCAGCTTTATAAGGGCCACTTCCTGTATGGTTTTGCCCGCCAGATTTTCGTCAATCAGAAGCTCCATATGCCCTCCCTTGGGGCATTATACACCCCCGTGAATCGGTGGACAATTACTGCCTTTGATGATATGATATTTGCGTTCATCAAGGGAAGGGCATAGGGGAGGCAGCCAATGATCGCGTTTGCTCAAACTTCCGACGCCCTGCGCCCCTGGCTGGGCAGCGACTTTTTGTCCCATCATCCGCAGGTGGTGGAGCGCATTACGGTAAAGCTTAACGCCTTTACCCTGCAAAGGGACGAAGTGCCCGATGTGGCGCAGTGGGTCAACGATTTGCTTTTTTTGTCCGTGCGGGAGTATACCCGGGGCAAGATGGTGCTGCAGATGGATGATGATCTCTTCGTCCGTGTGCGGGTCAGCGATTTTGCCCTGATGGTAGACGATGTGTTGTATTTGTTGTTCCAGCGTCTGCCCCGGGAAATGCCGTACTATGTGTTGATACGCGACTATTCTGTGCGCCACGGCAGCCTGTCCGCCCTGCGGGCTTTATACCTTGATTACGCCATGTTCCAAAGTGAGGAAGAGTGGGCCACTGTGCGCAAGGTGATTACCTCCTGCCACGAAAACTTCCGCTTCCGCGCCTGGATAGATCGCCAATGAAAGAAGGGGTTCCATGGGAAGAATCATTGCCATAGCCAACCAGAAGGGGGGCGTGGGCAAAACAACCACCGCCGTCAACCTGTCCGCCTGCATGGCGGAGGGGAAGCCCGGCGTGTTGCTGTGCGACCTGGATCCCCAGGGCAACGCCACCAGCGGCATTGGCGGCAAAGCCGGCAGCCAGACCATCTATGAGGTGCTGGTCAGCGGCGAAAGCGCTGAACAGGCGGTGCAGCCCACCCAGATCCCCGGCCTTTCCGTGCTGCCTGCCGACATCCGCCTGGCCGCTGCCGAGGTGGAATTGGTCAACATCCAAAGCCGGGAGTTTAAATTAAAGGATGCACTGGCACCGCTGAAGGATAAGCACCACACCATCATTGTGGATTGTCCGCCCTCCCTGGGGCTGCTCACCCTCAATGCTTTGACGGCGGCAGACAGCGTGCTGATTCCCATCCAGTGCGAGTACTATGCCCTGGAAGGCGTTACCGCCCTGATGAATACCATCAGGCGGGTGCAGCAGTCGGTGAACCGCAAGCTGGAAATCGAAGGCGTGCTGCTGACCATGTACGATGGCCGCACAAACCTGTCCATCCAGGTGGCGGACGAAGTAAAAAAGCATTTCAGGGGCAAGGTGTTTACCACCATCGTGCCCCGCACGGTGCGCCTGGGGGAAGCCCCCAGCCATGGCAAACCCATCCACCTCTACGACCCGCGCAGCGCAGGCACCCAGGCATACCGCGATTTAGCCAGGGAACTGCTGCGCCGTGCCCCACGCAAAGGATAGAGCATGAAGAAAAGCGCTTTAGGCCGCGGGCTGGATGCCCTGCTGCCCGAAATTGACATATCCGGCGGTCAGGTGTCAGACATATTAATCACCGACATCGACCCCAACCCTGAGCAGCCCCGGCGGGCGTTCAGCGAGGAAGCCCTGAAGGAGCTGGCAGACAGCATCCGGGAGTTGGGCGTGCTGCAGCCTATTTTGGTGCAGCAAAAGAAAGGCCGCTACCAGATTATCGCGGGGGAAAGGCGTTTCCGCGCTGCCCGTTTAGCGGGGCACCAGCGCATCCCCTGCATTGTGCGGGATTTTTCTGAAGAAGAAAAAATGGAAGCCGCCCTCATCGAAAACCTGCAGCGGGAAGATTTGAACCCCATGGAAGAAGCCCAGGCTGTGCGATCCCTCATGGACAAATGCGGCTACACCCAGGAGAAGGCTGCCCAGCGCCTGGGGCGTTCCCGCCCGGCGGTAGCCAACCTGTTGCGCCTACTGACGCTGCCTGAGGATGTGAAAGGGTTGATCCTTGCAGGCAAGCTGACCGAAGGCCATGGCCGTGTTCTGGCCGGAGTCGAGGGGGTTGCCCGCAAGCGGGAGCTGGCTGAAAAAGCCCTGCGGCAGAGCCTCAGCGTGCGCCAGCTGGAGCAGCTGGCTGCCGCCAAGCCATTCAAGCCCAAGCCTTTGGCCCGTCCCCAGCCCGAATTCAGGGCTTTTGAAGAGAACCTGCTGCGGGCCTTTGGCGCCCGTACCCGCATCCAGGGCGACCTGGAAAGCGGCAAGATTATCATCTCCTATAAAAACCGCACCGAGCTGGATGCCATCTACGAAGCGGTGGAAAAGCTGATATAAAAAAACCGCCACAAAGTGACGGTATTAAAAAAGAGGAACTTTTTACGTTCCTCTTTTTATTTACATGGCTGGCACCAATATATCGCAGTCCTTGGGGGCGTGCAGGCGGTAGCCAACGCCGTGCACCGTTTCAATCAGGTGGGAACCCAGCTTGCGGCGCAGGCGCTGCACATGCACGTCCACCGTGCGCGTCTTGATGGGGTAGTGGCATTGCCAAACATCTGCCAGCAGGCTGTTGCGGGACAGGGTAGCGCCGGGCTGCTGCGCCAGCGCTTCTAAAAGAAGGTATTCCTGCATGGTCAGCCGGGAAGATTTCCTGCCCACTTTGACCATCAATAAATCGGGGTTCATGGTTACTTCCACGCTGCGGTTATCTTTTCCCATGGCGGTTAAGCGTCGTGTCATGTTCATCACCTCTCTATCTATTAGACGCACAACGAGGCAGTTTTGTTGCACGAATATAAAATATTTTTACGAATTGATGTCGGCGGGCTGAATTCTGTCCCGCAAGCCCCTTCTCGACAGATGGGGATGCTTCAGGTATACTGCTACCATGCAAGCATAAAGGGAGGGAACAGCATGCCCCGTGTCAAAGCGCTGGTGGTTTCAGACCAGGAAAGCGCATACCTATGGGATCATTTTGATAAAAGCGCTTTCGCCGGCGTGGATGTGATTATTTCCTGCGGCGACTTGAAGGCCAGCTACCTGTCCTTCCTGACCACCATGGTGGCAGCGCCGCTGTACTTTGTACACGGCAACCACGACGCCGCCTATCTGCGGAATCCGCCGGAGGGCTGCGAAAGCCTGGAAGATCAGATGGTGGAAATCAACGGCATCCGCTTTCTGGGCTTTGGCGGGTGCAAATCCCAAAGCCCCAAGCCTTTCCACTATTCGGAAAGGGATGTGAACAAACAGATCATCAAGCGCATGCCGCAAATCTGCCTCTACGGCGGCTTTGACGTGCTGGTGACCCACACCCCGGCGGCTGGCCTGGGGGATGGGGAGGATGCCTTCCACCAGGGGTTCAGCGGCTACCGCGCGCTGCTGAACCAGTTTGCCCCTGCCTACCACCTGCATGGGCATCAGCATTTAAACTATGGCTCCAACAAGTATATGATTCAGTACGGCGCCACCACCATCATCAATGGCTTTGGCTACCGGATAATCGACCTGGAGGTGCCGGTGGTCAAGCGCAAGCGTCTGTCCTACATCAAGACCCGATACGACTGGGGGAGGAATTATGCAGCAGGCTTATGAGCGCCAGGCGTGGCAGGAGTACGAGCGCGCCTTAAAAATGGGAAAAAAAGAATACAATACCCTGGTATCCAAGGGCGAGCGGGGCACCTTGCTGGTGCTGGACGAGGTGGTGGAGCAAAACCGCGTCATGGCCTACATCAAGCGCCCCAGCATGGAAATCCCCCTGTCAAGGGTGGTGGGCACCTACACCTCAGGCCGGGCATATTCCTTCAGCGCCAGCTTTATGCCGCTGCACCCTGAAAGCAGCGAGTTTGCCAGCAAGTGGATGGCACTGTGCGCCGCCCACATGGGGGAAGGCCTGCGCGATGCCATCCAGGTGTACGAGTATATGTGGAACTATTACGTGGTGGAGGGTAACAAGCGTGTCAGCGTGCTGAAGTACTTTGGCGCCCTTACCATGCGGGCAGAGATTACCCGCATGATTCCCCAGCTGGACCCTGACGACCCCGACACAGCCCTCTACTACGCTTTTTTGCAGTACGACAAAGCCGGGCTGTTCAAAGGGCTGAAGCTGAGCAGTGAAGAAAAATATGCCCAACTGACGGCCCTGGAGGAAGAGTATATTAGCCAGGGCGGCAGCCGGGATGTAAGCGCCTGCAACAGCATCTACATCCAGTTTGTGGCAGCCTGCGAGCAGGCAGGCATCACCCAGGAAGTGGGGGATGTGATGCTGGAATACATCAAGCTCTACGGCGTGCCCTATGATACCGTGCTGTCGGAAATCACCGCCCGGGTCACTGCCATGCAGCCCCAGCTGGAGTTGGTGGCTGCCCCCGAAAAAGAGCCCACGCTGCTGCTGGAAACCAAGGATGAGGAACCGCTGGGCTTGATTGAGCGTCTGTTCACCCCCCGGCGCACCGCCACCATCTGCTTTGCCTACGAGCAGGGCCGTAGGGAGGATAATTGGATTGGTGCCCACGAAAAAGGGCGGCTGAAGATGCAGGAAGAGATGGGGGACAGGATCACGTCCTTCGCTCTGGATGACCTGACGGTGGACAACTGCTATGAAGAGCTATCCAAGCACGCCAAGGAGGCGGATTTAGTGCTGGTGGCCTCCTCCCGCCTGGTTACCCCGGCATTGCGTTTTGCCCTGGAGAACCAATCGGTGATGACGCTGATTTATTCCCGTGTCCGGCAGGACGCGCGGCTTAGCACCTACTACGGCCGTTACTATGAAGCGATATTCCTCTGCGGCGTGACCGCAGGCTTTGCTACTCGCACAAACAAGGTGGCCTATATTACCCCCCAGACGGACAAGCGCTTTACCCCCGACATCAACGCCTTTGGCCTGGGGGTGAAGACAGTCAACCCCGAAGCCAAGGTGATGCTGATACAGCGGGGCGTGCTGCCCTACAACCCCGAAACCTGCGCCCGAGGCATGCAGGAGGCGGCAGAGCGGGGCTGTGATGTGGCGCTGAGCCAACTGTACCCGGGGCTGAAGCTGCCCGGCATGCCCAAGGATGCCTTTTCTGCTGTTGTGCGCTTAGATGGTGAAGGCAACCCCAGCCAGTACATTGCCTCCCCCGCCTGGGACTGGGGGCGCTACTATAGCGAAATTGCCAAGGCGTATTTAAACAACAGCCTGGACGTCCTCCAGGTGGTGGACAGGGGCGATTCGGGCCTGGCAGGCCTGTGGTGGGGCATAGGCGCCGGGGTGCTTAAGTTCCGCATGGCAGACTTTGTCCACCCGGTGGCGGCCAACCTGGTGCGCTACCTGCGGGGCAGCATTGCTTTGTCCCGCTTTAACCCCTTCCACGGCCCGGTGTATGACCAGGAGAATGTGCTGCGCATCCCCGAGCATTCCGACCCCAAGCCCTATGAGATACTGAATATGGAATATATCGCCGATTTTATCCGCGTCATCGATTGACTTAGGGAGGAAGCCATGCCCTTTGAAATGGACATTCAGCAGCTGCGGGATTTTTTGAAGGACGATGTGCGCATGCGCACGGATTTTGAAAGCACCGACCAGAACACCGGGGTACCTATGCCGCCTGTGCAAAAGCCCCTGCCGGAAAATGCCAAGGCGGTGCCCTTGCCTGACTGGCGGGGCGTGGTCAAGCTGGAAGCGCCCCTTACACAGTTGATTGCCGGGCGAAAAAGCCTTCGCAAGTATGCTGCCGAGGGGATCACGGCGGAGGAACTGTCCTTCCTTTTGTGGGCCACCCAGGGGGTGCGGGATCAAACCCCAGGCAGGGTGCTGCGCAATGTGCCCTCTGCCGGCAACCGCCACAGCATGGAAACCTACCTGGCGCTGACGCAGGAAGTAATGGACAGCCAAGGCAGCCTTCTCTTTATCCAGGGTGTCTGGCGCTACCTGCCCCTTCAACACGCCCTTGTGTATGTGCACAGCCCGGAAAATCTGCCCAAAGCCCTTATGTATGCGGCGCTGGATCAGGTGTTTGTTGGCCGTGCGCCTGTTACCTTTTTGTGGACCAGCATCCCCTACCGCACCGAGTGGCGCTATGCTCAGGCCTCCCACAAGGTGATTGCCCTTGATGCGGGGCATGTCTGCCAGAACCTGTACCTGGCATGCGGCGCTGTAGGTTGCGGCACCTGCGCCGTGGCTGCCTACCGCCAACAGGCAGCGGATCAGCTGGTGATGGCTGACGGCCAGGAGGAGTTTGTTATCTACCTGGCGCCGGTGGGCAAAATTTCTGTATAATTTTAGAGATTATTAATTGAATAGATACGGTGGTTGTATTTTCGGGGCATGGAGGGTATAATAGATACATCG
Source organism: uncultured Oscillospiraceae bacterium (assembly GCA_964345895.1). Lineage (GTDB taxonomy): Bacteria > Bacillota > Clostridia > Christensenellales > Aristaeellaceae > DTU024. The sequence goes on from CAYFSQ010000034.1 coordinate 10,639, forward strand.
AGTCGGATACAAAGGGACAGGCTGTGCCTTCTTTTGTTCCGCTAAACGCGACATGCGATCATATCTAAGGAGGATCCCCAATGAAAAGAACCCTTGCACTGCTGCTGAGCCTGATGATGGTGCTGGGCATTGTTCCCGCACTGGCACAGGAAGCGCCCCTGGAAATCTCCATGTACTATTCCGATAACGCGACCCTCCCCTTCCGGGCTGACTGGCCGGTGCTGTTGGCCATTCAGGAAAAGTACAATGTAAAGCTCAACATCGAGCCCATCCCGATTGCTGACTATACCACCAAGGTTGGTTTGGCCCTGTCCACCGGACAGAACGCCCCCGATGTGATCGTCGGCTCCAGCACGGCGGGCGCCAACGCTTCCCTGGCGCTGAACGGCGCCATTGTGCCCGTTAGCGACTATAAAGACTGGACCCCCCACTTCAACGACCGCGTGGCGGAGTTTGGCCTGGAAGACAGCGTCAACTCCCTGTCGCTGAGCGATGGCAAGCGCTACTACCTGCCTGCCCTCTATGATAAGCCCTTCTATGACGGCGGCCTCATTTTGCGGGAAGACTTCCTGCAGGCCAAGGGCCTCGAAGCCCCCAAGACCTATGATGATCTGTACAACATCCTCAAGGCCTACAAAGAGGACAATCCCGATTCCTACCCCCTGACCACCATCGTGGCCCCCCGGGTGCTCTACCGCATGACCATGCCTTCCTTTGGCATGTCCGTGGGTCTCAACAGTGCGACGGGCACCGGCACCCTGTCCTGGGATTATACCAACAAGCAGTATTTTGCCGGCGCGGTTTCTGACGAATACAAGGGCTTTGTTACCTTCTTCAACAAGCTGTTTGCAGAAGGTCTGCTGGACCCTGAAATGACCCAGGATGCCACCTCCACCGCCCAGAAACTGGCCACCGGCAAAGCCATGGCCACCTACGGCTACTACGACCAGATTGGCGGCTGGGAGCAGGGCAGCGATATCGAAGGCATCAAGCTGCAGATGTACCCGCCCCTTGAAGGCACCGCAGGCGCTCATCACCAGCCCAAGAACAGCACGGCCGGCGGCCTGTTGTTCCCCATCGGCACCTCCCAGCGGGCAGACTTTGAACAGGTAGTCCGCAAGATCGACGAAATCTTCTTCTCCCCCGAAGCGGCCAAAATGTGGTGCGTGGGCATCGAAGGCGACAGCTACACCATGGACGGCGACAAGGTTGTCTATGCCGACGCCATCAAGGCTGCCCCTGAAGGCATCTACAAATACATGCAAAACGCCTACGGCGCGGGCTGCGACGGCTTGCAGCTGGTGTGGTACAACGCCCAGGAAATGACCAAGTATGACGAAAACTACGCCGCCATCAACGCTGCTGTAGCCGCCATGCCTGACTCCATCCAGTACATTCCTCCCACACCTTCCTTTGACGACATCACCGCTGAAGAAGCGTCCCTGCTGCAGACCACCCTGCTGGACACCTTCGAAAGGTGGAACGACGAATTCCTGACGGGTAAAAAGTCCATTGAAGGGGACTGGGATGCCTATGTGAAGGAAATGAACGACAAGGGCATGGAAGAATTCCTGAAGCTGTACAACGACAATAAGAAGATGTAATGCTTTTATAGCCCCTGGCCTATTCCCCATAACCCCGCGGGAACCGCTTTTCCGGCGGTTCCCGCTTCTTTTATCCATTGAATTTCATCCTAAACTCAATCGTTAACGCTTTGATGTGCCGGTCTTTTTGGGTCTTCGCTTTGCCTTAATCACTCAGCGTAGATGCCGTAACGCATCCCCCCTTTCGGCTTTGCGGAGCCAACAAAAAGTCTCGCCCCATCGGTGCGTTTACTCCTTCGTTCAGTATGAGGTTGTACATGCAAAAAAAACAATCCGGTCTACAGCGCTCTTCCCTCAGGCGGCGGTACCTGAACAACTACTGGCAGCTCTACCTGATGATGGTGGTGCCCCTTATCTATTTTATCCTGTTTAAGTACGTGCCCATGTTCGGTAATGTGCTGGCTTTCCGCCGTTTCCGGCCGCTGACCGGCCCCTATGGTGTACGCTGGGAAGGCTTTCGGTATTTTGAAATGTTTTTAAAGGATGAGGGCTTCTTGCGGGCTTTCCGCAACACCCTGGAGCTGTCCACCCTCAACCTGGTTATCAACTTTCCCATGCCCATCATCTTTGCCATCCTGCTGAATGAGGTACACAACCTGCGCTTTAAAAAGCTGGTACAGACGGTGTCCTACATGCCCCGTTTTATTTCCACCGTGGTGGTCATCTCCATCCTCACCGAGCTGCTGTCCCCTTCCAGCGGCGCCCTCAACCGGCTGATGCAAAACTGGTTCGGGCTGGAGCCCACCTACTACATGAATGAGGCTAAGTACTTCAGGCCCCTCTACATCCTGACCGATATGTGGCAGTACACCGGGTGGAGCGCCATTGTCTACCTGGCCGCCATCACCGGCATCAATGCTGAAATGTTCGAGGCTGCCCGCATCGACGGCGCCAGCCGCTGGCAGCAGATCCGCTTCATCACGCTGCCTACCATCATGCCCACCGTCATGGTGATGTTTATTTTAAAGGTAGGCTATTTATTGTCCCTAGGGTTTGAAAAGGTATTGCTGATGTATACCCCGGCCAACTCCCGGGTGTCTGACATCATCGACACCTTTGTCTATCGCATGGGCTTTCAGTCCAGCGCCAACCAGTATTCTTATGCCACCGCCATCGGCTTGTTTTCAGGCATCATCGGGCTGATACTCGTCACCGGTTCCAACTTTTTAAGCCGCCGCATGACAGGCGAAAGCATCTATTAAGGAGGGTGTGAAGATGTTTGCCATAAAGAAACGCCATGCCCTTCGGGAACGCAGCCCCCTGCTGGATGTGCTGATTTATTCGGTGATGATCATCATGCTGCTCAGCTGCGTACTGCCTTTTCTCTACATCATCGCCATGTCCCTATCCTCTTCAGAGGCCATCCTCAACGGGCGGGTCTCGGTGTTCCCCGTGGGGTTCAATACCGAAAGTTACCGGCAGATTTTTGCGTACCCCAACTTTTTCAGGGCTTACCGCAACACCATCTTCTACACCGTGGCGGGCACCGCCATCGCCCTGACCATGATGGTGCTCTTTGCCTACCCCCTTAGCAAAACCTACCTGAAGGGGCAGAAGTTTGTCATGAAGCTGGTGGTGTTCTCCATGTTCTTCTCCGGCGGTCTTATCCCCAACTACCTGCTGATTTCTTCTTTGGGCTTAACGGGCACCGTGTATGCCATGATATTGCCCTTTGCTATCAACCAGTTTAATTTGATACTGCTGATTAACTTCTTCAAGTCCCAGCCGGAGGAATTGGAGGATGCCGCCCGCATCGACGGGCTGAATTACTTTGGCATCCTGCTGCGCATTTTGCTGCCCCTGTCCACGGCAGCGCTGGCCACCATAGGCTTGTATACCGCTGTGTTCTTCTGGAACGACTGGTTCTATGGGCTGATTTACCTCAAATCCGAGCTGTACCCCGTTATGCTGCTGCTGCGCAACATTGTAAATGGCACCACCATGGTGGGCGAAGCCGGCGGCGTGGGGGAGCGGGCATCCATCGCCATCGCCGTTAAATCTGCTGTGATTATTACTTCCACCCTGCCCATTATTCTGCTCTATCCCTTCTTGCAAAAGTATTTCGTCAAGGGCATGATGGTGGGCGCCGTCAAGGGGTAAAACCCGGTGCCACAGTTGATGAAAGGCCGCCATATTGTTCTGGCGGCCTTTGTTTACAAATCATTTGGGACAATATTCGAAAACCATCCGTCCAACAGGTGAAAGGAGGTAGAAATGTGCAAGTAGAATTGCTTCCCACACGGGAGGAGGAGCTGGAGCGCATCATGGATGAACATGGCGACAGCCTGTTGCGCATGTGCTGCCTGTATCTGAAGGACATCCACCTGGCAGAGGACGCCGTGCAGGAGACCTTCCTGAAAGCCTATCGGAGCATGGACTCCTTCCGGGGGGACAGCGCAGAGAAAACCTGGCTGACCCGCATCGCCATCAACACCTGCATGGATGTGAAGCGTACACCCTGGCAGCGCTTTATCGACAGGCGCAAGCCGCCGGAGGACATCCCGGGAGGAACCTTTGAGCAGCAAATGGGGGACGATACCGTGTCCCGGGCTGTGATGGCGCTGCCGCAGAAATACCGCTTGGCGGTGCTGCTGCATTACTACCAGGGGCTGCCCGTCAAGGACATTGCCCAGGTGCTCTCCCTGCCCGTATCCACTGTTACCACACACTTAAGCCGCGGCCGTGAGAGGCTGCGGGATACCCTGAAAGGATGGTATTTCGATGACGAATAAGAACCTTCGGGACAGCATCGACAAGGAGATGGCCTCCGTCAAGTGGCGCAACCACCAAAGGGTGCGGGACGCCCTGAACGATGGCAAGGCGCGGCCAGCTAAGGCCCGGCGGTCCTTCCTGATGGTGGCTGCTGCTGCTCTTGTGCTGATGACGGTGACCGCCCTGGCCATGACGCTGCTGTTCACCCCCAAGTATGACGCAGGCAAGGCTGCCCGTCAGGCGATCCAGGAAAAATATGGCCTGTCTGACACAGCCATGTCGTTGTTTGTTTCCTACCATGGAGACAGAACGGAAACCCCGGAGGGTTACACCTATGTATTCCGCAATCTGGCGTTGGACCCGGACAAGGCAGGCTACTACACTGTTCAGGTGGATAAAAGCGGCAAAGCCACCGCTGCCTGGAGCCATGACGGCGTGGACCTGAGCGCCAACAAGGATAAAAAGCTGGAAGACATGGCCGCCTGGGGCGCTGCTGAGCTGGAGCTGGCCACACAGCAGCGTATCGAGCATCAGGAAGAAGAGATGAAAGCCTACAGCAACCCTGTGGAAGTTGAGGGGCCCCGCAATCCATTGCCTCCCGCAGGCTTCACAGAGGAAGAAAAGGCCTTGGTAGCCCGGGCAGACAAAGCCATGCTGGACTATGGCATGACGAAGGAAGCCCTGGCCCTTTTCATCCCCGAGCTGCGCAAAACGGACATGGCGTATTCTGTAGCCTATACGGCTGACTATAATCTGGTACCCCCAGGTATTACAAGGTATCTGCTCAGCACCGACCCCTATGAGGATATGGACTCCTTTGGCACCTATCTGGTTTCCCTGAATGAGTCGCAGGATTATGTGTTCTGGGAAGTGGACCAACGGGAGGAGGAAACCTTCACTGCCAGCAACTGGGGCCAGGCAAAATCTTACAATACCGATGTGCTGCCCCTGGTGGTGGAGTTTGTCAAAGCCCTGCAGGAAGTGGACAATCGGGAGCCGGAAGCCAATGGCGACACCATGTTCATGTCCATCGAAAATGCCGCCGCCCACGACCAGCTGTATCGGGATGCTGGCTTCAGCGCCAAAACCTATGCGGCAGGTGTACCCCAAAAAACCGATGTGCAGCAGGACAAGGCCCTGGAAATTGCCAAGGAAGTGCTTGAGAAAGAGCTGGGCGCCACCGATGCCATGATACAGGACAGTACCGTGTTTACCTGGTATAACATGGCTGATTATCATGAAGGCACCGACCGCAATACCTGGACATTTGCCTTCCACCTCTACGGGGAAAACATGAAGAATGAATATCCCTTCGAGCAACAGGGCATCCGGGTGGTGACCCTCTACGCCGATACCGGCGAAGTAATCCATGCAGACTTTGAACCCACCTATGCCTCTAACGGCTGATAACAGCCAAATAAAACCGGGAGCCACTTTTCAGCGGCTCCCGGTTTTATTGGTTTGTTACGTCTGTGGTTTGTTATGCCTGGCTCTCCCAGTTGCGCTCCAGCGCCCGGGCGTTCACTTCCTGTTTCAGGAAGTCAATCACCTTGTCCTGGGGCAGGGCGCCCAGGTTTTCGCCGTTGCGGGTGCGCACCGAGACGGTGCCCTCCTCCGCTTCCCGGTCGCCGATTACCAGCATGTAGGGGATTTTTTGCATCTGGGCTTCCCGCACCTTGAAGCCGATTTTTTCGTTGCGCAGGTCTGTTTCAGCCCGCAGCCCCATTTTGTCCATCCGCGCTTTCAGCGCCTTGGCATTGTCATCAGCCCGATCGGTAATGGTCAGGATGCGGGCCTGCACCGGGGCCAGCCACAGGGGGAAGGCGCCGCCAAAGTGTTCTGTCAGGATGCCGATAAAGCGCTCCATGGAGCCATACACCACGCGGTGTATCATCACCGGACGGTGCTTTTCGCCATCGGGGCCGATGTAACTTAGGTCGAAGCGCTCCGGCAGGCTCATATCCAGCTGGATGGTGCCGCACTGCCAGGTGCGTCCCATGCTGTCCCGCAGGTGGAAGTCAATCTTGGGGCCGTAGAAGGCGCCGTCGCCTTCATTCACCACATAGTCAACCCCCAGTTCATCCAGGGCGCCCTGGAGGCCATTGGTGGCCTGCTCCCACATTTCGTCGGTGCCTATGCTGTTTTCGGGCCGGGTGGACAGCTCCACCTTGTAGCTAAAGCCAAACAGCTTGTACACCATGTCGTCCATCTTGTATACGCCCATGATCTCGTCCTTAATTTGCTCCGGCGTCATGAAGATATGGGCATCATCCTGGGTAAAGCAGCGCACCCGCATCAGGCCATGGAGGGTGCCGCTCTTTTCGTGGCGATGCACCAGGCCCAGCTCTCCTGAGCGGATGGGCAGGTCGCGGTAGCTCCACATCTTGCGCTTGAAGGCCAGGATGCCGCCGGGGCAGTTCATGGGTTTGACGGCAAAATCCTCCCCGTCAATTTTCAGGGTGTACATGTTGTCGCGGTAGTTGTCCCAATGCCCGCTTACTTCCCACAGGGCGCGGGACAGAATCATGGGCGTTTTAATTTCTTCGTACCCTGCCTCCCGATGGATTTCCCGCCAGTAGTCTTCCAGCACGTTGCGCAGCACCATGCCCTTGGCAAAGAAGAAGGGAAAGCCGGGGCCTTCATCCATCACATCGTACAGATCCAGCTCGCGCCCAAGTTTGCGGTGGTCACGCTTCTTGGCTTCCTCCAATTGGTGCAGGTATTCGTCCAGGGACTCCTTGTCGGCAAAGGCGGTGCCGTAGATGCGCTGCAGCATCTTGTTCTTCTCCGACCCGCGCCAGTAGGCACCGGCAATGCTGGTCAGCTTGAAGGCTTTAATTTTGCCTGTGGAGGGCAGGTGAGGCCCGGCGCACAGGTCAACAAAGTCATCCCCCTGCTGGTAGAAGGAGATTTCCTCATCCTCCGGCAGGTCATTGATCAATTCTACCTTGTAGCTTTCGCCCCGTTTTTCCATCAGCTCAATGGCTTCCTGCCGGGGCAGGCTGAAACGCACCTCCCGCTGGTTGCGTTTGATGATGTTCTTCATTTCTTTTTCGATTTTCACCAGGTCATCCGGCGTGAAGGACTCATCCCGGTCAAAATCGTAATAAAAGCCGTTCTCGATGGAGGGGCCAATGGCCAGCTTGGTTTCGGGGTACAGCTTCTTCACCGCTGCTGCCAGTACGTGGCTGGCTGTATGCCGCAGGGTGTGCCGGCCTTCCTCGTCCTCAAAGGAGAGGAATTGTAATTGGGCATCTTCCTCAATGGGCTGGGCCAAATCCTGCACCTCGCCGTTTACCAGGACGGCCAGGGCGTTCTTTTTCAGCTCTCCGTCAAACTGGCCTAGCATGTCCAGGGCGTTGGTGCCCTTGTCAAATTCCTTTTGTTGGTTGTTGAATGTAATAATCATATGTCCTTCCCTTCCTGCCCGCAAATGGGGCAATGCTTGTCGTTGAAGCCACCTGGTTTCCGGGATGGTCATGTTCTTGGCATAAAAAACACCCGTCCCGATCGGGACGGATGTGTATCCGCGGTTCCACCCTCGTTGCTTTTGCTATGAAAAGCCCCTCGTCAGCGCTGTATCGCTCGCCCTGCGTCCTGCCTCCTCAGGCGGTACCCCACTTGGTTCACCGGGCACGCTTGCAGCCGGGGCGCGCCTCTCTTAACGGGAACGGAAAACGGGACATGTCCTCATTCATCGGAAGGATATACGCAGTATACTCCTAAATCCGCAGCGTTGTCAACGGCTGTCACCTTGCTTTTGTACAGCCTTATTGTAGGGGGAGGGGCCGGCCACCACTACCAGGTAGTTGTCCAAATCCCGGAACCAAACTTCCATGTGCTGGGCGTACTCATTCATATAGGGGGGAACCTCCATCTGCACATTGGCGGCTTCAAGGCGGGCAAGCAGGCCGTCAAAGTCTTCCGTCTGGAACCACAGCAACACCCCGCGGCCGCCCTGCTCGCCTTGAAGTAGCAGGGCATCGTGGTTCATGTCCGGGTTTTTATCGTGCAATTGCAGCAATAGCTTTCCGTCAAAGCAAAGCTGCTCGTACACATCCCCGCCGTGTGCGCTGTACAAGCCTAAAACCCGCTCGTACCATTCTGCGCTCTTTCGTACATCCTCTACGGTAATCATTGGTTGGATTTGCATCATAATCCTCCCTATGCCCTGTACCCGCTATCCGGGTCCACCTGGGAGCGGAAGCCGCTGCCTGTCTGTAAAGCCTTGATGTTGTGGGCGGCGATGTCGTGGATGATGTCCAGCGTCAGGGGCAGGTGGAAGCTGCCGGAGATGTGGGGGGTAATCAGGGCGTTGGGCTGCTGCCATAGGGGATGGTCTTGGGGCAGGGGCTCAGGGTCTGTTACGTCCAGAATGGCGCCTTCCAGGCGGCCAGCTTTCAGGGCATCCACCAAGGCGTCCTGATCAAGGGCCGTACCCCGGCCCACGTTGATTAAGTAGCTTCCTTCCTTCATTAAGTTGATGCGGCGGGCGTCCATCACGTGGCGGGTGTCCTTTGTGTCGGGCAGCGCCATGGCCAGGATGTCGGCGGTGGGCAGCAGGCTGTCCAGCTCCTCCATGGTGGCGATGCGCTCAACGCCTTCTGGAGCAGGGGCAGGCCGTCGGCGGATGCCCGTTACCCTGGCACCCATGGTGCTGATTAACTGGGCGAAATGGGTGCCGATGTCGCCCATGCCCAGCACCAACACCTCCTTGCCCCGGGGGGATTCCACCTCACCGTGGTCCACCCAGGCGCCTTCAAACTGCTGGTCGCGGTATAGGTGCAGCTTTTTCATCATCATCAGCAGGGCGCCCAGCATATGCTCGGAAATGGCAGGGCCGTAGGCCCCAGAGGCGCAGGCCAACACCAAGCCGGGGTTGTCCCGGGCAGCCTGTAAGTAGGGTTCAACGACCCCGGCGGTATTCAGCTGCAATAGCCTGGCTTTTTTTAGGTGGGGCAAAAACGTCACCGGCAGGTTGCCGACGATGACATCGGCCTGCTCCACCTGTTCCTTTGTCAGGGTTTTGACGCTCTGCCGTATCACCTGTGCCTCCGGCGCCGCTTTCTGCAAGCGATTCAGCTGCTCAGCCGAGGCGCGAACAATAACAAGAATCTGGTTGATGGGCATAGTCTGCCTCCTTTGTATGG
>CAYFSQ010000035.1:0-17549 GCA_964345895.1 uncultured Oscillospiraceae bacterium
GAGAGTAGGTCGCCGCCGGTTTCCACTACACGCTTCACTCAATGAAGCGTGTTTTCCCTTTTATCTCTGCTGTTGTTTTCATCGGATGCAACTGTAAAATTAAGCCCGATGGCTATACACAGCAAAGGATTCATGCTATACTGTATAACGTATTGTGAGGAAGATTTTATGATTAGAACTGGCAGAGTTATCAAGATAGAAAACAGCAGACCCATGGTATGCTTTGATAAATTGGATGCATGCGAAAAATGCGGCGCATGTTTTAACACGAAACAGCAAACTCTTGTACGGGTTTTAGGGGATGCTAAAACGGATGATATTGTTGATGTGTCCCTTCCTGACAACAAAATTTTGATGCTGTCAGTGATTATGTATGTAATCCCCTTGGTGGGATTAATTATAGGCTTACTGTTGGGCAGTGTGCTGCTTGACAGTGAAGCAAAGATTTTAATTCTAGGTTTGTCCATGATGGCCCTATTCTTTATTGTTGTAAAAGCGCTGGATAAATGGCTGCAGAACCAGCCTAAATGGCAGCCCCATATTGTTGCGGTACACAAGCAAGGAATAATAGAATAAAATTAAATTGTTTGTTATTAACGAAAAAGGAGGAACATTGTGCCTGAAAATTCAAAATTACGCATCATCCCGCTAGGCGGCGTGGATGAAATTGGCAAGAATATAACTGTGGTTGAATGTGAGGATGATATTCTCGTTATTGACTGCGGTTCTATTTTCCCAAAGGATGATATGCTGGGCATTGACTTGGTCATACCCGATGTCAGTTATTTGATTGCCAATAAGGAAAAGATTCGCGCCTACCTGTTTACCCATGGTCATGAAGACCATATTGGTGCTACCCCCTACGTATTGGACAGGGCTCCTGCTCCAATCTACGGTTCTCGCCTGACCCTTGCACTTGTGGAAAACAAGCTGAAGGAGCACGGCATTGGTGGCATCAAGTTTAACCCTGTACAGCCCCGGCAGATTGTGCATATCGGCTGCTTTACTGTGCAGTTTATCAAGGTGAATCACTCGATCAGCGGTGCGTATGCCATCGCTATCACTTCGCCGGCGGGGACTGTTGTATTCTCTGGCGACTTTAAGATTGACTTCACCCCAACCGATGGTGAGCCTACCGACCTGAGCATGTTGGCTGCCATTGGTGAGCGCGGGGTACTGGCTCTGCTTTGCGAAAGCACCAACGTGGAACGCCCCGGCTATACCATGTCCGAGCGGAAAATTGCCGCTACCTTCGACCACCAGATCAGCACTGCCCGTGGCCGTGTCATCATTGCCATGTTTGCCAGCAACGTCAACCGTGTGCAGCAGGTAGCGGATTGTGCCGCGCAGTATGGCCGTAAAGTATGCTTCGTTGGCCGCAGCATGATCAATGTCAGCACGGTAGCCATGGAGCTGGGCGAATTAACCATCCCCAGGGACAACCTGATTGAGATGGATGAAATCAACAACTATCGGGATGATCAGGTGCTGGTGCTGACAACCGGCAGCCAGGGGGAGCCGATGAGTGGTTTAACCCGTATGGCCTTTGCAGAACATCGCAAGCTGCAGATAAAGCCAACAGACAAGGTGATCATCTCAGCAACCCCTATCCCCGGTAATGAGGTGTTCGTATCTCGCGTTATCAACCAATTGTATCGTTGCGGGGCTGAGGTAATCTACGAAGCCATGGACGATGTTCACGTTTCCGGTCACGCCTGCCAGGAAGAACTAAAGATGATGCATGCCCTGGTTAAGCCGCAGTACTTTATTCCCGTACATGGCGAATATCGTATGCTATGGCAGCATGCCGAATTGGCAGAATCCATGGACATGCCCCGGGAGAATATCGTTCTGCCGGAGATTGGCCAAGTCATCGAGATGAGTGAAAATTCCCTGTCCCTGGCTGGCATTGTGCCAAACGGCACCGTGTTGGTTGATGGTCTGGGCATTGGTGATGTAGGCAACGTGGTGCTGCGCGACCGGAAGCACCTGTCCCAGGATGGCTTGATTATCGTAGCCATGGCCTTCGATCGTACCAATGGCGTTCTTGTGTCCGGGCCTGATGTGATCTCCCGTGGTTTTGTTTACGTTCGGGAGAATGAGGATCTCATTGAAGGCATACGGGATACTGTGCGGAAGATTATTGTATCCTATAACCGCATTGAAGGCAGCGATTGGCCAAGCATTAAGAACCGAATCAAGGATGAGCTGCGCCGGTATATCTTCGACAAGATTAAGCGCAATCCCATGATTCTGCCCGTGATTGTTGACCTTGGTTGACTATGTTATACTATGGAGGCCGACTTGTTCGGCCTCTATTTCTATGTTTGAGGTACACCCATGTTGATGGATACAGCCAGAACACTGGCCAAAGAAATTAGGCAGTCACCAGAATATCTGGAGTTTGCTGCCGCTAAAGATAATATGGACGGCAGTGACACTGGGATGGCGCTGATTAAGGAATATAAGCGATTGCAGATTGCCCTGCAGATGAGTGCCATGGCTGGCGGCGGCATGCCCCCGGAGGATATGCAGCGCTTTACCCAGATATCTTCCCTGCTGTATGCCGGCACGGATACATCCAGATACTTGATGGCGGAATTACGGTTGCAAAAGATGATGGGCGATGTGCTAAAATTGCTCACAGATGCCGCTGATATGCAGTTTGATCTGCCCGATGGCAAGTAAGGTACCATGAGGAAAAATAAAAGGAATAAAATCTATACCCATGAATCTCTCCATGAGGAGAGGGAGTATGGCGTGTACTGGTATAGCTGGCTGTGGAGCATGCTGCGGCCGGTGCTCATCTTTGTATGCTCTATGCTGCTCTTGATAGGCGCTATGTCGACCATCATCAATAAAGCGAAGGATGAATGGATAAACCCTGTCAACCCGCTGGACAGCAATGAGCTGGTGTTTGTTGTCAGCAGCGGAGACAGCTTAAGCAGGGTGTCCAAGAACCTGGAGAAACAGAACATTGTACGCAGCAGTTCCTTTTTTAAGTACTACGCGGACTTCAGCGGTTTCAGCCAGAAGATTCAGGCGGGGGAGTATAAATTAAACCGTGCCATGAGTGTACGGGAAATTCTGGAAAACCTGACATCCGGTGATGGCCGCCCCATGGTGCGAACTATGACCATCATCCCCGGATGGACCATTGAAGACATTGCCAACTACCTTGTAAAGGAAAAAATTCTGGCAAGCAGTGATACTTTTCTGAGCAAATGCCGCAGCGGCACGGAATTTGATATGTACTACTACATCTCCGATGTTCTAAAAACCGGCCGACCTGCGGATCGCAAGTACGTTCTGGAGGGGTACCTCGCCCCTGATACCTATGAAATTTTTGTATCCGCAGACGAAAGTGACATCATAAGAAAGCTGCTTGCCCAGATTGAAGCGGTGTACAAGGAGCCCTTTCACGCCAGGGCAGACGAATTGGGCATGACGATGGATCAGGTGATTTCCCTTGCATCCATGATTGAGAAAGAGGCTAAAACCGCAGATTTTTCCAAGGTGTCTGCGGTATTCCATAACCGCCTTAAACAGAGCATGACCATGGGCAGCGATGTTACGATTAAGTATGTCCTGGGCACAAAGCGGATGGTGCTAAACCAGAGCGATTTAAACGTGCAGTCCCTCTTTAATACCTACCGTAACAAGGGGTTGCCTGTTGGCCCCATATGCAGCCCGTCACCTGCTGCAATCCAAGCAGCCCTTTACCCCGACGAATCCTTCATTCAAGAGAATATCCTGTACTTTTGCAGCAAGGACCCTGATACGGGCGAGCTGCACTTTTCCAGAACCCTGGCCGAGCATGAGCAAGCCGTGCAGATCTACGCACCCCTGTGGGAAGCCTTCGATAAGCGGACAGGTGCGCAATGAGAGGGGAAAGCACCATCCTTTTCGGCCCCTCCGGCAACTCGGATAGTTTTTATACGCAAGGCTATAAGCACACATGGCAGGCGTTTGCGTGGCTGAAAGAAAAAAACCTCGACGCCTTTGAGTATTCCTTCGGGCGGGGCGTTAGTCTGTCCCAGGAAACAGCAGAGCTGATTGGGCGACACGCCGAAGAGAACGGCGTCGTGCTCAGCGCTCATGCACCATACTATATTAATCTGGCTGCCCCTGAAAGAGAAAAGCGGGAAAAGGGCATTAACTACATTGTTGAAACAGCCCTGCGCCTGAGGTGGATGGGTGGCAAACGCATGGTGGTGCATGTTGGGTCAGCCATGAAGATGGCCCGGCAGCATGCTTTAGAAAATTGCGCTCAAGGCTTGGATGAAGCCCTTGACCGCCTGCAAGATGCAGGGCTGCATCCGCAAATTTGTATTGAAACCATGGGCAAGCCAGGGCAAATCGGCAACCTGGATGAAATCCTGATGCTGTGTAAGCGGGATGAGCGCTTGACCCCCTGCATCGATTTTGCCCATCTGCATGCCTTGGGCGGCGGCAGCTTAAACACGACAGAGGATTTTGCCGCCGTACTCGATGCCATGGAGGATGCCATTGGACTTGCCCGGGCGCGCAGCATCCACATTCATTTTTCGACGGTGGAGTATGGGGCAGGGGGCGAAAAAAAGCATCGTACCTTTGCAGATTTGGATTATGGCCCCAGGTTTGAGTACCTTGCGCCACTGCTTGTACAAAGGGGCTATTCGCCCCATATCATCTGCGAAAGTCGGGGGACCATGGCAGAGGATGCACGGCAGATGCGGGACATCTACGAGGGGTTGGTGGAGTAGCCCATGGAACAGATGAATACATTGGATTTTCCTGTCCGATTGGATGCGGCAGTGATTGATTGCTTGGATGTTAAGGCGCTGGCGCAGTTCTATGCGCAGTTGCTGGGGTGGAATGTAGTGCAATGCTCTTCTGACTGGGCAAGCATAGCTTCCCCGGAGGGTGGCTGCCGCCTATCCTTTCAAAAGAATGAGGGATATCAACCGCCTGTATGGCCGGAGGAGGCAGGGAAACCCCAACAGCAAATGCATCTAGACTTTGCTGTTCCTGATTCAAAAGCACTGCATCAGGCGGTTGAATACGCCATCTCACTGGGGGCAAAGAAAACAGATGCCCAGTATGCAGAGGTGGAAACAGGCAATGCTGATGACTGGGTAACCCTCCTTGATCCGCAGGGGCACCCATTTTGCTTTGTGGTCTGGTAATATTGGCTCTGGGAGGGGACGAAAATCCACGGGCATGGTAGTCAAGAGGCCGGCTTTGTGGTAGAATATCCATGAAACACAGACGTTTAGGGGGAGTATATGGACAGGGTTGTCAGGTTACTGGATGCGGCAGGGGTGGGGCCTCAGGATGCCATCCTCATTCACAAGCCCTCCAATATATTTTATCTTAGCGGGTACACAGGGGAAGGGTTGCTCCTGTTGATGCGCGGCTTAACCGCCATCGTTACGGATTTTCGGTACACAGAACAGGCAGCCCAGCAAGCCCCCGGCTTTGATGTAAAGGAAATTTCCACATCCCGCAGCCATGTTCAGGTGGCTGGCGGGTTATTGGCAGAAGCTGGCAGCCGCAACGTATTCTACGAGGATGACCAGGTAACGGTTGTTCAATTTGCAGCCATGCAAAAAGCTATGCCGGGCATTGCTTTTGAGTCCCTCAACCAGCAACCGGAGCAGCTGCGCCGCATTAAGGATGACAGCGAAGTTGCGGCCATTACCCGGGCGTGCGATATTTCGGTGCAGGCGTTTGACTACATCTGCGGTGAAATTGCCGAAGGGATGACGGAGAAAGAAATCCAGTTGAAGCTGGACTTTAAGATGATGGAATTAGGCGCTGAAGGCTTGGCTTTCAGCACCATTCTGGCTTCCGGCGAAAACGGCTCATTGCCCCATGCGGTACCCACCAACCGGCGTATTCGCAAAGGGGATATGATAACGCTGGACTTTGGCGCCAAGTACGGCGGATACTGCGCAGACATGACGCGCACCATCGCTTTGGGGCAGCCTTCTGCAAAGATGCAGGAAGTGCACAGCATCGTGTTAAACGCCCAGATAGCCAGCCAAGAGGCCCTCATGCCTGGTAAAGTTTGCCGCGATATTGATGCCATCGCCCGGGGGATGATTGCTCAAGCGGGCTACGGACAGAACTTTGGCCATGGCCTTGGGCACAGCGTGGGCATCGACATTCACGAGATGCCGCGGCTGAATCAAACCTGTGAAGAAGTGCTGGCTCCCGGCCATGTGGTTACTGTGGAGCCTGGTATCTACTTGCCCGGCATAGGCGGTGTGCGCATTGAGAACACCTGCCTGGTAACGGAAAACGGCGCGCAAAGTCTAGTTAGCGCGCCCAGGGAATTGCTTATCCTGTGACAACGGTCGTTGCACGATACTTTATTTATTGGAGGAACATGTATGATTACAGCGGGGGATTTTAGAAAAGGTATTACCATCGAGTGGGATGGCGGTGTATGGAACATCGTAGACTTTCAGCATGTCAAGCCTGGCAAAGGCGCCGCCTTTGTGCGCACAAAGATTAAAAACATCATGACAGGGGCGGTTATTGAGCGCACCTTCAACCCTACAGATAAGATGCCCCGCGCCATTGTGGAAAACAAAGAGATGCAGTACCTGTACAACGATGGCAACCTGTATTATTTCATGGACCCCGAAACCTACGAACAGATGCCCCTGAACCATAGCCAGGTAGAGGATGCCGTTCAGTTCGTAAAGGAAAACACCAATGTCAACATCCGTTTCTTCAAAGGGGAGGCTTTCTCTGTGGAAGCGCCTAACTTTGTCGACCTGGAGATTACCGAAACCGAGCCCGGCTTCAAAGGCGATACTGCCTCTAACACCTATAAGCCTGCCAAACTGGAAACGGGCTTCGAGCTGATGGTGCCGCTGTTTATCAACATCGGCGATATCGTAAAAGTAGACACCCGTACCGGAGAATATCTCTCCCGCGCCTAACACTGATTCGACCAAAAGAAAGGGAAAAGCTATGAGTAACCTGTCTGAAAAAGTTGCCTTCCTGAAAGGCCTGGCAGAAGGCATGAAGCTGAGCGACGAAACCTCTGAAAATAAGCTGCTGATGAAGCTGATTGAGACCCTGGAAGCCTTTGCCCAGGAAATTGACGAAATCCGCGATGATCTGGAAGATTTGAACGACTATGTGGAAGAAATCGATGAGGATCTGGAAGATATCGAAGACCTGCTGGGCGATGAGGAAGACGATGAGGACGCCTGTGCCCACTGCGGCGGCCACGATGAAGAGGACGACGATCTGGAAGGCAGCATTGTAGAGTATGAATGCCCCCATTGTGGCTACATGACCCGCTTTGACGTTGCGGACTTTGACCTGGAGGAAGATTATCGCTGCCCCTCCTGCCATCAGCCCCTCTTTCCTGAAACGGAAGAAGAGGATGAAGATGACGAGGATGAAAAGGAATAAGCCAATCTGCTAAGCATATGATAAAAGCCGCCCCTTAAATAGGTGTGGCTTTTTATCAATAGAACATAAATGGGAGAGAATATGCAATCCAGAAAACGCAAGCGCAGCATGTCGACAGAAATGCTGCTGGCTGTAGGTTTTTTCTTGATTATTCTGCTGGGGTCTGTACTCTTGTCTCTTCCTGCCGCCTGGGAAGAGGGGCAAAGTGTGAACTACTTGCAAGCTCTGTTTACAGCAACCAGCGCCACTTGTGTTACAGGGCTTACTGTTGTAGATACGGCGAGCACCTATTCCCTCTTTGGCGAGCTGGTCATCATTGCCCTGATACAGGTGGGCGGGCTGGGCTTCATGCTGTTTGCTACAATCACCATGGTGGTTATTGGCAAGCGCATCACATTGCAGGGGCGTGCCCTGCTCAGGGACAGCATGAGTTTGCCTGGCTTGTCCGGGTCTGTCCGCACTTCCCTGCATTTCGTTTTCATTGTGTTTGGCATTGAACTGTTGGGTGCAGTGTTGTTGTGTATCCGCTTTATCCCCCAATTGGGGGTTGGAAGGGGAATATACTACGGCCTATTCCATGCTGTCAGCGCATTTTGTAATGCTGGTTTTGACCTGTTTGGCAGTTTAGGCAGCCTGCAGCCCTATCAGCAAGATCCCTATGTGCTGATGATTATCTCCAGCTTGATTATATTAGGCGGCCTGGGCTTTGCTGTATTGACTGAAGTCATATCCGGTCATCATCACCGTAAGTTTTCGCTGCATACCAAGGTCGTGCTGGCAACAACATTGACTTTGCTGTTGGGGGGCACCCTGTTGCTGGCTATGGCAGAGTGGGATAACCCGCTTACCATAGGCAATCTACCTGTGGGGCATCGCATAACCAACGCTTGGTTCCAATCGGTCACGACGAGAACCGCTGGTTATTTTTCCTTCAGCCAGTTGGGCATGGAGGATACCAGCAAACTTCTTAGTTCCATCCTGATGTTCATTGGCGCTTCGCCGGTTTCAACGGGCGGCGGCATTAAAACGACAACTTTATTTTTGCTGCTGGCCCTGGTTTCCACCGTTGTTAAAGGGCGTGAGGATGTGGTCGCCTATAAGCGCAGGCTGCCCATTGCCATTGTCAGAACAGCCCTCAGCATTTTCGTTATCTTCCTTGGCCTGGCCCTTGGGGGGATGATGCTGCTGTCGGTGTGGAATCGTCAGTTCGACATCATCGATATCATGATGGAAGTGACCTCGGCACTGGGCACTGTGGGGCTAACCAGTGTTGGCACCGCCAACCTGACGCCGCTGAGCCAGATTGTATTGATTTGCTTTATGTACATCGGCAGGGTGGGGCCCTTGACCCTGATGCTGGTGTTGATGCGCAAGCAGGAGAATAAAACAGCCCGCATGCACTATCCAGAAGAACAAATGCTCGTTGGCTAAAGGAGGAAAGTATGGCAGAAGTAAAACAATTTGTGGTGTTTGGAATCGGGCGTTTCGGCGCATCCTTGTGCAAAACCCTTTGCGATGTGGGGCATGAGGTGTTGGCTGTAGATGGCCGGGAGGATGCAATCAGCGACATTGCACCCTTTGTAACCCAGGCAATTCAGATGGATGCTACAGACGAGGATGCTTTGAAGAAAATTGGTCTTCGCAACTTTGACGCAGCCGTGGTATCCATTGGTGATAATGTACGGGATTCTATCCTGGTGTCTCTTCTGTGCAAGGAAGCTGGCATCAAGTATGTTATCAGCAAGGCCACCGACGAGCTGCATGCCAAGGTGCTTCGCAAGGTGGGCGTTGATCGGGTGGTTTTTCCTGAACGGGATATGGGCGTGCGCGTGGCAAAGTCCCTCATTTCACCTAATGTGTTGGATTTAATTGATTTAACAGACGAGTATTCCATCGAGAGTATACGGGTTCCTTCTTCGTGGAAGGAAAAAACTGTACGGGAGTTGGATGTACGGCGTAAGTACAGCATCACGGTGCTCCTGCTGCAGCGGGGGGATGAAGTGATCATCGAGCATTTGGGCGATGTAAAACTTCAGGCAACCGATGTGCTGATGCTACTTGGAAACAAGCGGGACATAGAAAAGATTGAGGGGCTTGGTTGATGGGACTTATTGTATTTGATACCGAAGCGACTTCCTTAACCCCCGGGCAGATTTGCCAGCTCTCCTACCTGATGGTGGAGGGAGATACCGTTACTGGGAAGAACTTCTTTTTCAGCGTAGACGAAATGACGGAGGGCTCCTTTGAGGTGCATGGTTTTAGCATGGACATGCTGGAGGAACTATCCGGCGGACGATATTTTGAGGATGATGCTCAGGAGATTTTTGACGATTTCTCCAAAGCCAAGCTGCTGATTGGCCACAATGTGGCAGCGGATGACAGATACCTGAAGACAGAGCTTGAGCGATGCGATTTAAAACTGCCTCGGATCAGCACCTTTTGCACCATGAACTATTCCACAGGCATCCTGAACATGCAAAGAAAGGTAGCCATCGGCCGTCCCAAGCCGCCTAAACTGGAAGAGTTGTACGCCCATTACGGGATAACTGATGAAACCATTAGTCAGGCAGCAGAAACATGGTTTGGCGGCGGAGCAAATCAGCATGATGCCCGCTTTGATACCGCTGCCACATGGCTTTGTGTGCTGGCAGCTACAGAGAAGGGAGACCTTCGCGGGCTGATTTGACGCCGCAAACCATGGAAATGAGGCAAAACCACGCAGAATGTTGATTTTGTTTCTTTTATATGACTAATTGTGTCATAATCGCTTGATTTTTCTTTCTGTTTTGATGTACAATATAACAGATTGGATCACCGCTGGGCACAGCATGAAAATGGAAGGATTGAACGCATTGTCGACACGTATATTGCTGGTAGATGACGAGCCTTTGATGATCAAAGGTTTAAAATATACCCTGGAGAAGGATGGTTATGAAACGCTGACTGCTGTCGACGGCGAGGAAGCGTTGGCAATCTTCAAGTCAGAGCCCGTGGATTTAATACTGCTGGACGTTATGCTGCCAAAGCTCGACGGCATTACGGTATGCCAGCGTATTCGCGAGGTCAGCAATGTGCCCATCATCATGCTGACCGCCAAAGGCGAGGATATGGACAAGATACTGGGCCTGGAATACGGCGCAGATGACTATATGACCAAGCCCTTCAACATACTGGAGGTTAAAACCCGCATCAAAACCATCCTGCGCCGTGCCAACCAATTTACCGGTGTAGAGGATGCTAATGTCTTCAAGGTGCGGGATCTGGAAGTCAATGTGATCAACCGTTCAGTCGTGCTGGCTGGCAAGGAAGTACGCCTGACTGCTAAAGAGTTTGACCTGCTGCAACTATTCCTGAACCATCGTGGCAGGGTGTTTACCCGGGAAGAAATGTTGGATGCAGTCTGGAAGAACGATTATTCCGGCGATGCCCGTACGGTAGATGTACACATCCGCCGCCTGCGGGAAAAAATAGAACGCAATCCAACACAGCCGGAGTTTATCTTCACCAAGTGGGGAGTGGGCTACTATTTCACTGACCGCGACGAATAACCCGCTGACCAGCATACGGTGGAAAATCCTGCTGGCTTTTCTGCTGATTATCGGGCTTTCCTTCCTTGTGATGGCCAGCACGCTAACCAATATGCTGGGGGAATATCTGTTTGAGCAACGCATCCGGGCGGACCGGACGGGCTTAGAGAAGTGGGCTGTACAGACAGCCCCTTCTTTGTATGCAGTGGAAATGGATAAGGTCAGCGATTATTTAACCCAGGCAGGCAATGAACTGTCCGGCCGGGTTTTATTATTGGACAGTGATGGCAAGGTGCAGGGGGACTCCTTTCGGGAAATGAACGGCACCCGCCTTTCTTTTCCCGAGGTCGCTTCCATTTTGGTGCAGGGGCGTACAGCAGACTATGGGGTGCATTCACTCTCTGGCGAAACAGCCTACTCCACCGAGACGTTTTTACGCAGCCGTGCCGGAGAGGGCTGGGTTAGCCTGTGTACTGCAGGCATTGTCCACTCCTCCCAGGTGATTGGTGTGCTGGTCCTGGTGTCCTCCGTCAATGAAATGATGCGAAACCTGTACCTGTTACAGGATAATATGGTGATTATTTTTGCCGCTGTGGCCTTGGCGGCCATTTTAAGCGGCATGGTGTTTTCCAGCGTGCTGACCAACCCCATGGCGGAATTGACCCGCGGTATCCAGCGCATGGGTAAGGGGGACTTTTCTGCCCGGGTGCCCGAGAGGGGAAGCGGGGAAATCAAGCAGCTTGCCCAGGCGTTTAACTCCATGAGTGCACGCCTTGAAACATTGGACCATTCCCGCAACCAGTTTGTTTCGGATGCTAGCCATGAATTAAAAACGCCGCTGGCAACCATGAAAATCATGATTGAGTCTTTGATCTATCAGCCGGACATGGAGGAGGAGCTGCGGACGGAGTTCTTAAGCGACGTCAATCGGGAGATAGATCGGCTCAGCGCCATCGTGTCTGATTTGCTCACATTGGTCCATGCCGACGCCCATAGCATGAAGCTGACCCGGGAGCGAATGAGCCTGGCCAGCGTGGTGAAGGAAGCTGCCCACCGGCTAAAGCCGCTGACAGAGCAAAAGCAGCAGCAGGTGGTATTAGCGATAGAGGACAGCTGCGATATGTACGCTGATAAGGCGAAGCTGGAGCAGGTCGCTTATAACCTGATGGAAAACGCTGTCAAGTATACGCAGCCTGGGGGAGATATCCGCGTAAACCTGCTGCGCATTGGCAAGGATGCCCAGCTTACCGTTACGGACAACGGGCCAGGCATATCCAAGGATAATCTTACCCATGTCTTTGAGCGCTTCTATCGCGTAGACAAGGCGAGGAGCCGGGATTCCGGTGGCACAGGCTTGGGGCTTTCCATTGCCCAGCAGATTGTTACGCTGCATTCCGGCACCATTCGGGCAGAAAGTGAAGAAGGACAAGGGACATCCTTTGTTGTCACCCTGCCTCTGCATAAAGGATAACCATCTATTATTTGATATTAAGAACTGCACCCCTGCTGTTGAAAAAACGGCGGGGGCGCAGTTTTATGGTGGGGGTTATTCGGTAATGTCAGGGTTAAACAGGAACTCTCCCGGCAGGTAGAGGCTGCCGGCCAAGGTTTCAGGCTGATGCCCGGCGATGTAGAAACGCACCCGGCGAATGCCGCGCAGCTCTGCCAGGGTGTTCACCATGCTGTAAATAACCTGCCGTTCCTCTTCAGGGGATAGTCCCTGGCAGTGCTGTAAAAAGTCCTCTGACAGGTTCATCAGGACGGTATCATTTTCTACGGTAAAGCCCAACAGATCTGAGCTTTTAATACCGGCAGGCAATGTGCCCTTCAGGTTGATGGCACTTTCAACGGCTTCAGGCCCCTGTAAAAGCTGTTCAAACAGGATGCGTACATGCCGCGCCTGGTAGTAGGGCAGGGGGCGCAGCACCCTTGTGAGGCCACCTTCTCCATTGCCAAAGTACAGGGGAGATAAGGCAAGAAGGAAGTTGCTGAAGTCTGTCCTCCGCATGATTCCATCGGCAAAGAGAATCTCCTGCCCGCCCCCCTCCAGCACCCCGGTGGGGACCAGGGCACGCACCTCTTCCTGGCCGATGCGCACCGACACGCCGCTGATATTTGGCATGAAGGTGGTTAATGTCAGCACGATGGAAGCCATCATCACAGAGCGGGGGATGCCGGCACTGATAAAGACCTGGTTGGCGGACTCTTTAAAATGAAGGCGAATAACCCTGCCGCCCCCGGTGGAAGTATCGGTAATCATAACGGGTTCTTCGAACAGTAAATCAAGGAAAGGCACATCGGGCAGGCCTGAAAGGGTAGATGCATCGGCGGAAAGGGCAGCCAGCAGTCCGTTCACCATATCGCTGAAGTTTTTGCCTGCAAAGGTTACTGCCCTTGCCTCTGCCAATACACCTTTGCCCATCAGGGCAGGGTAGTACAGCGTAGCAACGCTGCTGAAACGGGCATCGCCGGAAGATATATCCCACAGAGGTTCTTCATTGTTTGTTTTACGCAGGCTGCCCATGGGCAGTGTAGCGGTGATATCGATACCAGGTTGCCTGGAAGCAATCAAAAGGTTGACGTAGCGAATATCGCCCCATTGGGTTAAGGTGTTGGTGATGGCGCGGCTTACAGTCACCATCTGCTGGCTGTCCAGGGCCAGGGCAGCAGCGCCCAGGTTGACGGTGGCCGTGTTGCCGGAAACTTCCACCCGGCTGCCGCTGACCACATCCAGCTGGACTCCTTCCAGCAAGGGACGTACGCTTTCGTTTCCGGAAAAGGATAGCAGGCGGCTTAGCGCTGTCTCAGCGGGGTGTCTGTTGGGCGGCAAGGCCATGGTCATGGCGTGGGGAATTAGCTGCCCTGTGCCGGCGGAGGGCAGATACAGAAGCACCGTTTCTACCTTGTCCCGTTGTTCATCCCCCTGAGGTGCTTGGTAAACCGCTTTGGCAGGCGGCAAGGTAACACCGGCATTCTCCCGCATGGGGACAGCCGGGGCGCAGCCGCTTAAAATGATAGTGCTGCTTACTACGATACATAGTAACCGCATCCTGTTGGTCATGGCGTGCTCCAAATGGGGATCAGGGTTTCCAGCTGCACCAGCCAGAGTCCGTCCCGAAATACAAGTCGAAGGGGCCAGCCAGTGCGGCTTAGAGACGTGCCGTCCGGCTGCTGCATGGTAGCGCTTAACAACACCAGGGCACTCAGCCCATCATAGGAAACTGTGCCCGATGACAGGGTGTGACCGATCAATAGGGGAATATTCTGCAGCGCGTCTTTTTCATCGTTGCCGTAGATATACCCTTGCATGCCCTGAACATCCTTGACCGTCCATTTCTGGCACAGAATCTCTACAGCGTCATCAGGCTGCATAATGCTGTTTTCATCCCTTGAAAGGGGAGGGGGCAGTGTGGAGGAGTCCAGAAGGTAGTAGCTCTGGGGCAGGCGTAAAGATGTAGAAATCTGAGCACTTCCTTCCACCAAAACCTGTACATAGGCGTAGGAAGTGTTTTCTGTAATGGTGCAGCTTAATGCAGACATGGCCAGGGTGCGGCGCAGCCTGCCTTCTCCTTCCCGGTATTCAGGGCTGGATAGATTGTGTTCGTCCGGATAGGGATCGAGCAAACTGTCATTAAAGGTTACAAATAAAATGTCTCCCTGGCCCTGGGTGCTCAGCACCTTTGTGCCGTCTGGAAACATGGGGATTAAACGGGAATACACGGCACTGGGGCCATCGACCAGGGCTTGCACGAGGGCTTTTTCAAATGTAGAGGTGGTGTCAAAATAGAGGCTGCGCTTCTCCCTGCCCAAAAAGGGGGTATTTTCGAGGCGAAAATACAGGATGGCAGATTGCTGCGACTCACCGCTGGGGAAATAGGATGGGATTTGAGCGCATGCAAATGCAGGTATAAGCAGTGCCAAAACGAAAAAAAGGCCCATCAAAATTAAGGCTGCTTGTTTTTTCATGGCAAACCTCATCGCTTGTCCGGCCAGGGGTCGTCGCCAATGGTATAGCCCCGAAGGAAGTTGACGGTACGCTCCAACGCATCCTTACTGTTCTTCCATGGTTTGTCTGCGTTGCGATAATCAAACTTCAGCGTAAACCAGTCGATGTCTTGTTTATTTGTATCCAGTGTTTCCAGCGTTTTTTCCCGCAGCGAAGAAATAAACTGGCGGTAGGTATTCCCCTTCAGCTTTTCCTGCGCCATGCTTAAAACCAAGGGCAAATCATGGAGGCAGACGCCGCGGGAGGCCTGAAAGGCTTCCCGGAAGGCAGCGTCGTTTTCATACAAATGAAGCAGGGAATACGTATACCTGCGCATATTGTCGTCCAGGCTGTCGCACAGAATGCAGGATTCATTTATCTTTTCAAAAGCGCTGGCAGGGTTTTCGCCGGGTGCGCTTGCTTTACGTTTAAAAAGTCCGCGTCCCGTGGTGGTATCAGCCTGGTTGAAGGCCTCCACGACTTTGGCGCGCAAAACATCCAGGTGTGATTGCATCATCAGCGCATGGCCCAGTCGGTTCTGTTTCTGGTACAGCATGTTCTGGTGACGGGAGCAAAATCCTTTTTCATTCACCTGGATCCGGGTATCCGGCTCCATCACCGAAGCGCCCAGGTAGCGGTCTACCAGGGTATGCTCCGTATGGCTGCGCAGTGCACACAGGGGACAGGTGCCCCCAAGGCGCAAGGCGTCCCATACTGGGATGGTATCCAGATGATAGCGCATGCTTTTCTCCTTATCTGCTGGGGGCGCCGCAGGTGCCGCAGGGAATCAGGTTGTTAAAACGGCTGCTAGTTACATCGCTGTAATGGAAGGATGCAGTCAGGGGCAGGTATTCAGGCAGTAGGCTGCTGCAATTGGCGTCCTTATGGTATAGTCTGCCGCCGTCAGGGTTGTAGTACAGCACCGTACCTGGATCAGGCGTGGCGGTGGGAACAATGGTGGCAATGGTTTCCGCGGCAATTTCTGCCTCGGTTTTAACCACGCCTAGGGAACCAAGAGAGTTGGGATCCACATACCATTCGTTGTTAACCCGCACCATCAGCACCTGAAAGCGGTGGGTTTGGGGTGCGCTGCCGTTGCTTTTGTCGATAACCACCAGCATGTTGATGGTACGCGTCTGGTCAGAATCGTTGCCCGTAACATCCAGTATCTCATAGGACACGATGGACCGGTTAGCCCTGATATGGAACATGGCGGTTTGGGGATCAGCCTGCAGGGCAACCCAGGCGGGCACGCAATAGGTGGCCATGGCGGCGTAGTCAATGTTGCTCCACGCGCTCATGAACATTTCCAGCCGCTGCTGCGCAAAGGATGCATGCCCAGGGTTGGGCGTGGCAGTGGGGCCTGTGGCAGCCTGCTGGGCCCCCATCATGGCCACCATGCTGGCGGAGGATTCCTTGTCGAATATGGATTGCAGGTCGTTGGCGTTTGTTTTGTCCTCTGGCGGGGCAGCAGCAGGGCTGATTAGCACAGCGAAAAGCACCACCAACACCATGGCGATGTGGACAATGGTCAGCGTGGCCCGGGCATTGGGCACAAAGGCAGAAAAAAGCCATGTCGCCATCAGGCATAGAACGCTGGCGGCAGCAAAAATCAAATACAGAAGGTTGCTGCGTACAAACAGGGATACCAGGAATAAAACAGGCAGCACAATCATCAGCATGAGCTGAAGGCCTGTAAAACTGCGCACCCGAACGCTGCCGACAGGCATACCGCCGCTGTTTGGGGCGGGTGTTCTGCTGCGTTTAGGTGCTTTGGCTGCCTTTGTCTGCCGCTGTGCCTGTTTCAGGTTTTGCAGCGGCGCGCTGGAATAGCGGTTGCGGTTCTCGCTCATTTTCTTTCCCTTCGGTACCAAGCTTTCAAGCGAGGGTACGGCATAAGTATATCATATCTTAACACAAAGTAAACAGTTTTGACGCAAACGGCTTTAGTCCTCCTGGACGATGATGTTCTCGCGACCCACCAGCTGGCTCAATAAATCGATATCCTGCTGGGCGATTTGCTCCCTGCTTTCCTTCTGCACCTGATTGTCCTGCAGAGTTGCTTCAAAGGTAACCAGCCTGCCTATTTCCTCGGTGAGGATTCTTTCTATATCGCCCTTGCGTGCGCTGTCATTCATAAAGGACAGGTAGAAACTTTGCTGCTTGTCAAACTGAAGATAGAAGCGCTCATTCTTGAAGCCGCCAAATTTACCCTGCTGCATGATGCCGTAATAGGATGTATGTTCCCTTTTAATGCGGTTCAGCATCCGGTTCCAGGCATCCTTGGGCAGCGGTTCTGCAGCGGGCTTGTCCGGGATGGGAACTGAGGGGGCAGGCTCTTCTAACTCAGGCAGGGGAGCCTTTGTTTCCTCAGGCGCACTGTCCTCCCTGATGTATTCAACGGGCGGTGGAAGGGGGTCTGCTTCTGCTTCTACCTCTTCTTTTACTTCTACTTGGGGTGAAACGGGCTTTTCGGGGGTACTCTTCCGCTCTGGTGGTGGTTCTTGTGCAACCTCCCTCTCAGGTGCAGGTGATCTTTGGGGCAATTCAACACGCCCTGCCTGAAGGGACAGAACATATTTGTCTAATTGATCAAGCCTTGCCTTAAGGGCAAGCTCATC
>CAYFSQ010000035.1:17649-19985 GCA_964345895.1 uncultured Oscillospiraceae bacterium
CGGGATAAATCCCGCAGAAAAACCTGAGCATCCCGCCCGTCCTGCAAAAGGGTGGTGACCATCTCCAGCCCAGCTTTTGCGTCCCGCTGGCTGAGGATGTGCAGAAAGTCGAAAAGAAAGGCTCGGTTCACCGCACCCAGGGCATCCCTGACCCGCTCTTCCGTCAATTCCTTGCCCTTTTCCAAACACATATCCAAAAGGCTCCATGCGTCCCGCATGCTGCCCTCAGCGGAGGAGGCAATCAACATCAGCGCACCGCTTTCGGCGGTTTCTCCCTCCAGTGCCTGATGCAATCGTGAGATAATGGCATCCTCAGAGATGCGCCCAAAGTCGAACCGTTGGCAGCGGGAGAGGATGGTGGCAGGCAGTTTCTGGGGTTCCGTGGTGGCGAGGATAAAGACCATGTACTCCGGGGGTTCTTCCAGGGTTTTCAGCAATGCGTTGAAGGCGGCGTTGGACAGCATATGTACTTCGTCGATGATATACACCTTGTACTTCATCTGTTGGGGCGGGTAATTGACCTTTTCCAGCATATCTCGGATTTCCTCCACCCGGCTGTTGCTGGCTGCGTCCATCTCAAACACGTCCAGGGAGGCGTCGTTTTGCAGCGTGACACAGTTTTCACACGTAAGGCATGGGTCGCCATGGCTGGGGGTCAGGCAGTTCATCGCCATGGACATAATGCGCGCTGCACTTGTTTTGCCCGTGCCCCGGCTGCCGCAAAACAAGTACGCATGGGCAGTATGGCCGCTGCTGACCTGGTTGCGCAGGGTGCGCACAATGGCATCCTGACCCACCATGTCGGAAAACGTGCGGGGTCTAAAGGTACGATAAAGGGACTGATACATGCAATACTCCTTTGTTACAGGTCTGCTGCCAGGTCATGGAAGCCTTCGCCCAATGTTTCGTGGGTCTCGGTGATGAATACAAAGGCTTTTCGGTCTTCCTCCCGGATAATATTCTTCAAAGCTGAAACTTCCATCCTGCCTACAACGCACAACAACATGTTGACGTTTTCGCCGCTGAAACCGCCTGTGGCTTGCAGCACCGTCACGCCGCGCTGCATTTCTTCCAATATCCTGCGGGTGATGGCTTCATGGCTGCCTGAGATGATATAGCAGGCCTTTTCGGTGCCGATACCCGTCAACACTGCATCCAGCACCTTGGAGGTGATAAAAACACTGATCATGGCGTGCATGGCGTGCTCAGCACTCATGAAGATGCCTGCAGCCAGGATTACCAGAAAGTCAAACATAAACAGGAACATACCAACGGAGATGCCGGAAAAATTCTTATGCAGCATGCGTGCCAGCATGTCGGTACCGCCGGTGGTGGCACCGCCTCTTAGAATAATGGCCAGGCCAGCACCCAACAGCACGCCGCCATAAATGGAAGCCATCAGCGGATCTTTTGTGATGGGATCAATCTTCAACAGGTCAATCAATACAGAAAAAAGAATCGTGGCAAGCAGCGTCCTGAATACAAAACGCTTGCCCATGGTGCGGAAACCTGCCAAAAAGAGCGGGATATTCAGCAGCAAGCTGGTTAAGCCGACAGGAGAGTGCATCAGGTAGTTAAGTATGGTGGCGACACCTGTTACGCCGCCGGGGGCAATGCTGTTGGGAATCAGAAACAGGGGATATGCGATAGCGCCAAGCAGGCATCCAACGACAATTTGGGCATAGTCAAGCAGGATTCGCTTCGGGTCATGGGCAGTTTTCAAAGGTGCCTCCTCCAGATACATTCATGTTCAATTGCGTGATTTAGTATAGCATACCGGGGGACATTTGGGAATGTTCATCAACCATGCAGGATTGTGTAAACTTCTGTCGAAATGGTATAATAGGTACATAGGGTACATAGTTATTCCCATAGAGAGGAGCAAATACCATGAAGACGACCATTACCGCGAAAAACATGGTGGTGACGCCCGGTATCACCAACCGCATCCTGAAGAAATCCGCAACCATGAGCCGGTATCTCCGGCCGGAGACGGAAATGTTTATCCGCCTGAGGAAACAAAAAAATCAACGCATTGTTGAAATTACAGTGCCCATGCAGGGCGTAACCCTTCGCTCTGAAGCCGCCAGTGAAGACAACCTGTACATGGGGATTGATAAAGCGCTGGCAAAGCTGGAAAAACAAATTCTGCGTCACCGCACCAAGCTTGAAAAGCGCCTGCGTGACGATCTGAACATGGACGAAGCGCCGGAATTTATCGAGACGCTGGATGCTTCCGATAAAGCAGAGAAGGAAGTGGTGCGCACCAAGTCCTACACCGTGCGGCCTATGCACGTGGAAGACGCCATCATGCAGATGGAAATGCTGGGTCACAG
>CAYFSQ010000036.1:0-7139 GCA_964345895.1 uncultured Oscillospiraceae bacterium
CTGCTTTGTGCAGCGGCCGGCGTTACGACAGAAAAAAGCAGCATCAGCGCTGCGCAACAGGTAAGCAATCGTTTCATCATACACACCTCACAAATTCACGAGTTTTATTATAAATCTTTATGTTGTTTTGTCAAGATGCGTCAAAAATGTTACAAATCAGGTGTATTCCATGAATGCACGAACCCTTCACCAGAAACCCCATCAAATATTCATCGATTCCGCCTTGATTAAAGCATCGCCATTGGATATGATGGGACTAACGAGGTGTCGGAGGATGGAACAATTGCCCTTAAAGAAAGCCTCTCCCCTGCGGATTGAGTTGAACTACGCTGGCGTTCAATCCACATTCTGGCTTAGTAACCTGGCCTATGCTGGCTTTACCGCCGTATTTCTTGCCTCCAAAGGCCTGTCTGATACCCAGATAGGCTTTACCAGCTCTTTGATATCAACGATTTCCATTGCACTTCAGTTGTTTACATCCAATTTTTCAGACCTTCATCAGCATATTCCCATTAAAAAGATTATGACGGCATTGCTGGTATTCGCCATGGTCTGCGGCGCTTTGATTATGGCTGCGCCGCTGCCGATTTTTTTGATGATCCTGGTATTTTCTCTAGGCGGCGCTTTCCAGAACGCCAATGTCGGCTTGATGAACGCCCAGATCATGCAGTACGCCAATGCTGGCATTCCCGTCAACTTTGGCTGGCCAAGGGGCGTCGGTTCCCTGGTTTATGCCGTAGCCGCCTATTTTCTGGGGATGCAGTTGGAAATCCATTCCCCTGCCATTTTGATGCCCTTGTTCTTGATCATGGCAGTTGTTACCATCGCGGTTGTCCTCTTTATGCCCAATGTCCATGAGGTGGGGCACCGCATGGCTTCCTTGTATGTACAGGAAAAACACAGCGACCGCACGACCTATCGCCAGATGTTGGGGCAAAACCGTGTGCTGACTTTGTTTTTACTTGCCAGCGTTACCCTCTACTTTGGACAGGGGCCCGTGATGCTTTTCCTCGTGCGTGTTGTGCAAGGCGCAGGCGGCGGCGGAAGGGAGTTGGGCATCAGCATGCTGTTGCAATCTGGCATTGAAATGCCCGCCATGCTGTTGACACCCTGGCTGATGAAAAAGGTAAAAGCCCGCTATCTGCTGCTCTTTTCCTTTGCCATGTATGTTGTCAAAATGATTATGCTCTACCGCGCACAAACCATGGCCGTTATCTACATCGCCATGATCATCAGCATTTTTTGTTATGGTTTGTATGGTGTTGCCTCTGCTTACTTTGTCAACAACATCGTAAAAAGCGGCGAAAAGGTGCGCGCCCAGGGGTTGGTCATCCTGTGCAGCAACCTAGGCGGCATCCTTGGCAACATGCTGGGCGGCTATGTAATGGACGTTGCGGGTTTAAAGCCCTTGCTGAATATCAGCTGGATGATTGTTCTGGTATCCGCAGTTGTTATGCTGGTCTGCGCCATCAAGCAAAACCATGTAGAAAGGGAAGCTGCAGGCTTGCCTCAAAACTGACAACTATGCTATAATCATTTTCGTTGCAATGATGAAGAGAGTATGCTGTACAAACGTGCCCAAGAGAGATGTGCCCACCGGCTGAAAGGTACATCGGCAGCGAAACGGCAGAAGTTCACTTCGGAGCACTGCGGGGGAATAACAGTAGTCCGCAGCGGGTGGGACCGATATATCCTGCAAAGAGGCGGCAATGCCGCAATTTGGGTGGTACCGCGATAACTCGTCCCATGCACAGCATGGGCGATTTTTTATGGAGGGAAGCATGCGAGAATCACTGGACGCGATGAAAAACAAGGCCCTCGCTGATATTGAGAAGGTTCAATCTTCCAGCGAGCTGCAACAGGTGCGCCAAAACTACCTGGGTAAAAAAGGTGAGCTGACGGGCATACTGAAGGAATTAGCCAAACTGGATCCCGATGAGCGCCGGGCAGTGGGCGCTTTGGCCAATGAAATGAAGGATCTGCTGAATGATGCCATTGAGCAGCGGGATGAAGAGCTGCTCAGCGCTGCATCTGTTATTGAAGGAAGCATCGACCTGAGCTTGCCTGGGCTGCCCTTATCCCAGGGCGGTCTGCACCCCATCACCCAGATGAGCTATGATTTGAACGACGCTTTTCTATCCCTGGGCTTTGAAGTGTTCACCGAAGATGACATCACCAGCGAAAAGTATGGCTTTGATAACCTGAATTTCCCTCCGGAGCATCCTGCCCGGGACAGCATGGACACCTATTGGCTCAAGGGGTCAGAGGATGAAAGCGGCGCAAAGCGTCTTTGCCTGCGTCCCCACCTGACAGGGGCCAGCGTGCGGTACCTGAAAAAGAACGGTGCGCCAGCCCGTTTTGTGTACCCTGGCCGCGTATACAGAAATGAGAATACCGATGCCCGCCACGAGCGCGCCTTTTTCCAGTACGAAGCGTTGATCGTCGAAGAGAACTTTTCCTTCGCTTCTGGTCAGCTGCTGATGAACACCATATTAGAGAAGGTCTTCGGCCAGCATGTGGATGTCCGCATGCGTGCAGGGTTCTTCCCCTTTGTTGAGCCTGGGTTTGAAATTGATATGAAATGCCTGGTATGCGGCGGCAAGGGCTGCAAGGTTTGTAAACACGTGGGCTGGATTGAAGTGATGCCCGGCGGCACACCCCACCCCAATGTACTCAAGGCGGCGGGCCTGGACCCCAATGTATGGTCTGGTTTCTACATCAACATCGGCCTAGACCGCCTGGTTATGATGCGCTACGGGGTTGATGATGTGCGGCTGTTCCACAGCACCGACCTGCGCTTCCTAAGTCAGTTCAAGTAAAAGGGAGGGAAAAGAAATGAAACTATCGTTAAACTGGATTCGCCAATATGTAGACCTTCCTGAAAGCTTGACCATGGAACAACTGTCATATGACCTGACCATGCGCACAGTTGAGGTGGAAGGCACCGAAAACCCAGCGGATGCTGTACGCGGCGTCGTCGCGGGAAGAATTCTTGATGTGCAGCCCCATCCCCAGGCAGATAAACTGCGTGTCTGCATGGTGGATGTTGGCAAGGAAGAACCAAGCACCATTGTGTGCGGCGGAAGCAACCTTGAAAAGAACATGATGGTGGTGGTAGCAGTACCCGGTTCCATGGTGCGCTGGCACGGTGAAGGTGAACCGGTGGAAATAAAGCCCGCCAAACTCCGCGGTGTTCTGAGTGAGGGGATGATCTGCGCCGCAGGTGAACTGGACCTGGAGGATCTCTTTCCCGCTGAAGATGACCATGAGATTATGGACATCAGTTCCTTTGATTGCCAGCCTGGCGACCAGGTTGCAGATGTGCTGCAGCTTCATGATATCCTGCTGGAAATCGATAATAAATCCATGACCAATAGGCCTGACCTGTGGGGACACTATGGCATCGCCCGGGAACTGGCATCCATCTATGGGCAAGAGTTAAAGCCGCTGCCTGTGCCTGTTTTGCCGGATCAGCTTCCAGCTTATCCCATTACCATTGAAAACAGCGACCGCTGCCACCGGTATGTAGGCATCGTATATGATGGCGTCAGCAATGTGCCTTCCCCCTACTGGCTGCAGCTGATGCTGTGGAAAACGGGAGTGCGCCCCATCAACGCGTTGGTGGACATTACCAACTATGTCATGATGGCTGTAGGCCAGCCCACCCATGGGTTTGATAAAAACCATGTACAAAAGGAAATTATTGTACGCACGGCAAAGCCCGGCGAAACTTTGACGCTGCTGGATGGGCAGAAATTAAACCTCACCCAGGAAGACCTGATGATCTGTGACACTGCAGAGCCCATGGCATTGGCGGGCATCATGGGAGGCGAAAAGAACTCCATTCTGTCAGATACCACCGGTATGCTGCTGGAGATTGCCACCTTCAGCCCCATCGGTATTCGCCGCTCTGCCACCCGCTTTCAGGTGCATACCGATTCCGCCATACGAAACGAAAAAGGACTGGATACACAGCGGGTAGACCAGGCAATCGCCGTCGCCCACGAGCTGATCCATACCCTCTTCCCCCATGCAAAGGCTAGCAGCTACGGTGATTGCTATCCCAAACCCACGGCAGATACCATCATTCCCGTTTCATTAAAATGGCTGGGCACACGCCTTGGCAGGCCCCTTACCATGGAACAGGCTGAAAAAGCCCTCAACCCCTTGGGCTTTAAGGTGTCCGCTATCGATGACACCCTTGAGGTAAAGGTGCCCTCCTGGCGCGCAACGGGGGATGTCTCTATGCCCGATGACATCCTTGAAGAAGTTGCCCGTATGATTGGATACGAGAACTTTGACTTTATTCCCCCTCAAGTGGCACTTGAGAAGGCCATCAATCAGAAGGCTGTCCACGCCGAAAGGGCAATCAAAGAGTACCTTGCCTTCAGAGCGGGACTTCAGGAGGTATTCACCTACCCCTGGGTAGACCAGAAGTATATTACGGCTGCCGGCATTCCCCTCCATCACTGCCTGGAGCTTTCCGCTCCCCCCTCCCCTGAGACAGCGCATCTGCGCTCCTCTTTGATACCGGGGATGCTGTCTGCGGTGGTGCAGAACATCAAATATTTCGATGCCTTCCGCATCTTTGAAATGGCTCAAGTATTTGAACAGGGTGCTACCCACCCCAGCGACGAGGAGGAGACGCTGCCCCTGCAACAGCGCAGCATAGCCGCTGCCTTTGTAGGAAGCGATGCCCGCATCCTGCTGCGGGAAGCTAAGGGCGTTCTGGAAAGCATGCCGCGCATCACCATGATTAAGCCTTTCCGTTTTGCCCAGGTTGAGCTCCCCACATGGGCAGACCGTAAGGCCTGGCTGAATGTCTTGTCCGGCGATACCATCATCGGTTCCTTGGGTGTTGTGTCTCTGAAAGCCTCCCGTCAGGCGGGAATCAAGCGGTCTCAGGTCGTCATGTTTGAGTTGAACGCCGAGCTGATTACCCCCCTCGCTTCCAGGACCAACACCTACCATCCACTGCCCCAATTCCCCCTTGTAGAACAGGACTTTTCTGTCCTCATCGATGAAAACACCCCATGGCAGCAAATGGAGGCATTGATTAAAAACAACGTGCAGAAGGTATCTTTTATTGAAGAGTACCGTGGCGCTCAGGTGCCAGAAGGCAAAAAGTCCGTCATGTTCCGCGTGTGGTTTGGCTCTGATACTGCGACGCTGACCAGCGAGCAGATAGAAGAAAAAATGAAAACCATCGTGAACAAAATTAACAAAAAGCTTGGCGGCGAAATCCGCGCTTAATGCAAAAAGTGTCCCTTGCCATGACAGGCAGGGGACACTTTTTATTTGTCTTTATGGAAGCGCTTCCACAATGGCGTTCATCAGCTTGGTAAAGGAAGCCCTCACCTGCCTGCCTGCTTGCATCACTTCATCATGGGTAATGGCGCCTTCGGTTATGCCTGCTGCCATGTTGGTAATGGTGCTGATGCCCAGTACCTTCATACCGCAGTGGCGGGCTATGATGGTTTCTGGCACCGTGGACATGCCCACTGCATCAGCCCCCAGAATGCGTGCCATGCGCACCTCTGCCGGGGTTTCATAGGTAGGGCCATTAAACCAGCAATATACCCCTTCCTCCAGGGGGATTTGCAGCTTTTCAGCCTGGGTTTTGGCGATATTGCGCAGCTCCAGGTCAAATGCCTGGCTCATATCGGGGAATCGGGGGCCAAACTGGTCCAAGTTGGGGCCCCGCAGAGGATTGCGGCCCGATAGGTTTAAGTAGTCTGTAATCAACATCAGGGTGCCGGGGGCAAAGCTTTCCCGAACGCCTCCTGCTGCATTGGTCAGCAGCAGGGTTTGTACCCCTAACAGATGCATGACGCGCACTGCCATGGTGACTTCCTCCATGGAGTAACCCTCGTAGCTGTGGAAGCGTCCTGCCATCATCATCACCCGGCGGCCATTCAGGCTGCCAAAGGCGAACCGTCCCGCGTGCCCGGGTACAGTAGATACGGGGAAACCAGGAATGTCACCATATTCAACGTACTTTGCATCAATCAGGGCTTCTTCATATCCACCCAGACCGCTGCCCAGTACAATGGCAATTTCAGCTTCTCCTCCATGTTTTTTCAGGTAGTCTGCCGCCTTTTTATACTGCTTCATGGTCATTATTATTATCCCTCCAGTTCGTTCAGGAAAGACATAGCGTTGAATCGTTCCTCAAGGTTGAAATAATCGCTGATGGTTGCTGCCACATCGGCAAAGCTATCCCGGGTACCCAGGTTCACCAGGTGCTTTTGCCCATGTTTCCAGGCAATCAGGGGCACATACTCGCGGGTGTGGTCGGTGCCATGGTGGGTGGGGTCGCACCCATGGTCTGCAGTTATAATCAGCAGATCACCTTGCTGCATCAGGGAAATAAACTCAGGCAGCGCCTTATCAAAAGCCATCAGTGCATCGGCATATCCTTGCACGTTTCTGCGATGGCCATGAACCATATCAAAATCCACCAGGTTGACGAAGCACAAACCATCGAATGAGCGCGCCATGTATTCCTTGGCCGCTTCTATGCAAGCGGGGTTTCCGGCAGCGTGGTTGCTTTCTGTGATGCCCTGATGGGCAAAGATGTCTTCTATCTTGCCAACGGCCAGCACATCATGCCCCGCGCTTTTCAGCACCTCCAGCACAGTTTTATCCATGGGCACCAGGGAATAATCCCTCCTGCCACCGGTACGCTGAAATGCTCCTTTTTTCTCGCCCACAAAGGGACGGGCAATAACACGGCCTACGGCATACTCCCCTACCAGCTGCTCACGGGCTTTTTCGCACATTTCGTACAGCTTATCAAGGGGAACAATATCCTCATGGCAGGCAATCTGAAACACGCTGTCTGCCGAGGTATAAACAATGGGGTACCCGGTGCGCATATGCTCTTCGCCCAGTTCGTCCAGTATGGCGGTGCCGCTGGCCACTGTGTTGCCCAGGGTTTTTGTGCCG
Organism: uncultured Oscillospiraceae bacterium; assembly: GCA_964345895.1. GTDB lineage: Bacteria > Bacillota > Clostridia > Christensenellales > Aristaeellaceae > DTU024. Next base: position 6,949 of record CAYFSQ010000036.1, read on the forward strand.
ATTGCTTCTTCAAAACGCTGGATAACCTCTTGGGGAAAGCCATCGGGGAAGGTTGGAAAAGGCTGCTTGAGCCTGATGCCCGCCAGCTCCCAGTGGCCGGTGGTTGTATCCTTGCCGGGAGACTTTTCCGCCATACGGCCGTATCCACCTACGGCATGTTTATCAGGTACCAGGTTGGTGCTCTGGATATG
>CAYFSQ010000036.1:7239-19214 GCA_964345895.1 uncultured Oscillospiraceae bacterium
ATGGATACATGGTTTGCCACTGCCGCCTTTGGTCTTGAAGGCCTGGTAAAACGGGAACTGCTGGACATGGGCATTGAAGCAAAGGCAGAAAATGGTGGGGCCAGGTTTCAAGGCTCCCCAGAGGATGCTTTCAAAGCCAATCTGTTTTTGCGCACCGCCGACAGGGTGCTGTTGATACTCAAAGAAGAAAAAGTTGTCACCTTTGAGGAATTGTTTCAATTGGTCAGCAGCATCCCCTGGGAGGATTACCTGCCCCGCAACGCCCGCTTTCCTGTCAGCGGCAATTGCGCCCGCAGCCAGCTGATGAGCATCAGCGATTGTCAGTCCATTACAAAGAAAGCCATTGTAGAACGGCTGAAAAAACGCTATAAAACGCAATGGTTTGAGGAAAATGGCTCTGAGTATGCCATTCAGATTACTTTACATAACGACATTGCCCGCGTTGCCCTAAACACCAGCGGTGACGCCCTCAACAGGCGGGGCTACCGCACCTGGACGGGTGAAGCCCCCCTTCGGGAAACCCTGGCCGCCGCCATGGTGCTGCTGTCCCCCTGGCGCAAAGACACGCCGGTCTATGACCCGTGCTGCGGCACAGGCACCCTGCTGATTGAGGCAGCGCTGATCCAGTCCCGTAGAGCGCCTGGGCTGCAGCGAAAATTCGCCATGGAAAATTGGCAGATGATGTCCAGAAAGCAGTCTGAATTTATCCGCGGCGAAGCACAGGCCCTGTATGATCCCTCCCTGATCCAAGATATTTACGGCAGCGATAAAGACCCTGAGGCCTTGAACCTGTGCAGAAAGCATCTGCGGCAGGCAGGGCTTCAAAGCCATATTCATGTGGAAGAGAAGGATTTGCGGGATGTAAAGCTGCCGCAAAAAGATATCCAGTTCTTTGCCAACCCACCCTATGGCGAGCGTCTTGGGGATCGAAAGATTGCCGAAAAAATATACCGGGACTTGGGCGAGCTGGTCAGCAGGCACCCCGGCAGCCGCATGGGCGTATTAACCGCCCACCATGGGTTTGAACGCTTCTACGGTAAAAAAGCGCAAAGAAAAAGGCGGCTGTACAATGGCCGCCTGGAATGTGAGTACTTGGTGTATTAATCCAGAAAGATGGTTTCTGCTTCACAAAAATCTTCCTGGGCTGGAGGCATCTTGTCACACACCATCAAGTAGGCATCTTCTCCGTTATCCTCGTAGTATCTTTTGCGGACATGAACCTTCATGAAGCCCGCATTCTGATACAGTTTGATGGCTGCCTCGTTGCTGACCCGCACCTCCAGTGTGATATACCCCACGCCCAGGTTGGCAGCGTACTGCATGAGGGCATGCAACAGCTGTTTTCCGACACCCTGCTTGCGCAGGGTGTTTTTTACAGCAATGTTGGTGATATGCCCTTCATCCAGGATGATGTGGATCCCCGCATACCCAACAATTTCGTCCTTCGTTACCGCGACAAGATACCGGGCAACTGGGTTGCTTGTCAGCTCACTCTGCAATGCGTTCTTTGACCAAGGCAGCGCAAAGGCTTGACACTCAATAGTGTAAACCTCTGGTATGTCCGCTGTCGTCATTCGGCGGATGGAGATGTCAACCATGGTTTTCCTTTTTCTGGCGTTCTCTTTCCGCCTGGGGTGCCCGCAGATAAAGGGGCTTCAGCTCCTGGTGGCTATGGGCATGGGCTTGGTTGTTGAAAGCAATCATCGCCGCAGCACCAGCCTTTAAATCGTTCAGATGCGGAGGGGCAAACTTTGCCCTTTCCCCAAAGACATTTACAATGTCTTCCTTGTACGCCCGCACCCCATCGCCTACAAATAAGAATTTTTCGCCATGGGGCTTCAGCTCGTGAAGGTAATCATTCAGTTTCCATACATTGTCTTCCATCAAGCGCTTTCCCTGATGGAATGCACCGCCATACACCTGGTGCACCCGGGCATCACGTATGGGGCAAACAACGCCTTCACCGGCCACCCCAAGCGCCAGGGCTTCCAAAGCGTTGACGGCGATACAGGGCTTCGAAAGCCCCATGGCCATCCCCTTGACAGCAGCAACGCCGATACGCACCCCTGTAAAGGAGCCTGGCCCTGAAACGCAGGCGAATAAGTCTACCTCGTCCATGGAGCAACCGCTTTTCGTAAAGGCTTCCTCCACCATGGGCATCAGGTTAACCGAGTGGGTTAAACGATTGTTGGCCGTCGCTTCGTAGCAAAGCAGTTCGTCCTTTAAAAGGGCAACGCCACAGCTTGGGCCTGAAGTATCCACGGCAAGTATCAACAAAACGTTTCCCCTCCGGCCCCTTGATAGTCGCTGATGAATTGATGTACATCGAAGGAATGATAAGCGCCCAGGGGCTGCATGTCCACCTGCCGCACGCCGCCTGGCAACTGGGTAATAATAATTTGTAGACAATCATCAGGCAGCAGTTCCGGCGCCTTCTCGTGCCACTCGATGAGGGTGATGCCCTCCTGGCCGATATGTTCATCCAGCCCCGACTCTAAAAGTTCCTCCTGGCTTTCGACACGATACCAGTCAAAATGATAGAGGGGCAGTCGGCCTTCGTCGTAAAGATTCAGGATGGTGAAGGACGGACTGGGGACAGGCCCTTGAATGCCCAACCCCCTAGCAATGCCCCGGGCCAACTCGCTTTTGCCATTGCCCATATCCCCTGTTAACAGAACCACATCCTGATTTTGCAAAAGCCCGGCAAGTTTGATGCCCAGGGCTTGCATATCTTTACTCGTTTGGACAAGTATTGGCATTACATTCTCTTTCCGCGTCTTTCAGAATCCTGGACAGCCTTTTATACAGAGCAAAGGCGATGGAACCGTTGATTGCACCCTTTAGAAGGTTGAAGGGCACAATGGCTGTCAGCAGGTACCCCGTCATATCAAACCCAGCTACCTTATCCCCTAAGAGGGCAGGCACCAGGATGAACTTGTTGGCCAGCACCCCTGCCACCGTCATCAGCAGAATGCCGACAATCGTTCCTGTGATGGCGGTTTTTAATGTCCTCTTATTGCGGTACATCAAAGTGGGAGGAACCAGGAAGCACATACCGATGATGATGTTGGCCAGCTGCCCTACACCAAAGGTGGTGGTGCCCAGCAGATGCACCAGGTTGGTTATCACCAGTGCAATGATGCTGGCCACTGGGCCCAGAGAAAAGCCAATCAGCAGCATGGGCACGAAGGAGAAATCCAGCTTCAGCCATGGCGCAAAGAAGGCCAATGGAATCTCCGGAAAATAATTCAGCAGGATGGCTAAGGCAATCATCAGGGATACGTAGGTCATGTAGGCTGTGCTCATGCGTTTTTTCATGGTGTTCCTCCTAAAAATCGTCCCCGCATAACAATCAGGGACGATCCATGCATAACGCATAGCCATTCTTCTTCCATCCAGACTATACTGTCGGCCATGGAATCTCACCATGTCAACCTTTCGGCTCGCGGGCTTTACCGCCGGTGGGGACTTTCACCCCGCCCTGAAGATGCTGGTATTTACTTGTGCTTATCTTATCACCAGTGTGTACACCTGTCAATGCTTAAGTTACCTTGGAATCTCCCGCTTCCACAAGACGGCTGTATTCTTCCCTTGTCATCAATGTTTTTCGGGGTTTGGTGCCTTCATTGCCGCTGATGATGCCCCGTCGGTCCATTTCATCAATCAGACGGCCTGCACGCCCATACCCCACCCTGAGCACACGCTGCAGCATGCTGATGGAGGTTTGGCCTGCTTCCACAGCCATCTCGATGGCATCGGGCAGCAGTTCGTCGAAAACCTCTCCTTCGTCAGAAAAGCTGTCCGCCCCGCGCTGTTGGTCGGCATTCTCAACTTTGTCGATGTAATCCATGATGTCCATGTTGTAATTCAGCTGGTTGCGGGATTTCACATACTCTGTAATAGCCTCCACATCCTTGTCGCTGATAAAGCATCCCTGAACGCGGGCAGGGGCTGGATAGTTTCGGGGCATGTACAGCATGTCGCCATAGCCCAGCAGTTTTTCTGCCCCAATCATATCCAGAATGGTACGGCTGTCCACCTGGGAGCTGACCTGGAAGGCGATGCGGCTGGGAATGTTGGCTTTAATTACTCCGGTAATGACGTTGACGGAAGGACGCTGGGTTGCCAGTATCAAACAAATGCCAGCAGCGCGGGCTTTGGCTGTCAGGCGCTTAACATACTCTTCCACCGCCTTGCCGCTGGTAGCAATCAGGTCGGCCATTTCGTCTATAATCATGACGATGCGGGGCATCTTTTCTTCATCAGGGCCAATGCGGCGGTTGTAGTTGTCGATGTTGCGCACATTATGCACCTGCATCTTCTGGTAGCGCTCATCCATTTCTTCGCACAGCCACTCAAGGGCAGCAACCACCTTCTTGTCGTCTGTGATAACGGGCAGCAAAAGGTGCGGGCAGCCATTGTAGGGCTGAAGTTCGACAAACTTAGGGTCGACCAGAATCAGCCGTACATCCTGGGGGGAGGCACGGTATAAAAGGCTTGTAATAATGCTGTTGATGCACACAGACTTACCGCTGCCGGTGGCGCCTGCAATCAGCAGATGGGGCATGTCCATCAAATCGCACAGAATGGGGGTGCCGGCAATGTCTTTGCCCAGTGCCACAGTGGTGGGGGATTTATTCTCCTGCATCTTGGGGGAATTAAGTACCTCTGTTAAAAAGACCGTGGTGGCCTTCTCGTTAGATACTTCAATACCTATCAGCGGCGTGCCCGGGATGGGAATCTCGGCACGCACCGGGCTTTTGGCCAGCAGCTCCACCGAAAGGTTGTCCATCAGGTTGCGTAAACGGTTAACATTGACCCCTTCCCCCAGGCGGATGGCAAAACGGGTGATGGCGGGGCCATGAACGATCTGCTGTACGCTGACAGGGATGCCAAAGCTGTTGAGGGTCTGGACAATTTTATCAGCCCGACTTTGATCTTCCTCTGTGTGGTCGATTTGATTATCCATGGGTGGCGCAGACAAAAGGCGAAGGGGCGGCTTTTCATAATCGTCCCTGGGGAGTTCTATCTGTTTATGGGTCGGCCCCTTGTGGGCAGTACCATCCAGGGAGTTTGGGTTAAGGGCTTTGGGCTTTTGCGGTATCGTTACCCGCTGCCCCAGATCCACCGCAGGGGCGACATGGACCTGTTTTACCTTGTTGGAAACAGGTTTCTCCACAACCTCCTCCACCCAAGGCACAGCGTCCATATCGGATTCATCCTGGTATTCGTCGATAACAGGCTCTGACAAAGGTAGATCAACAGGAATTTGCTGGGGCTTGACCGGTTCAGGAGGAACCGTCTGCCGCACCTGAACAGGCTGTATCTCCTGATATTCAGGCTGCACCACAGGCTGTACAGGTACAATGGGGGTGCTCTTCTTAGGCATCAGCTCACTGGTCTGCTGATAAATGGTATCCATATCCCCCTTGGCGGGCACAAAGCCTTCATCCACATACGAGGTGGGGGTGTAGGCATCCCGGTTGGTAACTGGTGCGAAATTGTTTTGATAAGCGGGGATTTCCTCTGTTGAGTAAGGAATATAGACAGGCTCGTCCTGGTAGACGGGCGCCTGGGGTGTGTAAACTGGTTCGATTGGTTCATCATAAACAGGCGCCACATGGGTGGAAGCGGTACGGGCGGTTGTCGGCTGTGGGACGGGTTCTTCCGCCCTGTGTGCGGCTGGTTCTGCACTCTCTACTTGGCCTTGCATTTGACCTGCGCTGCGCTTCTCACTAAAGACTTGGATAAGCGCAACAGGGTTTACCCTGATCATCAGGAAAAACAGAATCAGCAATGTCAGTACCAACAGGGTTACAGTGCCGGCGATCCCCAGCATGCGCCAGAAAGGATAGGCAAGAAGCATGCCCAGAAGGCCGCCCCCTGGCATCGGATCGATACGGCCGCCAAATTGCCTGAACGCGCTGGAGAGATAGGCACCCATGCTGCCAGAATCCTGGTATCCCATAAAGTTAAGGTTCAGGTTCTGAATATAGTCCATCAGTGAGCCATAGCCCTTCACCGAGGTGATGATGGTTACAAAGGCCAGCAGGCAAATATAAAAGGCAAAGCCAAGCAGCACCAGGCGGAAAGACACGGTACGCTTGGAGGACACGCACAACTGCGCACCCAACCAGACAAGAAAAAATGGCAGGGCCTGGTGGAAAATACCCCCCAGCCCAATGGCGGTGCTTTTTAACACCGATAAGGAAATGGAGGTCGTCTGCGCAAACACCCCCATCATTAAGGCAATACCAAAGGTAAGGACGAGGATGCCCAGCGTCAGCATCAAAGTGCCAGCTCTGTCCGTGGACCGAATATTCTGTTGTGACTTGCTTCTTGTTGACAAATAATTACTCCAACGATTCTTTTAATAAGTAAACGCTTTGCAGCACATCCTGCTGATCAAACCCCAGCATCAGGCGATACGCCCCCATGGAATAGAAGCTGGCATTACCCGCTTCCATCGCATAGCGTGCTGCGATATCGGCATCCAGGGGCAAGGTAGCATCGGGTTCGCCTAATACGGTAACGCAGGCGGCACGATCCGCTATGCCGGTTATCAGGCCAAAGAGATCCATGCGATGGGTTAAAATACCAGTAATTTCTTCAGCGCCAAAGGGAACGATGAGGGACACATCCCGAAACGCTGCATCTTCCAGAATATACCTTTCGCCAGTAATAAAGGCTTCCGGGTCCGTCAGCTCCTTGTACGTGGCAATCGTTTCTTTGATGCTTTTTCCCATGACAGGGGGTATGCCGGGCAAAATCCCCTGGGCCAACATCGCCTGGATATTTTCTGCAGAGTTTTCTTGTACTTTCGTCTGCTGATAGGCATCCAGAGAAGCCAGAAAGGCATCCCCGCTTGTGTTCAGGATATCCGCCAATTCGTAAAAATAAAAGCTGAATGCGCCAGAACGGCCGGACAAGAGGGTGAATGTATCCTGGGGATAGAAGATGGTAACACCTGTATCCCTCAGCAAAGCGCCCTCAAGGGGCACAGGGACAGCACCAGAAACATCTGCGTAGGTGAAAATATCCTTTTGCGATAGTTCCTCCACCCAGGCGCTGAGATACTGCTGGGCCTCTTCTTCGCTGAACCACAAACTTTTCGCAGGGATCTCGCTGCCGTCGGCCAGGCTGAACATCATGGGCGTTGCTGCATAGCCCAGGCGGCCGCTTGGCATTTTTCCCTCGGCGCGGATTACCAGCGACAACACGGAGGGAATGCCCTGCTTTGTTAAAAGGTAGGCTTCACTTGTTACCGTAACGCCTGTTGCACCTTGTTGAGCCGGGGACGACATGGTCACCTCGTGAAGAGGAATCTCCCCCTTTTCTACGATTTTTCGGTTGATGGTGTCCTGTACAAAAGTATTGGGCAAGCCTTGAAGGCTCGGATAATGAAGGCTGCTTGTCCCCGTCTGCTTGCTGATGTACACGATTTGTACGTCAGGCTGCTGCGTCTGAGCCAATGCAGCTGAACACACAAGACATAAAGTCAGGATAATCAGCAGGATTTTCTTCATCCTTTTCACCTCCTGATTAATTGTACAACAAAGCAACTTTTGTTTCAAGAATGCAACAGGAGGAAACAAAGCTGTTACATCTTCGGTGTTTCAATTTCCTTCAGAGAATATCCGTCTTTCTTTCCCTTCCCCTGCTGCCTTAAAATATTCTCCTTGTTCTTATCCAGGTACCTGGAGTACAAATCCTGTGCATCCATGCCGCTGCGGATGCAAAGGCTGATAAAAAAGTGAAGAATGTCCACCAGTTCTTCCTTTACCGCATCTTCATCCACGACCTTCGGGTTCTTCCACCATTTGTAGTTCGTTTCATCAAGCAGCTCTGCCATCTCTACAAACATGGCCATCATGTACCGCTGCATCCACAATTCATCATGGCCTTCCAATTTACGGTTTGCGATGACCTCATCATTGAACTGCTTTTGCAGTGAAAAGATTTCTTCCAGCCTATCCATGATATTCCTCCAGTTGCTTTTTAAGTTTGCTTGCGTTGGGGCCTATCAGCGCGGCGCTGGGCTTTTGAGACAAAGTCTGCTTCGCCAGGCGCAGCACATCCTCCCGGGTTACAGCGTCCACTTTATCCAGCATTTCTTTAACGGGTATTTCCCGTTTGAATACCAGCTCATCATTGCCCAGCTTCTGCATACGGTGGTATGCGCTTTCCTCCGCCAGCACAATGTTGGTTTTCAGCAGCACCTTTGTTTGCTCCAGCTCTTTACCGGTGATGCCCTCTTCCAGCAAGCAATTGCACACTGCATGGATTTCCCGCACAACGCTGGAAGCGTTCTCCGGTGTAGCGGCAGCATAGATGATAAAGTCTCCGCAGCCCGGATAGCCCGTCGGCGAGGAAAACACGGTATACACCAAGGCATGTTCTTCCCGTATCGTCTGGAACAGGCGGGAGGACATACCGCCCCCCAGAATATTGCTGAAAGCCGCCAGGGCATATCTATCCGCAGAGCCTTCAGCCACACCCCTGTAGCCCAAGCACAGATGGGTTTGCTCACTCTGTTTATCAACAGCCAGCACAATTGGTGCAGCATTGACTGTGTTGTCGGGATACATTTGCTCAGTACCACCCTGCCAGTGACCAAAGTGTTCCTCTGCCAGCGACCTTAATTGCTGGATATCCACATGTCCCGCCACAGACAACAGCGCATTGTGCGGTGTATAGTAGGTATTCTTGAAGGCAAGAACTTCTGCCAATGAATACCTGCTGATGCCGCTTTTATCCCCCAGAATTGGATGGGCCAGGGTGCCGCCGCGATAGAGGGCTTCATTGATTAAATCAAATATAACCTCCTCCGGCATATCCTCCACCATGGCAATTTCTTCCAGGATAACCTTGCGTTCCTTTTCCAGTTCCTCTTTAGGCATAGAAGCATTGCAGGTAATGTCCGCCAGTAGTTCGATACCCTTTGGCAATTCTTCATCCAGCATGCGGGCATAGTACATGGTAGAGGTTCTCCCTGTGGCAGCGTTTACCTGACCGCCCAGGGCATCCATATCCTCCGCCAGTTGACGGGCAGTGCGATGGGTGGTTCCTTTGAATGCCATATGCTCCATCAGATGGGAGAGCCCACGCTCATGGGGTAATTCCATCATAGAGCCTGCTTTAATCCATACGCCCACCGACACAGAACTAAGGCCAGGGATATTTTCCGCCACCACCCGCAAACCATTTTTTAGGGTAAATGTTTCTGCCATTTTATCCTTTCATGCAACAAGACCTGCGCATGCCGTGCAGGTCTTGTTGCTTTATCCCTTGACGGGCTTACTGGTTATGTTGATTGCCACGGCCATCACGGCGCGGCGGACGGTTCCTGTCGCCGCTGGGGCGGCCCATACGGTTCTGGGAATACTCAATATCGTTACGAATCAGGTTGACACGGCCCTGAGAGTCAATCTCAGCCACCTTGACTTCCACTTCGTCGCCGATGTTGAGGACGTCTTCAACCTTTTCAACGCGCTCATTGGCCATCTTGGAGATGTGCAGCAAGCCATCCTTGCCGGGCAGCAGTTCAATGAAAGCACCCATGTTGCTCAGGATGCGCACAACGCGGCCCTGGTACACTTCGCCCGCTTCCACATCCTTGGCGATGCCTTCGATGATGCGGCGAGCCTTGGCAGCTGCTTCCTCATCGGGGGTGGCAATGGCAACGCGGCCATCGTCTTCGATGTCAATTTTAACACCTGTCTCGGAAATGATTTTGTTAATCATTTTGCCGCCTGGCCCGATAACTTCGCGAATCTTATCAGGATTGATGGTGAAGGTCATAATCTTGGGGGCATACTTGCTCAAGTGTGTGCGGGGCTGGGGCAACGCTTCCAGCATGGCACCCAGGATGTGCAGCCTACCTGCCAAGGCCTGTTCCAGTGCCTTTTGCAGGATGGGCTTGTCAATGCCCTTGATTTTGATGTCCATCTGGATGGCGGTAATGCCATTCATGGTGCCGGCCACTTTAAAGTCCATATCCCCAAGGAAGTCTTCCAGGCCTTGAATATCGGTCAGCACGGCTACTTTGCCTGTCTGCTCGTCCTTAATCAGGCCCATGGCGACACCGGCGACCGGGGCTTTAATCTGTACACCGGCATCCATCAGCGACAGGGTGCTGCCGCACACAGACGCCATGGAAGAGGAGCCGTTGCTGGAAAGAATCTCGCTGACCAGCCTTAATGCGTAGGGAAAATCCTCTTCAGAGGGAATTACAGGCTCCAGCGCCCTTTCTGCCAAGGCGCCGTGGCCGATTTCCCGGCGGCCGGGGGAACGCATGCGGCCCGCTTCGCCTGTTGCATAGGGGGGCATGTTGTAGTGGTGAATATAGCGCTTCGACTCCTCGTTGGAGAGACCATCAAGCACCTGCACCTCCCGCAGGGAGCCCAGGGTGGTCACCGTCAGCGCCTGGGTCTGGCCGCGGGTAAATACGGCGCTGCCATGGGTGCGGGGCAGAATGCCCGTTTCACACCAGATGGGGCGCACTTCCGCTTCTTTGCGACCATCAGGACGGATGCCCTGGTCGATAATCTTGCGGCGCATGACTTCTTTGTTCAGGTTGTACAGAGCATCGGAGACTTCCCCGCCGCGGCCTTCAAACTGCGCAGCAAAATGCTCCTTCACTTCCTTTTTCACCTGCTCTTCGCGCTGATGGCGCTCGGCACGATCGTAGGAGTCAAAAGACCAGACAGCCTTGTCGTAGGCATAGTCACGAACAGCTTGCGCCACATCATCCCCTGTGGTGACAAGGGGGAATTCTTTCTTGGGCACGCCGATTTCTGCAACAATTTTCTCCTGGAAAGCGACCAGTTCCTTGATGGCTTCATGGGCAAAAAGGATGGCGTCCAGCATGGCTTCTTCAGAGATTTCGTTGGCGCCGGCTTCCACCATCATGATGGCGTCCTTTGTGCCGGAAACAATCAGGTGCAGGTCACTCTTTTCGCGCTGCTCCTCGTTGGGGTTAAGCACCAGCTGCCCACCAATGCGGCCAACCAGCACGGAGCCGGTGGGGCCATCCCACGGAATCTCGCTGATGCTAAGGGCAACGGATGAACCAATCATAGCGGGAATATCCGGCGGGTTGTTTGTATCAACTGACAGCGCAGTTGCAACCACCTGCACATCATTGCGCATGCCGTTTTTAAACAGAGGGCGCAGGGGCCTGTCAATCAGGCGGCAGGTTAAAATGGCCTTCTCTGTCGGACGGCCTTCCCGTTTGATAAACCCACCGGGGATTTTACCAACGGAATAATGCTTTTCTTCGTAGTCTACGCTCAGGGGAAAGAAATCCACACCCTCGCGAATCTGATCGGACACCGTGGCATTGACCATGATGACCGTATCTCCGTAGTGCACCAGCACAGAGCCGGCGGCTTGTTCTGCGTACTTGCCAAACTCCAGCGTTAGCGGCCTTCCAGCAAAGTCCATCGTATACTTCTTGTGTTCCATGTTACTCCTTTTCTTCTCACGGCTCGCTGTTGGCAAGCCTCACTCCATGATAAAAAAGCCGGAAAAACAGCGTACCGTTTTTCCGACCATTTGTCTTATTTGCGCAGGTTCAGCTGTCCAATCAGCGTACGGTAACGCTCAATGTCGGTGCGCATCAGGTAGTCAAGCAGACCGCGGCGCTGACCGACCATCAGCAACAGACCCCGCCGGCTGTGATGATCCTTCTTGTTGAGCTTCAGGTGCTCGTTCAGGTGGTTGATGCGCTCTGTAAGCAGGGCAACCTGTACTTCAGGGGAGCCGGTGTCGCCTTCGCTGCGAGCATACTTCTTGATAATTTCCGTTTTCAGTTCCTTGTTCATTTGAACCCTCCTTTAATTGGGGTGGCACCCTTTTAATCCCCTGTGACTAAGCCAGCGCCGGAGATGCGGCAGACTGAGCCACGGTTAAAAGCCACGCATACAATCATACCACGGAATCACACGTTTGTAAACCAATTTACGAGATGTCAA
>CAYFSQ010000037.1:0-18488 GCA_964345895.1 uncultured Oscillospiraceae bacterium
ACCCAGATGGTTTCCGGGGTGCCGTCCTCAGCCATAAGGGTGAGGGCACCGTGGGACAAAGTGCCGCTTTCATCGTAGTTGTAGCTAAGTTGTGCCAGCACATTGCCCTGGGCATCAAGGTAGCGGGTGTCGGTCCAGGACAGCTTGCCATTTTCATGACACATTTTATTATCATCCACGGTAATGGCCGCTTCATTTCCTTGGCCTTGCGGCTGCTCCATGCCGGGCAACTGTGAAACGGTCCCCTCGCGCTGCCATAAGCCCGGGGCCAGCTCCGTCCATTCGCCCCAGCTTTCCTCTGCCAGCGCTGCGCCAAGGCCTGTCATCAGCATGATGGATAAGGCCATGCATACAATCTTCTTCATGGGATGTCCTCCTTCTGTTCAGGGTCTATGTGCCACCTGTATTCTCTCTACTTTCCATCAGTATAGCAGGAAAACCTGATGCAGTATAGCAGGCAAAAGCCAGGAGCCCTGAAAGGGACTCCCTGGCTCTGAGTTGCGTGTCCTGAGCGCGCGTTTTCCAACACAACCCGACCTGTTCCCGTACCCCGTGCCCCACCCGTGAAAAGCCCCTGCTTTTCGCGGACAAGGAGGAGCAAGGGAGCGTTGCGAAAAGCCAGGGGCCCTGAAAGGGACTCCCTGGCTTTGAGTGGAGCGGCTTGAGCGAGTGTTTTGCCAACATAGCCCCACCTGTCCCCGGCCCCCGTGCCCCACCCGTGAAAAGCCCCTGCTTTTCGCGGAAAAGGAGGAGCAAGGGAGCGTTGCGAAAAGCCAGGGGCCCTGAAAGGGACTCCCTGGCTTTGAGTGGAGCGGCTTGAGCGAGTGTTTTGCCAACATAGCCCCACCTGTCCCCGGCCCCCGTGCCCCACCCGTGAAAAGCCCCTGCTTTTCGCGGAAAAGGAGGAGCAAGGGAGCGTTGCGAAAAGCCAGGGGCCCTGAAAGGGACTCCCTGGCTTTGAGTGGAGCGGACTTTGCTCCGACGTGGTGCGGTTGACGAGACTTGAACTCGTACGGTGTTAACCACACGCCCCTCAAACGTGCGCGTATGCCGATTCCGCCACAACCGCATAGCTTTACAGCAAGAGTGATTATATCGGATGCCACCTGAGTTGTCAAGCAAGGTTGAGGGGATTTTGCGGGGGAAGAAAGACCGATGGCTCCGAGGCTTTTTAATCCCGGCTATGCAGCATGAAATTTGTGCTTGTTTTTGCATGCCCAAGTGAAGAATGGGGGAAAACCATTGATTCCGGATGGGGGAATATACGCATAAAAGAATAATTAACCGGAAAACGGCAAGCGTCCCGGTTTTTTGGTTGTAATTGAAAAACGCATATGGTATAATGCGTTTATAGGTTACGGGTACGCAAAAACACAAGAAAACAGCAGATAGCAATAACCGTTTATTTGGTTATTAGCATAAATAAGGAGGAAAACATATGCGCCGGTATCTAAGGACTCTCTCTCTTGTTTTAGCGTTGGTCATGGTGCTGCCCATGGCAATCAGCGCGGAGGAAATCTGGAAACCCTACGACGAGCAGGGCAACCCCCTGCGTACCGACCGCGACGCCACGGGCGAAAATGGCGTGGTGGCATCGTCCAACTTTTATGCCTCCCGTGCGGGGCTGAACATTCTGGAAAAGGGCGGCAATGCCATTGACGCGGCCATTGCCACTGCCTACGCCATTGGCGTGGTGGAGCCCTACACCTCAGGCCTGGGCGGCGGCGGCTTTATGCTGATCCATTCCGCTGAAACAGGGGAAGACGTGTTCATCGACTTCCGCGAGGTAGCCCCCTCTCTGGCAACCCCTGCCCTGTGGCCCATCGGTGAGGACGGCAAGGTCATCGGCGGCCAGACCAGCGAAGGCGGCAAGTCCGTCGGCGTGCCCGGCGAAGTGGCCGGCCTTGAATATGCCCTGGAAAAGTACGGCTCCATGAGCCGTGAGGAAGTCATGCAGCCCGCCATTGATTTGGCCACCAACGGCTTCCTGGTATCCTTCAACATGAATGCCGCGGCTACCGACAGCTACGACTACATGCTGAAATACCCCGAGCTGGGCCATTACTACCTGGACGAAAACGGCATGCCCTATGAAATTGGCCACAACTACACCAACCCGGACCTGGCCAAAACCCTGAAGATGATTGCTGAAAACGGCAAGGATGCCTTCTACAAGGGCGAGGTTGCCAAAGCCTTTGTGGACACCGTGCAAAAGTACGGCGGCGTCATCACCCTGCAGGATCTTGAGAATTACGAAGTCAAGGTGCGCGAGCCTGTCAAGTCCACCTACCGCGGCTATCAGCTGATTTCTGCGCCTCCCGCTTCTTCCGGCGGCACCCACATGATCGAAATCCTCAACATTCTGGAAAATTTCGACATCGGCGCCATGGAAGCCAATTCTGCCCCTGTCCTGCACCTGTTCTCCGAGGCCTTCAAGATGGCCTTCGCCGACCGGTCCAAGTACATGGCGGACTCGGATTTCCAGGACGTTCCCCTCAAGGGCCTGACCAGCAAGGAGTACGCCAAGATGCTGGCTGACAAGATTGACCCGGAAAAGAGCGGCACCTACGAAGCCGACGACCCCTACAAGTACGAGTCCGGCTCCACCACCCACTTCTCCATCGCGGACAAGCAGGGCAACATGGTGGCCGTTACCAAGACCATCAACTACTTCTGGGGCTCCAAGGTGGCTATTGAAGGCTACGGCTTCATTGCCAACGACGAGATGGACGACTTTGTGCCCGGCACCGAGTCTGTCAACCGCATAGAAGGCGGCAAGCGCCCCCTCAGTTCCATGACCCCCACCGTCATCCTGACAGAGGATGGCAAACCCTTCATGACCGTGGGCTCCCCCGGCGGCACCCGCATCTTCCCCACGGTGGCCCAGGTTATCTCCCACGTGATTGACCACGGCATGACCATCCAGGAAGCCATTGACGCTGCCCGTATCTTCGACAACGCCGGCAACAAAATTGCCTACGAATCCGGCGAAATGGGCCTTACCCCCGAAACCGTCGCCGCCCTGGAAGCCATGGGCCATGCGGTGGATGACAGGGGCGATTGGAACCTCTACTTTGGCGGCGTCCAGGGCATCGTCTACCAGGAGGATGGCACGCTCCATGGCGGCGCCGATCCCCGCCGCGACGGCAAGGCACTGGGCTTCTAATCAATTTAACGGTATCTTTCCCGAAAACGGGTATGATATACTAACCCCATCTTAAATAGGAAAGGAAGAACATCTTATGCGCAAACTACTTACCCTGTTCCTGGCGCTCACCATGCTGCTGAGCGTCACTGCCTTCGCCACCGAACCCGCCCCCGCTGAAGAGGCGGTCTCCTTCGAAGGCCCCTTTGTACTGACTTCTGCCGGCCAAAGCGCCGACTTCCAGATGGTGAAAACCATGCTGAAAATGAACAAAGTAGAAAACTACACCGAAGATGCCCTGCTCAAGCCTGAAACTGTGCCCGAGGGCACTGGCACCATCATCGTTGTCATCGGCGGCAGCTCCAAGGGGCTGGGCGCTGCGGGCATTGATGCTGAGCAGGAGCTGGTCCGCATCCAGTCCGTCCTTGACTATGCCAAGGAAAAGGAAATTGCTGTGCTGGCCATGCACATTGGCGGCGCTGCCCGCCGCGGCGAACTGTCCGACAAGTTCATCGAACCCGTGGTTGCAGCCTCTCAGGCTTGCATCGTGGTGGAAGATGCCAACACGGCCGACAAGCTGTTTGACACCCTGGGCGAAAAATATGGCATCAACATGACCTATCTTGCCAAGAAGTCTGACGGCGCAGCGGCGCTCAAAGAAATCCTGAAATAACCCAAAGAGGGTGCAGCTTTTGCTGCGCCCTTTTTTATCAAAGGAGCAATGTATGAGCATAGAACTGATTATTTTCCTTGCCATGGTTGGCACCTTCATGGTCAGCTGCTTTGCCTTTAAGCTGCCTGTCAGCGTGGCCATGCTGCTGTCCAGCGTGGTGGGCGCCCTCGTCGGCGGCCAGGGCATCCCCGTCCGCCACCTGGTGGAGGGCACCTTCTCCTATGTGGATACCATCCTCACCATTGCGACAGCCATGGTGTTTATGAAGGTGATAGAAAAATCCGGCGCGCTGGACGCACTCAGCAGCCTGATTATCGAAAAATTCCACAAAGTGCCCGCCCTGCTGCTGATCCTCATCATGCTGGTGATTATGTTCCCCGGCATGATTACCGGTTCCTCCACCGCTTCCGTGCTGTCTGCCGGTAGCATCATGGCGCCTATCCTGCTGCTGATGGGCATCCCCAAGGTCAGTGCCGGCGTCATCATCGCCATGGGCGGTCTGTTGGGCATGATTGCCCCACCCACCAACATCCCCGCCATGATTATTGGCGGCGGTATCGACATGCCCTATGTGGGCTTCACCCTGCCCCTGAGTATCCTCACCTTCCCCTTGGCCTTCCTGTTTGTGCTGATGCTGGGGTACAAGTATGTGCGCAAGATGGACTATGCCCAGCTTGAGCCCAAGCTCGACAAGGAGCTGCGCAAGAGGTACGGCTTCCGCATCTATCTGCCCATCATTGTACTGCTGGGCTTGATGGTCATCGACAGCCTGGTGCCCGCCTTCCCCAACATCGGCACCCCTGTCATGTTCCTGCTTGCTGCCTTTGTGGGCCTGTTCACCGGCGAAAAGTTCAACCTGCTGACCACCTCCAAGGAGGCCGTCAAGGATGTGCTGCCCGTTATGGGCATCCTGATGGGCGTTGGCATGTTTATCCAGATCATGACATTGACCGGCGTGCGCGGCTTTATCGTTAACACCAGCCTGTCGCTGCCCAATGCCTGGCTGTTTGTTGCCATGGCCATCACCATCCCCGCCTTTGGCGCGATCTCTTCCTTCGGTGCGTCCTCCGTGCTGGGCGTCCCCTTCACCCTGGCGCTGATTTCCGGCAACCAGGTGGTGGTGGTGGCTGCCCTCTCGCTGCTGGCTGCCGTTGGTGACATGGTGCCCCCCACAGCCCTGGCCGGTATCTTTGCTGCCCAGGTGGTGGATGAGCCCAAGTACACCAAGATTCTTTCCAAGAGCTTTGTGCCCATCCTTATCCTGATTGCGTACGCCATGGTATTCATCATCTTCTCCAAGCCCATCGCGGCATTCCTGGGCATATAAGGAAGGAGGACACATATGACAATTGTTTATCTTGTAATTTTAGCCTGTGTGCTGGCCTTGGTCATCTGGAATATGGTGACGGAGGAAAAGCTTACCAATCAACTCACCGCCATGATGGTCATTATTCCTCTGATCCTCAGGCTGCTGATGATCAAGTAAGGGAGGAAAGCAAATGAAACGACATCATATTACGGCCCTGGTGCTGCTGGTTTTAACAGCGGCCATCTGCGTATACTCCGGCAACCTCTTCCTGTCCTTGCGGGAGCCGGACGTTATCAAGCAAGGCGAAGGCGTTACGGAAGTGCGCAAGCTGAGCGACTATTTCCCCGCCCTCAAGGGCACCCGCGGCGACACCGACATCTATGTCTTAAAGGGTGAAGAACCCGGCGGCAAGGTGCTGGTGCTGGGCGGCACCCACGCCAACGAGCCCTCGGGCTACCTGTCCGCCGTGGTATTGGTAGAAAATGCCAAGGTAACCGCCGGTGAAGTGTTCGTCATTCCCCGGGCCAACAACTCTGCCTTTACCCACAACGACTCCCAGGAAGGCGCGCCCTTGTATATGCATTTTAACAATGCCAAGGGTGAAGAGCGCCAGTTCCGCTACGGCAGCCGTGCCACCAACGTCATCGATCAGTGGCCTGATCCCGACGTGTACGAGCATGCTTCCAGCGGCCAGCAGCTTTCCGGCTCTGAAACCCGCAACCTGAACCGCGGTTATCCCGGCCGGGCCGACGGCAACCTGACGGAGCAAATGTGCTACGCCATCACGGAGCTAATCAAGAAAGAAAACATCGGCCTGACGTACGACCTGCATGAAGCGTCCCCCGAATACCCTGTCATCAACGCCACCGTGGCCCACGAAAAGGCCATGGACATTGCGGCCATGGGTTCCTTCGAGCTGGACATGATGGGCATCGCCATGGCGCTGGAGCCCTCTCCCGTCAACCTGCGCGGTCTTACCCACCGCGAGTTGGGCGACTACACCGACACCTTCCCCCTCCTGATGGAAACCGCCAACGCTTCCCAGGGCCGCCTGCGCGGCGCCACCAACGAGAAGCTGGCGATTGATGGTATCGACAAGTACTACGTTTCCTCTGAGAAACTGGGCATGCTCTATGTGCCCTATGATGATAACGGCCATCCCATTGAAGAGCGCGTAGGCCGCCACCTGCAGGGCATCCTGTCCTACACGGCAGCATATAGCGACCTGATGGGTGAAGTGGTTACCATCGAAAATATCCCCACCTATGATGTGATGCTCGCTGCCAAGCTGGGCGATTACCTGAACTAACCAACTTTGCAAGGGGCTGTAACAAAGCCTTGTTGTGGATGCCAAGGGGCTTTGTCCTTTGTTGGCTACCGCTCCACCAACAAGAAACCGCTTTGTTACAGCCCCTTTCTCTATCCGGAGGCAACATGAAACGATCCACCCTCTCTTTGTGCCTGCTGCTGTGCCTGTTGCTGGTTACACCTGCCTGGGCGGCGGAGGAAGTGTTCATCCCCGAGTTTAACCAGTCCTTCCCCTTTAAGGGCATCCGTGCTCAGGAACCCGCAGATGATGTATCCTTGGACAGCCTCAGCCCTGAAGAGTTTGGCATAGATACCACAGAAGAAAAAGCGCCTGCCTACCACCTAACGGAAGGCACAGAAACCAGCACCCCTGTCTACCTGTTGGATTCGGGTGTGGAAGGCCCCACCCTCTACATTCTGGGCGGTACCCATGGGGATGAGCGGGCGGGCTGGTATGCGGGGCTGCTGCTGAAAAACCTACAGGTTACGGCAGGCAAAATATACCTGTTGCCCCAGGCCAACATCTTGGGCTGCGAGGCAGTCAACCGCCACGTGAAAGGCTCGCTGGATTTAAACCGGGCCTACCCCGGCAAGGCGCAGGGTAACCCTGCAGAGCAGCTTGCCCATGCCATCTATCAGGACATTATCGACAAGCAGCCCGTCCTGGTGCTGGACCTGCATGAAGCGGCGGTATTCACCTCCGGGCGGGACTTCCTGGGCAACAAGCTGATATTCACAGCCCCTGATGGCATGGAGGAATTGTTCTTCACTTTACTAACCGCCTATGAGGAAGGCACCCTGGGTCGTTTTCCCTTCGCCTTTGTTGGGCCGGGGGAAAAGGACAGCCTGAACGATGTAATGACAAATGTTGGGGGCATCCCCGTCATCACGGTAGAAACCTTCCGGGGCTTCCCCCTGAGCCACCGCATCCAGGACCAGGTAGATATTGTGCTGTATTGTTTGAGGTTTTACGGGATGGTGGAGTAGGGGACATCGGTATATGCAAAAGGGAACGGACATGCCGTTCCCTTTTATGGTGGGATATTTTATTGTGTGCGTCTTTCAAACATTCCTGGTTAACCGCGAAAGGCGCTGCGCTGTTTCGCTTTCGTTTTCTGGGCTTTGCCCAGGCCCACCAAAGGAATTTCATTCCTTTGGAATCCTGCTTTGCACTATGTCAGCAGGCGTTCATAGGTGAAGCTGTGCATGGCGCGTTTGATCAGCAGCCATGCGAGGGCGGCGGCTGCCAGGCCCAGGGCCAGCAGCAGCCAGTTGCTCAGCAGCATCACGCCGGTAAACTGCCCCATCATCAGCAACAGGATGGGCAGCACCAGAAACACTGCCTTCTGCTGCGCCTCCATGGCGTTTTGCGCCTTGGCTGATGTGCGCACCATCAGCGTAATGGCAATCATGGACAGCGCGGGGGACACCAGCAGCATAATCAGCCCCCAGCCCCCCTCCAGCGGCACCACCTGCCCCGTCACCAGCAGTGCGCTGCCCTCCAGCACCAGCACCATCAGGGCAAAAGACGCCACCGACACCAGCATGCTCAGCCAGAATGCCGCCATCACCTTGGCAACGAATATCTCCCGCAGCGTCATTGGGCTATACAGCAGCGTTTCCAGCGTCTGCTTTTCTTTTTCCCCCACAAAGGCATTGGCAGCCATCACCGAAGACGCCATCACGGGGATCAGCAGAAACATCATGGGCATCATATAGTTAGCCAGCAGGTGCAAAATACGCTGCTGCATGCTTTCGCCCTCAGCCCCCGGCAGCATGCGTAGCATGGCCTCAAAATCCCCCATTTCCTGGGGTGCAAAATGGGTAATCAGCACAAACATCAATGGCAGCAACACCGACAGCACCACAGGCACAATCAGAATCACGCTGAACAATTGCTTATTGGCGGTTATGCCCCGCAAATCCTTGCCCATCACCGCTTTCATGGCTTGTTTCATAGGCGTTCCTCCCTGCTGCCTGCCAGGGCAAAATAGATATCCTCCAGCGTTGGCCTCTGGGCAGAAACATGGTACACATCCCCGCCGGCATCCAGTATGGCGCGCACCAGGCGGGGGATGTCCTGTTCATCTGCAACATCGGTTTCCATTCCGTCCTTTTCCTGGCGGAACGCCCACCCCTTTGGCAGCTTGCTGGCCTTTACCTGCACCCTGATGCCGGGCAGCACCTTTTGCTGCAGGCCTTCCAGGGTGCCTTCCATCAGCATGCTTCCTTCGCTGATCAGCCCATACCGGGTACAGATTTCCTGGGCATAGCGCAATTGATGGGTGCACAGGAACACCGTGGTGCCCTCCTTTTGCGCCAGGCTTCGTATCATGCCGTTCACATGCAGCGCGCTTTCCGGGTCTAGCCCCGACGTGGGCTCATCCAGAAACAGCATCTTTGGCCTGTGCATCAGCGCCCGGGCCAGGGACAGCCTTTGCCGCATGCCGGTGGAGTAGGTGGCAAGCTTTTTGTCCCCCGCGCCTTCAAGCTGCACTTGGGCTAGCAGTTCCTGAGCCCTCTGCTTGCTCTGGCCTTTGTCAAGGCCGAAGGTCTCGCCGTAAAACTGCAGGTTTTCTGCCCCTGACAGGTGGTCGTACATCCGGGCATGCTCGGTCACCACGCCGGAGAGGGCATGTACCTTCTCAGGTTCCCTGGCAGGGTCTAACCCAAACACCATGCTTTCGCCCCGGGTGGGGGCCAGCAGGCCGGTCAGCAGTTTCACCGCCGTGGTTTTCCCTGCGCCGTTGGGGCCCAGGAAACCATATACCTCCCCCGGGCTTAAGGCGATGTTCATCCCCTTGACGGCTTCCTTGCCGCCAGGGTAGGTCTTGCTTAAATCATGGGTGATGATGGCTTCCATGGTTTTCCCCTTTGCGCGAATATAGTCCCCATCATTATACAAGGGCATATTTCTACTTTCAAGGCATCGCTTAAATAAAGAACCGGGGCTGACTTTCGTCAGCCCCGGCAGGGTTTAGTTCTTCCTGAAAATTGCTTCTCAGTCTACGCCCACAGCCTTGCCATCCTGGCGGGGGTCTGCGGTGCCGTAGAGGGTGCCATCCTCCAGGTATTCGATGGCCTGCACAGCGCCGGAGGCAGCGGTGCCAATCTTGTCGTGGCCCATCTCGGTCAACTTGGCGATGGTTTCTTCGGTGATGGCGTACTCTTCATAGCCCTTCAGCGGGTTCTCGTACTGGAAGTTGTTGGCGGGGCCGTTGTTCCAGATCTTGGGCACGCTGATGGCATCATGCAGCGGGATCTTATGGTCGATAATGCGGGAGATAATCTGGGCGATGGAGGCGAAAATACGCGCGCCGCCGGGGGTGCCCAGCACCAGGAAAGGCGTGCCGTCTTCCTTGAGGACCACGGTGGGGCTCATGGAGGACAGGGGCTTCTTGCCCGGCTCAATCTTGTTGACGCTCTCAGCACTGGTGGAGAAGTCGTCCATTTCGTTGTTCATCATGAAGCCATAACCATCCACCATGACACCAGAGCCAAAGTAGTAGTTGATGGTCTTGGTGACGGCCACGGCATTGCCGGCGGCGTCTGCAACGGAGTAGTGGGTGGTGTTGCTGCCTTCATGCAATGTGGGGTCGCCGAAGGTGGGCTGCTGGGCCTTTGTCAGGTCGATCAGCGCAGAACGCTCCTTGGCAAACTCCTTGTTGGCCAGGCCCTCCAGGGGCACATCGGCGAAGGCGTCGTCGGCCATGTACTGGGCGCGGTCGGCATAGGCCAGCTTAAAGGTTTCCACAATCAGGTGGATATACTCGGGGGAGTTGACTTTGAGGCTCGCCACATCGTAGTTTTCCAGGATGTTGAGAATCTCAATCAGGATGGTGCCGCCCGAGGAGGGAGGGGGAGAGGACAGCAGGGTGTAGCCGCGGTAGGTGCCGCTGACGGGCTCGCGGACGGTAACCTTGTAGTTGGCCAGGTCTTCCAGCGTCATGACGCCGTCATACTTGGCCAGGCTGTCTACGATGGCCTGGGCCACCTCACCCTTGTAGAAGCCGTCGTTGCCGTGTTCGGCAATCAGCTTCAGGGTCTTGGCATAGTCGGGGTTCTTCAGCACAACGCCGGCTTCCAGGGGCAGACCGTCCTTATCCCAGTAGATTTTCTGCATCTCGGGGAACTGGGTGGCCTTTTCATAGGCGTCGGTGATGGAGTTGGCGGCATACTGGCTGATGTACAGGCCTTCTTCCGCAATGCGGATGGCGGGGGCCAGGATTTCTTCGCGGCTCAGCTTACCAGAGCCGTAGTTTTCCAGCATGTACAGCATGCCGGCCACGTCGCCGGGGATGCCCGAGGCCAGGCCGCCCAGCATGGTGTTGCCGTTGTTTTTGCCTTCAGCGTCCAGATACAGATCCAGCGTGGCATTGGCAGGGGCGATTTCGCGGAAATCCACGAACACATTGCTGCCGTCGGCCATGTGGATGACGGCCAAGCCGCCGCCGCCGGGGCCGTTGGTGAAGGGCTCAGCGACGCCCTGGGCAAAGCCCATGGCTACAGCGGCGTCCACCGCGTTGCCGCCCTGTTTGAGGATTTCAGCGCCCACCTGGCTTACCTCATACTTGGAGGCAACGGCCATGGCCGTCTTGCTGGTGGCATCGCGCCCTGTGGTGATGCGGTTGCCTTCGGCGTCGACGGTTTCAAACCCTTCGACGGAATAGGCGGGCACGTCCTGGGCAAAGGCCGTCAGGCTCATGCTGAACATCAGCGCGAGGAGGAAACTAAGGATACGAATGTTTTTCTTCATGAATGATTCTCCTGTTCTTCTTTTCTACTTGGTTGTACGAAAATACCGGACAGAACTCCTTTCTATAGGTTGTGTTTTTTCTACGTTCAACTGCCTGCCCCTTTGGGTAGGAAAAAAAGCAGGGCTTCTTTCCTGAAAAATTACCAAGTTTAACACGCAGTTTGTACGCTAGAATGATACCCTTATTTTATATCCATAGACGGCATCTGTCAACGCAAGGGGAGAGATATTATGCATTTGTATGTTTTAGCTGCGTATGCTTTCGCCCTTTTGCTTCATCATCCGCACCGCCTCCCTGGCCAGGGGGCTGCGCACGCACTCCGAATCATCCAGGGTTATCTGCCAGCATAGGGGGCTGTCCTTCATCTTTTCTGCGGCGAACACCAGGCCGTTGTTGGTGGAGTCAAGGTAGGGATTGTCAATTTGCTCCGGGTCGCCGGCCAAGACAATCTTGGTGTTCGCCCCTGCCCGGCTGATGATGCCAAAGGCCTGGGAGGGGGTCATGTTTTGGGCCTCGTCCACGATAATCCATGTATCGGTGATGCTGCGCCCCCGCATGAAGGCCATGGCCTGGTAGACGATGATGCCGTACTCCTCCAGCTTTTCGGGCATCTGGGGGTCGCCGGGGAACAGCGCCAGAATATTGTCCACAATGGGCCGCATCAGCGGGGCAATTTTTTCCTCCTCCGTGCCCTTGAGAAAGCCGATTTCTTCATCAAACTTAACATTGGGGCGCACCGCCAGCACATGGGAATACTGGTCGTACCGCTTTATCTGCCACAGCCCCGCCGCCACGGCGAAGAAGGTTTTGGCGGTGCAGGCAGCGCCCTTTAATATCACCAGGGGCGCCCGCTCGCAGGGCACCATCAGCGCTTCCTGCATGAAGCGCTGCCCCATGTTGCGGGGGGTGACGCCGTGCATCTTTTCATTGGCGTAGTGCAGCGCTACCAGGCGGCCTTCCTCTACCCGGCCCAGGGCGCTGTGTTTGTCATCGCTGTCAGACTGCAGCAGGACAAACTGGTTTTCCCGCAGTATTTCTTCCTTAACAAGGGTGTCCAGTACTTCCTTGGACAGTTCCTTGTCCTGGTAAAACAGGTTCACCAGGTCATCAGGTGCCCTCAGCACGCAGCGGCCGGTATACTGTTCCTTGAGTTTGGGGATAATCTGTCCGGCGCGGTACTCCTCCGCTGGCACCCCCAAAGCGCTGGCCTTGATGCGCAGGCTGACGTCGTTGGATACCAGGATCACCTGCTGCTTGCTTTGCGCAAGCCCGACGCACACCCTGATGATGCGGTTATCCGCCTTGCTTTCGTCCCAGGAGGGGGGCAGGGGAGCGCTTCTGTGGTTTAATTCTATGTGGAAGATGCCGCCGCCAGGCAGTTGGATGCCCTTGGTTAAATCCCCCTCCTGGCGCAAAGCTTCCATGATGCGTATGGCGGCGCGGGCGTTTGCGCCGGTGTCGTTGCCCCGTATTTTCAGGGCGTCCAGCTCCTCCAGGGTGACATCGGCGATGCAGACATTGTTATCATCAAAGGCGTACAGGGCGTGGGGGAAATCTGCCAGCACACTGGTATCCAATACAAAGGTTTTTTTATCGGTCATAACAAGCCGTCCTTTCCATATGCTGTTTCTGTTTGAAAGGCCCTCCTTTCTCTGGCTTTATTATATCCCTGCTCTTGGGCGGGCGTGTAAAAAACGTCCACAATCAAACCACAAATTGTGTAAACAAGTAAAGGGGACAACTACATCTTGTGGTTTTACTGCTTGGGATGGCTGCGCCCTGCATTTATCCCGCTCTTTTCCCATGCGCCGTTTTATCAGGGGAAGGGATGTGCTATAATTGATAAACTTGTTTTTAGAAGGAGTGGTTGGTATGAAGATTCGCGATATTTTATCCCAGGACAGGGTGACCGTGTCCTTTGAAGTATTTCCCCCCAAGGCAGGGCTGCCCCTGGATTCTGTGATGGCCTGCACCCAGCGCATTTCCCTTTTAAAGCCGGATTTTTGTTCCGTCACCTATGGCGCCAACGGCGGCGCATCGATGAATACGGTAGCCATCGCTGGCCATGTACAGAAAAACTGCGGCGTCACCGCCCTGGCGCACCTGACGGGCGTCGCCTCCACCAAGGAAAGTGTCAAAGAAAAATGTGCCGAGCTCAAGGCCCTGGGCGTGGAAAACATCCTGGCCCTCAGGGGGGATATGCCCAAGGACGACAGCTTTGTGCCCTCCAGGGATTTTCCCTACGCCTCGGACCTGATGGCGGAAATCCGCCGCCAGGGGGATTTTTGCATCGGCGGTGCCTGCTACCCTGAAGGCCATGTGGAGAGCGAGGATAAGTTCCACGACATCGAAACCCTGCGCATCAAGCAGGAGGCGGGGGCCGACTACCTGATCAGCCAGATGTTCTTTGACAACGACATCTTCTACAACTTTATGTACCGCCTGCGGGATGCAGGGGTTACCCTGCCCATCATCCCCGGCATTATGCCCTTGACGGCCTATAGGCAAATCAAGCACATCAAGCAGATATCGGGCACCAACTTGCCCGCGCAGCTTTTGGCCATTGCCGATAAGTTCCACAACAATCCGGAAGCCATGCAGCAGGCCGGCATTGTCTATGCAGCCAACCAGATTATCGACCTGGTGGCCAACGGCGTAAAGGCCTTCCACCTGTACACGATGAACAAACCGGAGATTGTAGAGGGCATCATGATGAACCTGGAAAAGGTGCTGGGGCGGGACAAGCTCCATGCTTGACAGGGACTATGCCCGGCCCTTCCCTCAAGTGCCCCGGAAAGAAGTATATCGCTACCTGGGCTACCGCGGCGCCACGCCGGAAGAGGACATCCAGGCAAGGGTAGAAGGCGTTATTGACAAGTTGCGGCAGGCAGCCCAGCCCCGGATGACCTATCAGCGCCTGCCCCTTCGTTGGCAGGGGGACAAGGCCGCCATCGCGGGCTTTGCCCTGGAGGGGGAGGATATCCACTGCAACCTGTTAGGCTGCCAGGAGGCCTACCTGGTGGCTGCCACCTTAGGGGGCGGCACCGACCGGCTGATTACCCGCCTGGCCCTAAGCTCTGCTGCCGACATGGTGCTGCTGCAAGCTGTGGCCGCCGCGGCGCTGGAAGAGATGCTGGATCAGGAAGAGAAAAGTATCAAGCAGCGCTTGCTGGCGGAAGGTTTCTCCCTTCGGCCCAGATACTCCCCCGGCTATGGGGACCTGCCCCTCACCATGCAGCCCTGCATTTTACAGGCGTTGAATGCCCCCAAGTTGATTGGTCTTAGCGTTACCGACAGCCTGATGCTGACACCCCAGAAAAGCGTCACCGCCCTGGCGGGCATCTGCGCCTTGGGGGAGGAGCGGGTTGTGGCAAAGGGGTGCCGCACCTGCAACAAGAAAGACTGTGCCTTACGACAGGAAGAAGATATTCTGGAGGATCAATGAGAGCTTTCACCTTTACCCGCAATGATTTTCTGGTACTCGATGGCGGCATGGGCACCCAATTGCAGGCGGCGGGCATGCAGCCTGGGGAAATCCCCGAGGCGCGCAGCATCCTGACGCCGGAGATCGTCACAACCATCCACGAAAACTACCTGCAGGCAGGGGCCCAGGTGGTGTATGCCAATACCTTTGGCTTAAACCGCCTGAAGCTCAAAGACAGCCCCTACACCGTGGAGGAGGTGGCCAAGGCCTCCCTCCAGGCGGCGCGCACAGCCTGTGACAATGTGGCGGCACAAACGGGCATCCCCCGGTATGTGGCGCTGGACCTGGGGCCCACCGGGCGCTTGTTAAAGCCTGTGGGGGACCTTGGGTTTGAAGAATGTGTGGACATCTATGCCCAGGTCATCCGGGCGGCAGCGCCCCTTTGCGATCTGATTGCCATAGAAACCATGACAGACCCCTACGAAATGAAGGCGGCTGTCCTGGCGGCCAAAGAAAACTGTGATTTGCCCATCCTGGCTACCGTAGCGGTGGACGAAAACGGCCGCCTGCTCAGCGGCCTGGAGGTGGAAGGGGTTGTCGCCCTGCTGGAGGGCCTGCGGGTCAGCGCCCTGGGCCTTAATTGCGGGGCAGATCCCCGGGTGTTAAAACCCTTTATTCAGCAGTTGGTGGCGGCTTCTTCCCTGCCGGTGGTGTTAAAGCTTAACGCCGGCATCCCCCATCAAGAGGGGGGAAAGACGGTGTTCGACATGGCCCCTGAAGCCTTTGGCGCCATGATGCGGGAGTATGCTGCCCTGGGCGTCCAGGGGTTGGGGGGCTGCTGCGGCACCACCCCTGCCCATATCGCGGCATTAAAAAAAGCCATCGAGGATGTTCCCTTCACACAGCCCACCGAAAAAGAGGGAACCCTGCTGTGTTCCTTTGGCCAGTGGTTTGAGGCGAAAACCCCCATCATCATTGGCGAACGCATCAACCCCACCGGCAAAAAGAACATGCAGCAAGCCCTTCGTCAAAGGGATTTTAACTGGATGCGCAAGCAGGCCATCGCCCAGGAAGAGCAGGGCGCCCACATGCTGGATGTTAACGTGGGGCTGCCCGACATTAACGAAAGCGCCATGATGGCCGATGTGGTGCGCGCCGTGCAGGAAGTCTGCGCCCTGCCCCTGCAGATAGACGCCAGCAAACCCGAGGTGCTGGAAAGCGGCCTGCGTGCCGTAAACGGCAAGGCCATGATTAACTCCGTCAGCGGCAAGAAGGACATCCTCGCCTCGGTGCTGCCTTTGGTCGCCAAGTACGGCGGCGTCATCGCCGGGCTGACATTGGATGATGAGGGCATCCCCGAAACAGCCGAGGGGCGGCTGAAGGTGGCAGAAAAAATTGTGAATGCATGCCTGCAATGGGGCATTCCCAAGAAGGACATTGTTATCGACCCCCTGTGCATGACCATCAGCGCAGACAGCCAGGCAGCCAACACCACCATTCAAGCCCTAAGGCTGATCAAGGAAAAGCTGGGTGTCAAAACCATGCTGGGGGTGTCCAACATCTCCTTTGGCCTGCCCAACCGGCAGATGGTCAACGCTGCCTTCTTTACCCTGGCCCTGCAGGCGGGGCTGGATTTTGCCATCATCAACCCCGGCAGCGACCTGATGATGTCCGCCTATGACGCCACCATGCTGCTCACCGGCCGGGATGAAGGCGCCCGCCAGTACATCCACCGCCAATCTGGCCGGGAAATCAACCTGACCATGCCGGATAAGCCCCAGGCCGTGGTGGAGGGGGGGAGCCACCCCCTGACCTATGCGGTATTAAAGGGCCTGAAGGATGATGCCGTAGCGGCCACAAAGGACGCTTTAAAGTCCATGGATGCCATGGCGGTGATTAACGATATCCTAATCCCAGCCCTCAACCTTGTGGGGGATGATTTTGCCAAGGGTACCCTGTTCCTGCCCCAGTTGATGATGAGCGCCGATGCCTCTGCCGCCGCCTTTGAGGTGGTGCGCGCCCTGCTGCCCACCAGCGGCGACGGGCAGGGCAAGGGCACCGTCATCGTGGCGACAGTTAAAGGCGATATTCATGATATTGGCAAGAACATCGTCAGGGCATTGCTTGAAAACTATGGCTTTCGGGTGCTGGACCTGGGCAAGGATGTGGCCCACGAAGCCGTGGTAGAAGCCTGCCAAAGGGAACATTGCAAGCTGGTTGGCCTCTCCGCCCTGATGACCACCACGGTAGACAGCATGCGGGAAACCATCCGCCTTTTGCGCTCTGCCTGCCCGGACACAAAAATCATGGTGGGCGGTGCCGTTCTTACCAAGGATTACGCCGCCATGATTGATGCCGACTTTTACGCCAAAGGCGCCATGGACTCGGTGCATTATGCCCAGGAAATTCTGGGGTAAGGTTATCTATTAGCGAAAACTGGGTATACTCTTGCAGCAACTTCTTTGGCTTTTGCCATGCAAATAACAGGAGGTACCCATGAAGATACAACAAGTTAAAGGCCGTCAGATTATCGACAGCCGCGGTTTTCCCACCACAGAAGCTACCATCGTATTAGAAAGCGGCGCTAAAGGCCTTGCCGCTGCGCCCAGCGGCGCATCCACCGGCCAGTTTGAAGCCCACGAGCTGCGGGATAACGACAAAAAGTCCTTTGGCGGCAAGGGCGTCAGCCAGGCTGTCCGCCATATCAATGAAGAGATTGCCACGGCCCTCAAAGGCCATGCCTTCGCCAGCCAGAAAGAGCTGGACGATGTCCTGCTGCGCCTGGACGGCACCGCCAACAAAACCAACCTGGGGGCCAACGCCATATTGGCGGTTTCCCTGGCCTATGCCAAGGCCCAGGCGGCACAGAACCACCAAGGCTTGTACCATCACCTGGGGGGCGATGAGGCGGTCACCCTGCCTGTCCCCATGATGAACATTTTAAACGGTGGCGCCCATGCCGCCAACAACCTGGATGTCCAGGAGTTTATGGTGATGCCCGTGGGCGCCCCCACCTTTGAGGAAGGGCTGCGCTGGGGCGTGGAGGTCTACCAGGCCCTAAAATCCCTGCTGAAGGAAAAACACCTGGCCACCGCCGTGGGGGATGAAGGGGGCTTTGCGCCGGACCTTAAGAGCGAGCGGCAAACCCTGGACCTGATTATGGAGGCCATCCGCCGTGCCGGCTACGAGCCGGGGCGGGATATTGCCCTGGCCATCGACGCCGCCGCCAGCGAGTGGAAGGCAGACAACGGGTATCTTTTGCCCAAGACAGGCCTTCGCTACACCACCGACGAGCTGGTTCAATTCTGGGAAGAACTGCTTGCAGACTACCCCATCGTATCCCTGGAAGACCCCCTGGACGAAGAGGACTGGGAAGGCTGGGTCAAGCTGACCAAGCGCGTGGGGGACAAGGTGCAGCTGGTGGGGGACGACCTGTTCGTTACCAATGTCAGCCGCCTGAAGCGGGGCATCGAGGAAAAGGCAGCCAACGCCATCCTCATCAAGCTGAACCAGATAGGCTCCCTCACAGAAACCCTGGACGCCATCCATCTAGCCCACCAGAATGGCTACAATGCCGTTATCTCCCACCGCTCGGGGGAGACGGAGGACACCACCATTGCCGACCTGGCTGTGGCCACCAACGCCGGGCAGATTAAGACCGGCGCCCCTGCCCGTAGCGAAAGGGTGGCCAAGTACAACCAGCTGCTGCGCATCCAGGAGGAGCTGGGGGACAAAGCCAAGTATCCCGGCAAAGACGCGCTGAAGAGAAAGTAAGCCGTATACCGTGTAACAAGCAGGGCTGTAACGACATGTTACAGCCCTCAGTTCGTCAAAAAAGGTCTTTCAGACCCTTTTTTGCCGTTTAGGAACGA
>CAYFSQ010000038.1:0-3206 GCA_964345895.1 uncultured Oscillospiraceae bacterium
GGTTGATTACATGGTAGCGAAAAAAGGGTAGAAAAGGGTCGCTTGCGGAGCGACATCTTCGGCGGGGCGCATTCCGCTTCTTTCCCAATGGACGATGCCCATCCGGGCCGGCAATTTGTGCCCCTTTGTTGTTTTCGCGCTGCCCGTTTCGCAGCCGCCCAGCGCCTTGCACTCCGCCAGTAGTTCCGGCCCTGCAGCGGCGTGAATTTGCCCGTCCACCTGAATGGTGGTGGTATCGTTGCGAACAATGATGAAGGGCATGGTGCTTCCTTGATTGTATGATGCTGCCAATATATCAAAGATAATAAGTTTTGTTTAGTTGTTCCAAAAATGCAGAAAGGACTATGTATTGTAAAACCAGATCTTGACGCATGGTATAAATCCTTATACTATGATCTTGCCTCAAATAAATTGTAATGATACTCCCATAGGATGCTTCCTTCCAGGATATAAAACGGATGAAAGAAGGCTTTTTATGCGTAATTTAAAGGCATACTATTCCGCACCAATACAAAGGTTTTTATCACAACCGAAAGAAATGATAATCGGTATCATCAGCAACAACGACGTGTCGGCTGAAACCCGCATCTTCCAGCGGAACACATGGGAGCAGGAAGTAAGCATCTTAAAAGAACAGCTCCATGGTTTCACACAAGGACACATACTTTTTGAGTACACCATCCCCCGCATGGGAAAGCGGATTGATGTTATCATCCTCTATCAAAACATTGTCTTTTTATTAGAGTTTAAGTGTGGCGATACAGAATATGGGGCTTATGCCTATGACCAGGTGTACGACTACGCGCTTGATTTGCGCAATTTCCATAAAGAAAGCCATGATAAATTGTTGGTACCTATCATGGTGTCCACACATGCCCCTTTGGTTACGTTAA
Source organism: uncultured Oscillospiraceae bacterium (assembly GCA_964345895.1). GTDB lineage: Bacteria > Bacillota > Clostridia > Christensenellales > Aristaeellaceae > DTU024. The sequence goes on from CAYFSQ010000038.1 coordinate 894, forward strand.
ACATTTCTGAAAGAGACCGGATTATCGAGCCCATCAAGTGTAACGCGAGCAATATTCGCGCAACTATTCTACAAGTGGTGGCGCAGTTTCATGAAAAAACGTTTGATGTATTCGCTTGGGAAAACTCTGAGTACTTGCCAACGCCAACTATTGTAGAAGCGGCCCAGGCCCTTTATCGAGGGCATCGAGTAGAAGACATTACCCGTAGTGATGCGGGGGCGGAAAACCTTACGGTAACAGCGGATGAGATTAATCGCATTATCGAGCATAGCAAAGCTTTCCAAAAAAAGAGTATCTGCTTTGTTACTGGCGTTCCAGGCGCGGGGAAAACGCTAGCAGGTTTAAATATTGCTATACAACGCTCTAATGCCGACAAAGGCGAGCATGCAGTTTTTCTGTCGGGCAACTACCCATTGGTTAAGGTGTTACAGGAAGCTCTTGCGCTGGACAAGATAGAGCAAGAGATGCAACGGGGAAATCGCTTATCAAAAAGGGATGCGTTGCGAAGCACATCGGCCTTCATCCAGATTATCCATAAGTATCGTGACTCCTTCGTTGGAAATGCGATGGTACCACCCGAGAGGATTGTTATCTTTGATGAAGCGCAACGGGCTTGGACCCATGCAAAGATTAAAGATTTTATGTCAACAAAAAAGGGAGTCGTCGATTTTGCATACAGTGAGCCCGAGTTTTTAATAAGCACCATGGACCGGCATGCAGGCTGGGCGGTTATCATCTGCCTGGTGGGCGGCGGGCAAGAGATAAACACAGGTGAGGCGGGGCTGCCAGAGTGGTTTGATTCTTTGCAGCGCGCTTTTCCTGCCTGGGATGTGTATATCACCCCGGAAATACGCGATGAAGAATATCGCCGAGGGCGTCAGTGGAAAAGCATGATAAAGGGGCTTTCGCTACATGAGCGGAAAAAGCTGCATTTAGCAACCTCTGTTCGTTCCTTTCGCACGCCGGAGCTTGCTGCTTTTATCAAGGCTTTGTTAGACAATGATGGCATGCAGGCGCAAATATTGCATACGCGCATACAGGATAAATACCCTATCTACATCACGCGAGATTTAGAGCAAGGCAAAGCATGGCTGCGGAAACAGGGACGGGGAACAACTCGATATGGGGTGCTGGCCAGCAGTGGTGCAATTCGTCTGAAACCCGAAGGGATATTCGTTAAAAACGAGATTTCTGTTGACCATTGGTTTCTAAAAGGGAAAGATGATATCCGTTCAAGTTATGCACTAGAAGATGTTGTGACAGAGTTTGATATACAGGGGCTAGAGCTAGACTATACGCTGGTTGCCTGGGACGGGGATTTACGCTACGACGGAAACCAATGGACTTACTTTAATTTTTCTGGTTCAAAATGGAACCGAGTAAGGCAAGAAGAGAAAAAGACCTATTTATTGAATGCTTATCGTGTGCTGCTTACCCGCGCAAGGCAGGGAATGGTTATTTTTGTTCCCCATGGAAACGATGAGGATATTACTCGACAAAAAGAATTTTATCAAAAAACCTATGAATACTTGGTATCCATAGGAATCAGAGAACTACCTTAATATAAAAACCGTATTACAGCCCCGACACGAAGGCCCTGTATTTCTTACGCGCGGCGGGGATTTCGTCCTGCTTCAGGGTGCGCAGGCGGGAGATGTGCAGGGTAACGCCCAGGGCGATGAGGGGCAGCAGGATGCGCACCCACAGGTTGTTGACCAAGATAACGCTTAGACCAATGCCCAGCCATACAATCAAGATGGCGCTTCGCTTGGTGGCGGCGGGCACTGCCCGGGTGATGCTGTACTCATAAATCAAGGGGCCGGTGAAGCGGTTCTTCATCAGCAGGGCGTACAAGCGGGGGGAGCTTTTCAGGTAGCAGGCGGCGCTCATCAGCAAGAAGGGGGTGGTGGGCAGCACGGGAAACACCGCGCCAAGCAGCCCCAGCCCCAGGCTGAGGGTACCAAGGATGAGCAGCAGCAGGCGTTTCATGGTGGGGTTCTCCTTGCAGTGAAAGGTTAATCGTGGGATGTGGCGATTGTATTCTGCACGCTTCGGGTGGCGTCATGCCATGCAATGCGGCGCACAATCACTCTCTTGATATATACCCGCAAAATACAAAAACTTCTATTGGTTTTTGGGGGTGGGGCCCGGGGAGGGGACATTTTTTCCTAAAAATGTCCCCTCCCCGGTATCAAACCTGCACCCTCAACTACTCAACGCGCACCCTTTTCTGTTGCTTGTCTTGCTAGCCGCAAAATGCGCTGCGCTGTTTTGCTTGGTGGAGGCGCCGGGGGCATTCTGCCCCCTGCACCC
>CAYFSQ010000038.1:3306-18186 GCA_964345895.1 uncultured Oscillospiraceae bacterium
TGAGAAGGGATTTCATCCCTTCACCCGCTTGTTAGGCGCGGGCGCCGTAGGTGTCGTTCATGTCGATGGTGGCAATGTCCAGGCCCAGGGCCTTGGCGACGCCTTCGCCATAGGCGGGGTCGGCCAGGTAGCAGTGGCGGATGTGGCGCTTTTGCACCAGCTCGGTGGTGCCCTGCATGTTGCGGGCGGTGTTGTCAAACAAGCGCTGCTGCTCATCCTTGCCCATCAGGCGGAAGAGCTTGCCGGGCTGCTCGTAGTAGTTGTCATCATCGGCGCGGAAATCGTAGTTATCCTCAGCGCCGCCGCCCTCGTAGGGGGGGATCAGCTCGCTGCGGTTATCCTTCCACATGCCGTAGGAGTTGGGGTTGTAGTGCAGGGCGGAGCCAAAGTTGCCGTCCACCCGCATGGCGCCGTCCCGGTGGTAGGAATTGGCTTCCACCCTGGGGCGGTTGACGGGTATCTGCTGGTGGTTAACCCCCAGGCGGTAGCGCTGGGCATCGCCGTAGGCAAAGAGGCGGCCTTGCAGCATGCGGTCGGGGCTGTAGCCAATGCCCGGCACGATGTCGGCGGGGTTAAAGGCGGCCTGTTCCACATCGGCGTAGTAGTTGTCGGGGTTGCGGTTCAGCTCGAAATAGCCCACCTCAATGAGGGGATACTCGCCCTTGAACCATACCTTGGTCAGGTCGAAGGGGTTGTCCTTGTGGTTGCGTGCCTGTTCTTCCGTCATGACCTGGATGAACATCTTCCACTTGGGGAAATCGCCCCGTTCAATGGCATCGTACAGGTCGCGCTGGTGGGATTCCCTGTCCTGGCCGGCAACTTCGGCGGCCTGGGCATCGGAAAGGTACTCAATGGGCTGCTGGCACACCAGGTGGAACTTAACCCATACCCGCTGGTTGTCCTTGTTGATAAGGGAATAGGTGTGGGAGCCAAAGCCGTGCATGTGCCGGTAGCTGGTGGGGATGCCCCGGTCGCCCATGGTAATGGTTACCTGGTGCAGGGCTTCAGGCAGGGCGGACCAGAAATCCCAGTTGTTCTGGGCAGAGCGCATGTTGGTGCGGGGGTCCCGCTTCACGGCGTGGTTCAGGTCCGGGAAGAGCATGGGATCGCGGAAGAAGAACACGGGGGTGTTGTTGCCCACCAGGTCCCAGTTGCCTTCCTCGGTGTAGAACTTCATGGCAAAGCCGCGGATGTCCCGCTCGGCATCGGCAGCGCCGCGCTCGCCGGCCACGGTGGAAAAGCGCACGAACATGTCGGTCTGCTTGCCCACTTGGGAGAAGATGGCGGCCTTGGTGTACTTGGTGATGTCGTGGGTGACGGTGAAGGTGCCAAAGGCGCCGGAGCCCTTGGCGTGCATGCGCCTTTCGGGGATCACTTCACGGTTGAAGTGGCTCATTTTCTCCAGGTACCAGGTGTCGTCCAGCATGGCGCCGCCGCGGCGGCCGGCGGTGCGGATGTTTTCGTTATCGGCTACGGGGCGGCCATTCACCGCCTGTAAGGGTTTTTTCTCCAGGTTGTCGCGTCCATCGTTGTGCATAAGAAACCTCCTCATATATTTTTTAAGTAGATTCATCAATCATACCTGCATTATAGAATGATTCTAAAACTATGTCAACCCTTTTTGCAGGCATTTTACAAAGAGAATCAGGGGGTGCCTTTTACGCCCCCAGCAGCACCTGGTCGTAGGCGAAGAGGGCTTCGTTGATCTGGAAGATGTCGTAGTTGCCCTGGCGGATAAAGTATTCCACAATCAGGTCTGCCTTGCTGCTGGGGGACAGGGCATAGCCCGCCTTGCGCAAAAGGTCCTGGGTGGCGTGCAGGTCCATTTCCAGGGCCAGGCAGAAGGCAAGGGCGGTTTGCTTGGAGGGGCGGTAGTGGATGTCGCCCCGGATTTTGGAAAACAGCTTGCGGCTTACGTTGGCTTTTTTGTAGCATTCAGGGTCCGTCATGCCGGAAAGGTCGATGAGGCGCAGCAGCGTCTGGGAGAAGCCCTCGTCCAGGCGGCTGAGGATGTCCTCCAGGCTGAGGGGGGCAGGGGCGGCCGCTGGCATGTCTTGCCAGGGCGCAGCCTCGGGTGGGGGCAGGTTCTCTTCCTGGTATCTGTCCTTGCCCCTTTTGAAGCGGGGCAGGGAGAAGCCTTTTTTTGATGGCAGTGGCGGCGGGGCGGCTTTTGCCGGAGGCTCCGGGGCATCAACAGGGGCTTGAAGGGATTGCTCGATTTCTTCCCATGGCAGGGAAAGGGTGTCGTCAGCTGTTAGCTCAGCAGGACGCCTTCTTTCATAGCGGCGGGAATGGATGTCCTCTGCCCTTTTACGCCTGCCTTCCAGCCAGGGGGCCCTGTCCTCCACATACTTTTCGTCGATGAAGGTTTGGATGTCCTGGAAAATGCTCCGGCCTAAATCCAGCGCCTGCTTGTCAAAGAGGGCCAGGTAGACCACCATGTCGTGGCTGTTAAGAAACTGGCGGATGGTGTCTGCCGCCACCTCCATGGCCAGGCGCTTGGGGTAGCCGTAGATGCCGGAGGAAATCAGCGGAAAGGCGATGCTTTCAAAGCCCCTTTGGTGGGCCAGGGTCAGCGCTTCAAGGTAGCAGGAGGCCAGCAGCTCCCTTTCCCCCTGATTGCCGCCCTGCCATACCGGCCCCACGGCGTGGATGATATACCGGGCGGGCAGGTTATAGCCCTTGGTCAGCTTCACCTGCCCGGTGGCGCAGCCCCCAAGGGCACGGCACTCCTTAAGCAGGCCTGGCCCTGCCGCCTGGTGGATCTGGCCGTCCACCCCGCCGCCGCCCAGGAGGCTTTCCTTGGCGGCGTTGACTATGGCATCCACCTGCATGGTGGTTATATCGTCCCGCACAATAAATAATGGCATGGGAACACCTCTCCATGTAATTGATTACGTAAATTATACCTGAAAAAGGGGCCTGCGTGGGCATGGGCAGCCATGGAACAAATATTTCTTCAGGCTGGGGTAAAGAAGAGCCGCCTCCCCAATGGGGCGGCGGCAGGGAGTGTTGTTTGCGCTCAGGATATTCTATCTGGCTGGCAAGGCTGTGGTATTTCCGTAAGGAGGGTGTTAATTAGGGATATCAGGTTCAGTTACTGCTGGCGCGGGCGGATCCGTTTGGGGAAGGGGAGCTGCAGTGGGCTTAACGGGAGCTGGGGTGGGCATCACGGGGGGCGGCTTCAGGCTCGGCTTCAGGGGCCTGTGTCATGACGGGCTCCGGCGCTTTGGGCAGCGGCGCGCTGACGCTGATGACATCCAGGCGGAAGTAGCCCTCCTCAGGATGGTAGACGAGGAAATTGTCTTTGAATAAATCATTGTGCAGCAGCTTGGGGGCGTCGGCCAGTTTGCTGCCTGCCACCTCGCCATCCACCAGCAGGGTTTTATAGTCTACCAGCAGCTGGTCGGCAGTCATGCCGGGGGTGTTCATCAAAAGCCACTGGGCTTGCTTGATACGCACCAGGGTTTCAGCGCTGAGCAGGGCGGTGCCGTTGGCGCGCTGCAGCAGCTTGACGGGGATGTGGTTGATGGTGATGCCCTCGGCATTCTGAAAGCCTGCGCTGGCCAATACGCCGCCACGCAGGCTGGCGCGGATGTTCAGGTGCTTGACATCGTCGCTTTGCAGCTTGGTGTACATATCTTGCAGGCCGTCCATGCGGGCGTGCTCCATCTGAACAAACTGGGCGGTTTCTTCCGGGGTTTGGGGTGGGGCTGTTTGGGCAGGGATGCCATTGCCGATGAAGGCACCCTCCTGAGTGAACATGCCGAAATTAACGCCCTGGGTATCGGTGGCGCGGCGGCCTAAGACATTGCCGCTGTCTGCCATCAGCTTCAGCAGGCTGGCGACCTGCTCCTGGGTAAGGGCGGGGGTGCCTTCTTCAGGCGCCTTGAACAACTCGGGCAGGGCTTTGAGGGCCTCCTGCCGGGCGGCGAAGGCTTGCTGGTAGGGTGCGGTTTCAAAGAACATACTGGCCATCTGCATGGTGGCGTCGGTGCCCTCCAGCACCATGGCCAGGATATCCCCCTGCTCGGGCATGGCGGGGGTGGTGGTTTCCACCAGGCCTTGCAGGGTAAGAAGCAGCAGCAACGCTGTGAACAGTGCCAGGATGCGGTTTTTCTTCATGGGTGCCTCCTTTGTGGTTCTCAGTGGCGGCCTTTTGTGGCCTTTGATATGGTTGGTACCAAGTTTCCTATAATTATAAACCATAGACGACACTTTGTACAGAAAAAAACCGCCTGTTGATGCAGCAAGAAAAAATATTTCCGGGCTGGTAAATGTAAACAATTCTTGCGGCCTGCGGGGGTTAATGTTCTTCAACAACCAGAAAACGTTGAAATATCAAGCATGGCACGGAAAACGGGGCATGGGCCGACGGAGAGGAAAAGGATTTTTGCAGCATCAAACACAGGAAAAATCCTTGACAAGTAGGTAGAGCCATTCTAATATAAAACAAACCCCTTAAGGAGAATGTGATGACACTGTCTTTACACCAGGATGAATTACGCGCCATGCTGCAGGACAAGGACATACAGCCCACCCCCCTGCGCTTGAAGCTGCTTGAATATTTGCTGTCCACCCAGTCCCACCCAACCAGGGAAAGGATGTACGAGCATATTAACGCCACAGGGCAAAAGTGCTCCCGGGCCACGGTATACAACACCCTGAACCTGCTGGCCGACAAGGGCCTGGTGCTGCCCCTGCGGGTGGATGATGAACACCTGCACTACGACGCCACCCTGCTACCCCATGGCCACTTCCGCTGCACCGCCTGCCAGAAGATGTGGAACCTGCCTGTCAGCCTGGACATGGACAGCGTGCCGGGGCTGGAAGGCTTTGCCCCCCAGCGCAGCGACATTATTATTTATGGCCTGTGCCCCGATTGCCAGAAAGTCCAGTAATATTCGCATTGTATTTGACACGTAATGCGTGTATCTGTATAATTCTACTATCTTGCTAAACATGAGAAAGGAGCCAGGGTTGCGATATGTCGCCCAAAACTTTCGCTTTGGTTTCTATAATTATCCCTTGCGGCAACGTATGGCCGCCATCAAGCAAGCCGGCTTTGATGGTGTGATGCTATGGTGGGGCTCAGAATATTCCGAAACGGACAGCACGCCCTTTGAACAGTTTGACATTGCCCAGTCCCTGGGGCTCCGCGTGGATACTGTGCATTTTCCTACAGCGAAGACCAATAATTTGTGGGATGCAGGCGATAAAGGCCGACACTTGGAGGATCATATCGCTAAGGCTTTGGCTGAGGCGGGCGAACGGGGCATACAGAACCTGGTGGTACACACCAACAAGGGCAGAACGCCCCCGCCCCCCAGCGCCGTAGGGGTGCAGCGGCTGCAGAGGTTGCTAGCCGTTGCACAGCAGTATCAGATTAACATTGCCTTGGAGAACACAAGGTTTTTGGCCCATAATGCCTTGGTTTATCAGCAGTTGACTTCACCGCGGCTGGGCTTTTGTTTTGACTCAGGGCATGCTCATGCTTTTACCCCCACACAGGATCCTTTGGGCCTGTTTAGCGCCCATTTGACCACGGTGCACCTGCACGACAATGTGGGGCACGATGGCATCGACAGGCATTGGATGATGGGGGAGGGCAATATCGATTTTCTTCCCATCATACAGAGGCTGAAGGCCACGGGCCTTACCCTATTTAACCTGGAATCCCGTTACAGTTCACGGGATGAAAGGGACAGGATGGATATGTCACAATTTCTGGAACTTTCTTTCCAGCGAATCAGACAGCTGCTGGATACCCCATAGAGGCTATACGGAAGCGATAACTGCTTCCATAATAAATAGGAGGTATATCTATGAAGAGATGGATTGCTCTGCTAACTGCTATGGTGCTTATGCTAAGCTTTGGCACAGCACTTGCCGCCGTCAAGGATGACATTGCGGTGGGTGCTGCCCTCAGCCAGGAGGAACTGGTGGATAAAGCGAAAGCCGAAAGCGGCACCTTTGTTGTCTATGGCAACACCAGCCGCATTGCCACTGCCTTGGAAGGCTTTACCGCTGTCTATGGCATCCAGGGGGAAGCCAGCAACCTGAAGGATGCTGAAATTTACACCAAGCTGGAAATCGAGATTGATGGCAACGCCAAGGGTGCCGACATGGTCATGATTCAGGACGGCGCCTCCCTGCTGTACATGACGGAAAATGAATACCTGTACTCCTTTGTACCTGCTGCCCTCCAGGAAACCGTTGCAGAAAAGGACCGTGATCCCCTGGTGCATCAGTACATCAACAAGCTGTTCATCTACAACAACAAGGGTGAAGAAGTACCCGCAATTAAAAATGTGTGGGAGTTGACCGACGAAAAGCTCAAGGGCAACATTCTGTTTAAAAACCCCGAAAGCGAGCAGGTGAACATGAACTTCCTGGTCATGTTGACTGATGAAGAATGGTCTGCCAAGCTGGCGGAAGCCTATAAAGCCTATGCGGGCAAAGACATCGAGCTGGGCGAATATAAAAACGCAGGCTATAAGTGGATTGCAGAGTTCCTGCAGAACTGCACCTTTGGCTCTTCCGATACCACCATTGCTGAGGAATTAAGCCAGGAAACTGCCCAGGGCAAAATCGGCCTGTTCGTGCTGAGCAAACTGCGTTCCTCCTCTGTGCTGACAGAAAACCTGACTGTTGCCCAGTATGAAGCCACCAAGGACGGCCAGCCCGTCATGCCTTTCTCCGGCTTCATGTACCCCATGTATGCCCTGGTTTCTGCCAATGCCCAGCGCCCGTACACCGCCATGCTGTTTATCGACTACCTAATGAGCAAAGACGGCTTCGCCCCCTGGGGCAAGAGCGTGGGCGCTTACTCCTCCAACGTGCAGCTTGCCCCGGCGGAAGATGATCTGGGCCTGGACGTATGGAAAGAAACCCTGGTGATGGAAGATCCCCAGTGGATTTTGAACCAGTACGAAGACGTATCCACCTTTGTTACCAAGTATATTCAATAAACAGGCAAAGCAAGCCGGGCGGCGAGCCCGGCTTGCTTTTTTTTGAAAGGATGATTGCTTTGGTCAAAGCCCGAAAAGACGGTTTGCAGCGGCTGTATGGCAGGTGGCGGTTTTTTATTTCGGTCCCTGCCAATAAAATACTGCTGTTCTTTCTGGTTGCCCTCACCATCCTGACCCTCTACCCCCTGGTTGTACTACTGCTGGAAACAGTGACGGTGCATTCGGGACGCGAAGCCCGCGCCACGGGGTTAAAACGGGGAGATATGACGCTGTATCACTTCAGCAAGCTGCTGTTTACCTTTGATGATGGCGGCGCACTGGGCTTCAGGATGTCCAACAGCTGGATACAGTTCTATCAACCCTTGCTGAACACCTTGGCTGTATCGGTTACGGCGTCCTTTATTGCCATTCTCTTTGGCGGCATTGTTGCCTGGCTGATTACCCGCACCAACCTGCACTACAAGAAGTTTATTTCCATGGTGTTTGTGCTGCCCTACATGATGCCAGCCTGGACGCTGGCCCTCTTCTGGCAGACATTCTTTAAAAACGTTAATATTGGCGCAGGCACATCCAACGGCATTATGGCCTCGGTGTTTGGCATCTTTATGCCGGAATGGTTTGTGTATGGGTTCTTCCCCATCAGCCTGGTGCTGGGGCTACATTATGCGCCTTTTGCTTATATTCTCATTGGTGGTGTGCTGCGCAACATGGATGCCAACCTGGAAGAGGCGGCCTCGGTGCTGAAAACCTCGCGCCTGCGCATCATCTGGCGTATTTCCCTGCCCATTATTAAGCCTGCGGCTCTGTCCACTTTGCTGCTGGTGTTTGCCAGCAGCATGAGCGCCTATTCTGTGCCGGTGTTTTTAGGCTCGCCTGTGCGCTACTACGTGCTTTCCACTAAGATGAAAGCTTTGATGGATACATATAGCGGCCAGGCCTTTATCATTGCGGGGGTCATGATCTTATTCGGCTTTATTATTCTGGGCATTAACCAGAAGGTGACGAAATCCCGCAAAGCCTTCACCACCGTCAGCGGAAAATCCTCCCAGATTTCCCAAGTTAACCTGCGCAAGGCCAATCGCCCTGTTGCGCTGCTGCTGGTTTTGCTGCTGCTGCTGATTGCTGTTCTTCCTCTGGTTACCTTTGCAGCGGAATCGGTTATCATCAAAGCGGGAGACTACAGCCCAGACAACATGACATTGGACTTCTGGGTGGGCCGCAATCTTGACTACCTGGACCAGGGCGACAGCAACGGTATCCTGTTCTCGGACAAGGTATGGAACGCTTTGGGCAACAGCCTGCTACTAGCGGTGTTGTGCGCTGTGTTTGCCGGCACAGGCGGTCTGTTGGTGGGCTATGGCGTTGCCAAGCGCCGCGCCAGCAAGCTGGCTGGTCTGGTGAATAACCTGGCTTTCTTCCCCTATCTGATGCCCTCTTTGGCCTTTGGCGCCATCTACCTGGCCATGTCCACCCGCATTGGCTTTCTGCATGGGTTTCCCCTGCTGGTGCTGATTGGTTCAGTAAAATATCTGCCCTTTGCCTCCCGCTCGGGCCTGAGTGCCATGCTGCAATTATCTGGCGAAATTGAGGAGGCTGCCGTGGTTGTCGATGTGCCCTGGTGGAAACGCATGACCCGGGTGATATTCCCCATTCAAAAAAGCAGCTTCCTGTCGGGGTACCTGCTGCCCATGGTGAGCTGTATGCGGGAATTGTCCCTGTTTGTGCTGCTGGTGCCTACCAGCAACATGCTGCTGACCACCATGCTGATGCAGTATTCAGAAAAGGGCTGGGCACAGTTCAGCAATGCCATCAACCTGCTGATCATCCTCGTCGTGCTGGCAGTTAATACCCTGGTGAATCGGCTGACGGGCGCATCCATCGACAAAGGCATCGGGTCTTAATACATAAGGAAAGGGGTATTGAATATGCCGGAAATCAAGCTGAATCATGTAACCAAGCGGTTTGGGAAATTTGTCGCCGTCGACAACCTGAACCTGACCATAGATAATAACAGTTTCGTTACCCTGCTGGGGCCTTCGGGCTGCGGCAAAACCACCACCCTGCGCATGATTGCAGGGCTGGAAACCCCCACGGAGGGCACCATCGAAATAGACGGCACCGTGGTGTTTGATGCCGACAAGGGCATCAACGTACCCGCAGGCAAGCGGGAAGTGGGCTTTCTGTTCCAAAACTATGCCCTGTGGCCCCATATGACGGTGTATCGCAACATCGCCTTTGGTCTGGAAAACCTGAAGTGGGATAAAAAGGCCATCCAGGACAGGGTGCGGGAGTTGACCACCCTGCTGAAGATTGAACAGTTTGAGGAGCGGTACCCGGCCGAGCTGTCCGGCGGACAGCAGCAGCGGGTGGCCATTGCCCGAACCCTGGCCCCCAACCCCAAGGTGCTGTTTATGGATGAGCCCCTCAGTAACCTGGATGCCAAACTGCGCATGGAGATGCGTACCGAGCTAAAGCGGCTGCATAAAACCACTGACGCCACCTTTGTGTACGTAACCCATGACCAATTGGAAGCCATGACGCTGTCCACCAAGGTGTGCATCATGGATAAGGGGCTGCTGCAACAGTATGCCCCGCCGCTGGAGATGTACTTTAACCCCGCCAACCTGTTTGTGGCAGACTTTATGGGCAACCCCACCATGAACTTCCTGCGCGGCACAGCGCAGATTGAGGGCAACAAGGCAACCCTGAGCCTGCCCCCCTACCGCCTGGCATACCAGGCAGAGGCACCCATTGGTATGGAAAGCGGGCCTGTCATCCTGGGCATACGCCCTGAGGACATCCTGCTGCACCCCGAAGGCGGGCAGACGGCACGGGTATACAGCACCCTGCCTTCCGGCATGGAAACCACCATCCGTCTGGAAAAGGAGGATACCTTCTTAACCAGCGTGATGTTCGGCGGGGTGGACTTCCCGGCAGACAGCGAAATTGCCTTCGACTTTTCCGGTCAGCATGTCCTGCTGTTCAACCCTGAAACGGGGGAAAAAATGGCGACGGGACGGGCGGAGAACCTAAGCTAACCAAGGGTTTCGCTTGTAAAAAATGCTACACCAAATAAATGCTGCGCTCCTTAACCGATACGGCAGGGGAGCGCAGCAATTTTTTTTGGGTGAGGTTTTGTATAGGGGCAAGGTTCAGACCTTAATTGATTACACGATGCTTATACCGGCCCTCTGAAGCCCCGGCCGATGATTTCCGAGGTATTGGTAATCAGCAGGAAGTTTTTCGCCGACAGGGCTTTGACATAGTTGCGCAGTTCCACCGCCTGCCGGGGGCTGACCACGGTGAGAATCAGGGTGCGCTCCTCCCCGGTGTAGGCGCCTACGCCATCAAACAAGGTGGCGGAGCGCTTCAGCTCCTTTGTGATGTAGTCCTGGATGGGCTCAGGATCGGCGGTGATGATATGGAAATACTTCCGCTGGTTAAGGCTGGTGAGGACCAGATCCGTCAGCACCGAGCGCATGGCCAGGCCGAACACAGAAAAAATGCCCGTCTGCACATCAAACACAAAGAAGGAGGCAATGCCGATGGCCAGGTCGGCCAGCAGCAGGGCGGTGCCGGTGTTGTACACCTTGGCATATTTTTTCAGCAGCATGGCGATGACATCGGTGCCCCCGCTGGAGGAGCGCAGGTTAAACAGCATGGCCGTGCTGATGGAAGGCAGCAATACGGCAAGGATCAACTCCAGAAAGGGTTGGTTGGTGAGGGGGGCGTTGATGGGAATCAGCAAATCCCACAGGGCCACCATGCCGGAAAACAGCAGGGAATAGATCCCTGTGCGCAGGCCGAAGGCTTTGCCCATGGCTAAAATGCCCACCAGCATCAGGCCGATGTTGAAAATATTGGTCAGCAGCGTCTGGGAAACATCTGGTAAAAATGTCTTGGCAACGATGGCCAGGCCCGTGACCCCGCCGGTGGTGAAATGGTTGGGGAACTTGAAAAAATACACACCCACGGAGGAAATAAAGGCCGCCAGCGCCAGAATCAGGTAGTCCTTTCCCCCTTGCTTGATTTTTTGCATCATTTTTCCTCCGTACTTCTGTTATCAAGGCTATCTTACCATTGAATACAGGAAAGGGCTACTTTTGCATACAAAAAAGGAACCGGCATACAGCCGGTTCCAGGTGGAAGGGGGTGCCTTGATGGCAAAATCAGGGCGTTGTCTGCGCGGGGGTTTGCAGCAGGGGGCAGTTGGGGCAGGGGCAGGCATTCTGGTTGTAGCCGCCGGGTGCCTGACGGTTGCGGTGGCCATAGCCATCATTGTTTGAGTTGTTCTGGCGGTTGCGGAAGCCGTAGCTACCATCCATCCGGGGCATGCCTTGGTTGCGGTTAAAGCCCTGGCCGCGGCCTCGTCCCTGTCGGGGGGTGAAGGTTTCGTTGGTTTCTTCGGTGGTTTCTTGGGTGGCCTCTTCTTCCGGCAAGGCTTCCTCAGTTACGGGGGCCTGTGCCCAGGCACGGCCGCCGCGGCCATTGGTGCCGGAGAAGGCGCGCAGGTGCTGCTGGGAGGCGCGCATCAGGCGCTGGAACACATTGCGGATATCGGCGGGCAGGTTGTCCTGGGCCAGCATCTTCTCATACAGGGCAATGTTGGCGATTTCCGCCTCTTCCCCTGCCTTAAGGGCCGCCGCCAAATCTGACGGCGCGGCAGCGGATACGGTGATGGCGGGCAGGTTGAAGCCCTTGGCGGTCATCAGGGAGGTGAGGATCTCGATGTGGTTTTGTTCAGCGCCAATGAGGTTGGTAAAGGGATTTACATTGCCGTGCTGCTTGATGACGGCTTCGTAGAGGGCCTTGGCCTGGTATTCATCCTCCAGCAGGATGGACAGCATCTCTTCCACGGTGTATTCACCTGTTGGAACATTGGCTTCCTCGACCGTGGCGGTAGCAAAGGCTGTTGCGCCCAGGGACATCATCAGGGCCAGGGTTAAAAGCAGTGTAAAAAATTTCTTCATAACAATTCTCCTTGTGGTTTGTCGGCGTGCCGCACCCTTAGTATCTTCAACATCTGTGGCAAATTTGTGTTTTATTGGTGAAGTTTTTTGCTTTGCCATGCAACAAACGGGCCTTCTGTTCTGTTATGTTATATAGAGAGCAAACAGGAATTTGCCGGCAAGGAGGGTTCTATGAAGAAATGTATATCGTTATGCCTGATGTTGTGTCTGATGGCGCTGGCCATTTTGCCTGCCCAGGCGGGGGACCCCTACTGGCGAGGATATATCAAGCCTTCCGAAGGCGCGGTGCTGTATGCCGCCCCCAAGGCTGGTGCGGCTAAAAGAGGAACGCTGTATGCTGGTGCGTCGGTGTATGGCTTTCTGGACGGCGCTTACCTGGATGTGCTGGATGAAGATGAAAAATCGCTGGGTTTTGTAAAACGGACAGACATTGAGGATGAAAAGCAAGGGTTTTCCTTTCCGGTGTTCTCTGTCACCAGGGAGGATGCTCCCCTGCACACCCGGCCAGGGGGCAAAGGAACATTGATAGCCAAGCACGCGCCGGGCAGCCTGGGATATATGCTGGGGGAAGTGGGCAACAGCATTCTGGTGTTCATCGGCGGGCGGTATGGCGCAATGGCCAAGGAGGATATCCAGATAACGGGTGGTACAACGCAAGGTGCTCAGTGGAGGGTTGTCCTGCCTGTTCTGGAAGAAAAAAGGCTGATGACTTTTACAAAGCATCTGTGCTCCAGCGCCACAGGCAGTGGCGACCTGACTCGACAAAGCATCCCCTATAATACGCAAACAGTGGAGGTGGCCGCCTGGGTGGGAGACTATGCCCAACTGACGAATACTGCTTTTTTACCCAAAGCCTTTTTAACCAGTAGCGACGCCGCTTGGCCAGTGGCGCGGGTGCAGAACCCAAAGCCCTATGACCGGCTGAACCTGCGGTTTTGGCCAGAGGAAACAGGTACGCCGGAGGGCAAGTATTTCACCGGCGTGCAGGTAAGCGTGCTGTCCCGGATGGGTGAATGGGCGGTTGTGGCCCTGCCCGAGGGGATAACAGGCTATATGAAAGCGGACTATCTTGCCTTTGGCACCCCTGGCGACATCAACCTGCTGCCCACCATGACGTTGCTGCACGGCGACACAAGAACCATTTATATTCAGGGAACAGAGAAGAAAATCATCCTGCAAAAAGGGGACATGGTACAGGTGCTTGGCGTGCGGGATTACGGACTCGCGAGCGCAACGGACAGAGTCATTGCCGTGGTCGGTGGGACATACCACCTGGATTTGCCCCTGACGCAGCTGACGGCTACATGGGGACCTAAATTTAGCGCAAAGGTTACCCGCGGCGCGCTGAACCTGCGGGATACCCCCAGTACGGCGGAGGGCGAGGTGGTTACCCGCCTGCCGGAAAACGCTCGGGTGGAGGTGCTGTTCCGGGGCAATGTCTGGAGCGAGGTTCTCTACAAGGATGTACGGGGCTGGGCGATGACAAGGTACCTGAAGTTTATGGATTGAATGAACGGAGCTTTTGCTTGATACTAAAATAAAAAAGACAGGGTGGCATGCCCTGTCTTTTATCTGTCAGTATCTTTACGCTTCCGGGATGTCCTGGTCGATGTCGGGCGCGATGGTCATGCGCACCATTTCGATGCGGGTCTGGGTGGCCTTGGTAACGGTGAAGGTGTAGCGGCCAAAGGTGACCTTTTCGCCCCCCCGCCCCGCGGGAATGTAGCCCAGCTGCTCGATAATCCACCCGGCGATGGTGTCGGCGCCTTCTGAATCGATGTCGATGTCCAGCAGCCGGTCCAGGTCGGCCAGGGGGACCAGGCCCTTCATCACATACTCGTGGTCGTTGATGCGCTTGATGTCGTCGTTGCCTTCGCCGTATTCGTCCACGATGTCGCCGACGATTTCGCTCATCAGGTCTTCCAGGGTAACGATGCCCTCCATGCCGCCAAACTCGTCCACGATGATGGCAATCTGGGTGCGGGAGTTGCGGAACTTGATCAGCAGTTCATCGGTGGTCAGGGTTTCGGGGATGAACAGCGGCGGCCGGGCCACATCCTTCAGCGTCAGCTTGCCGCTGCGCAGGGCGTCCCGTTTGAGCAGCACATCCTTTAAATGCAGCACGCCGATGATGTTGTCCTTGTCGTCATCGTACAGGGGGATGCGGGAATGCTTCTGCCGCAGCAGCTTATCCAGGTTGTCGCTGTGGCTGTCCTGGACGTCCAGCATCACGGTGTCCACCCGGGGTACCATGATTTCTGTTACCAGGCGGGAATCCAGCGACAGCACCCCCCGCATCATGTTAAACTCCTCCATGTCGATGGCGCCGTCGTTGCGGCTGGAGTTCAGCAGGGCTTTCATTTCGCTGCGGGTCAGCTTTTCTTCCTTCTTTGTAAAGTCGATGGGGGTGATGCGTTTTAGCAGCCCCGTGGAGATGTTCAGCAGCCAGATAAAGGGCCTGAAGGCGGTGCGCAGCACCAGAATAATGCCCGATGACATGCGAGCATAGGCCTCGGGCACCTGCAGGGCCACCTGCTTGGGGTACAGCTCCCCCAGCACCAGGGTGATATAGGAAATGATCAGGGTAACCAGCAGGGTGGCGATGGTTTCTGCCCCAGAGCCCATGCCAAACAGCGGCGACAGGCGGCTGACAAAGGCCTGGGAGGCGGAGGCAGAGTTAAAAAACCCGCCCACGGTGATGCCAACCTGGATGGCGGACAGGAAGGAATCCGAATCCGCCAGCAGCTTCTGCACCCGGCGCGCCTTCTTATCGCCGTTATCCGCCATTTCCTTCATCTTGGCGGGGTTCAGGGATACGAAGGCCATTTCGGCCCCCGCGAGAAATGCGTTGAGCAATGTCAACACAAAAATCATAACTACAGAGCCGAAAAGGTTACTACCGGCAGGGTCATCCATGGGGGGAAACCACACTCCTTCAA
>CAYFSQ010000039.1:0-14070 GCA_964345895.1 uncultured Oscillospiraceae bacterium
TTATTCCCACTCAATACTTGCCGGGGGTTTTGTCGTGATGTCCAGCAGGACGCGGTTGACGCCGGGGACTTCGTTGACGATGCGGCGGCTGATGAGGGCCAGGGTGTCGTAGGGGATGCGGGCCCAGTCGGCGGTCATAAAGTCGTCGGTGGTGACGGCGCGCAGGGCGATGGCATTAAAGTAGGTGCGCTCATCCCCCATGACGCCCACGGAACGAACGCCGGTGAGCACGGTAAAGTACTGGTTGATATCGCCTTCCAGGCCAGCTGCGGCAATTTCTTCCCGCAGGATGGCATCGCTCTCGCGGACGATGTGTATCTTCTCCTTCGTCAGGTCGCCAATGCAGCGGATGGCCAGGCCGGGGCCGGGGAAGGGCTGGCGGAAGACCATTTCGCGGGGCAGGCCCAGGACGAGGCCCAGTTGGCGCACCTCATCTTTAAAGAGCATGCGCAGGGGCTCGATGAGGGAGGTAAAGCCCAGTTCCTTAGGCAGGCCGCCAACATTGTGGTGGGACTTGATGACATTGCTGCCCTCTACAGCGCCAGACTCGATGACATCTGGGTAAATGGTACCCTGGGCAAAATGATCCAACTTGCCCAGCTTGGCGGCCTCATCGCGGAAGACGGAGATAAACTCCGCCCCGATAATTTTGCGTTTGGTTTCCGGATCGGACACGCCTTGCAGCTTGTCCATAAAGCGCTGGCCTGCGTCTACACAGGTAAGGGATACAGGGAAATGGCCGGTGAATACTTCCTTCACCATTTCCGGCTCGCCCTTGCGCATGAAGCCATGGTCGACAAACACGCAATGCAGGCGGCTGCCAATGGCCTTATAAAGAAGGGCTGCCACCACGGCGCTGTCCACCCCACCGGAGAGGGCCAGCAACACCGTGCCCTCCCCCACCGCTTCCTGTATCTGGGCGATGGCGGTTTCGGCATAGCCGGACATCTCCCATTCCTGGGTGCAGCCGCAAACATTGCGCAAAAAGGCTTCAATAACCCGCATGCCGTCGACCGAGTGGGTTACTTCGGGATGGAATTGTATGCCGTATAAACGGCGGCTGTCATCCCCCATGGCGGCGATGGGGCAGGAGGGTGTATGGGCAATGGCCGCAAAGCCTTCCGGCAGTGCCACCACCTGGTCAGTATGGCTCATCCAGCAGGGGCTGGTTTGGGGGATATCCTGAAAGAGGGGGCTCGTTGTGTCAAAGGTAACATCGGCCAGGCCGTATTCCCGCTTATCTGCCAGGGTCACATTGCCGCCCAGCATCTTGGCCATCAGCTGCATGCCATAGCAGATGCCCAGCACGGGCACACCAAGGTTAAACACGCCCACATCGCAGCGGGGGGCGTCCCCTGCCCGCAACGTAGCGGGGCTGCCGGATAAAATGATGCCGCTGGGGTTCATGGCGCGGATTTCTTCCGCCGGGGTTTTGTAGTTAACCACGTAGGAGTACACCTTGTTCTGCCGCACGCGCCGGGCGATAAGCTGGGTGTACTGGCCGCCAAAGTCGAGTATAATGATCCGTTGATTCATCTTTCACCCTCCTGATTTATGGGATAAAAACAGGCGCTAAGCGCCTGAAGAGTATTACTCAATCTCACTGCCGTCGGCATTGAACAGAGGCAGTTTTTCAAGGTACAGGATATCATCCCGGTGCTTGGCGGGGCCTTCGGCCAGGATGGCCATCTTGCCCACTACGGTGCCCCCTGCTTCGGTTACCAATTTTTCCACCGCCTTTAAGGATTCGCCGGTGGAGATGACATCGTCCACAATCAACACCTTTTTGCCACGCATATAGTCCGCATCGTTCTGGTCGATGTGCAGCATCTGGCGGTTGGCGGTGGTGATGGAGGTGACCTCGGTAGAGAAAATATTGCGCATATAGAGCTTCGGCGCCTTACGGGCAATAAGATAACGGTTTTCGCTATGCTGACGTGCCATTTCGTACACCAGGGGGATGCCCTTGGATTCGGCGGTAATCAGCACATCATGTTCAGGGGCTATTTTGAGCAGATCCCGGGCACAGGCGACAGTCAGTTCCACATCGCCAAAGATAACAAAGGCGGCGATATACAAATCGTCATTGACACGGCACAGTGGCAGCTGCCGTTTGAGGCCTGCCACATGCAGGGTATAGTCCATGATGAACACTCCTTTTCATATCGAGGATTCCCATAAGATTGTACGGAAAAGCTTGGGGATTGTCAATTCCATCAGGCTCTTGTTGTGCGGGGATTTTTATTGCTTTTTCTTGACAGGCTTTTCAGGGCATGCTATCCTTTTGGATATTCGAAGGCACATTGCCTGCTTGCCATAGAAAAGGCTGATGTTTCAACAAAGGAGAACAGCGTGAAGAAAAAACACATCCTCTGCTTTGGGGACTCCAACACCTGGGGGTATGATGCCGTAAACGGCGGGCGGTACGATGATGACATCCGCTGGACCATGCAGCTGCAAGGCATTCTGGGCACCAATTATCTGGTGGTGGAAGAAGGGTTGAGCGGGCGCACCACAGTGTTTGATGACCCGCTGAATGAAGGCCTGTCCGGGCTGAGTGCACTGACAAGCACCCTGATGTCCCACTGCCCGCTGGATTTGATGGTGCTGATGCTAGGCACCAATGACTGCAAAGAACGCTTCAGTGCCAACGCCACCAACATCAAGGACGGCATGCTGCGGCTGGTGAAAAAGGCGCGGCAGATTGAGTGCTGGGCAGGTGCACCCAACATCCTGGTGGTGGCGCCCATTATCATCGATCAAAGGATTTATACGTCACCCTTGAATGGGCCGGGCATGGGGATGGGGTGCGCGGAAAAATCCGAAAAACTCCCCGGGCTGTATGCACAGGCCGCCAAGGACTTTGGCTTTTCCTTTATGGACAGCAACCCCCATGTGAAGGCAGCTGATAAAGATTTTATGCACTTTGACCAGGACAGCAACGCACGCTTTGCCCAGGCCCTGGCCGAAAAAATTAAAGAAATTCTAGGTTGAAGGGGCAAAGGGTATTCTCGCCCTTTACCCTGCTCCAACTAAGTATCCAACACACATCACCCCCAAGCTACACAAAGCCTGGGGGTGTTCTATATGCAGTACCAATGTTGCTACTCGCCTAGCTCCTCTACAAAATCCCACAAAACATCCTGCACTTCTGCCAGGGTCTGCAGGTGGTTAATCCTGGTACGGGCTTTGGCAGCGCCCCGCATGCCCTTCAGGTACCAGGCGAAGTGTTTGCGCATTTCCACCACGGCGTGCTTTTCATCCTTCCAGTTAACCATCATTTCCCCGTGCAAAAGGGCGGTTTGCACCACTTCCCGGGGAGAGGGAAGGACGACGGGTTCCCCTGCCAGAGTAGCCTTCATCTGCCCGAACAGCCAGGGGTTGCCCAGAGCCCCGCGGCCTACCATAATGCCATCACAACCCGTTGTTTGCAGGATATCCACGGCATCCTGCGCTGTAAACACATCACCATTGGCGTATACGGGAATGGAAACCGCCTGCTTAACCCTTGCTATGGCCGCCCAATCCGCCTTGCCCATGTACTGCTGCATGCGGGTGCGGCCGTGGATGGATACGGCGTCTATGCCCTCCTCTTGAGCAATGCGGGCAAAGGTATCGGCGACAAAGCTGTCCCACCCAAGGCGCAGCTTGACGGTGACGGGGCAGGTGACCGCCTGGCGTACGGCGCCCATGATGGCACGGGCAGTGTCCGCATCCTTCATCAAGGCGCTGCCGCTGCCGCCACCGGTTACCTTGTGGGCAGGGCAGCCCATGTTAATGTCCAGGCCCGCAAAGCGTTCCATGGCCGCCAGCCGCCGGGCTGCCTCTTCCATATAGGCGGGGACAGTACCAAAGAGCTGTGCCACCACCCGCCCTTCCCCCGGCCATACATCGGTAAGAAAGCGGTAGGCCATCAGGTCCTTCGGCGCTTGCAGCAGGCCTTGAGCGCTGATCATCTCGGTATAGGTGATGTCGGCGCCCCGCTGTGCACAAAGAAGGCGAAACGGTGCATCCGTTACGCCTGCCATGGGTGCCAGTATCAGCAATGGACGATTCATTAAGGTGTATCCAGCGCTGCAATCAGCGTCATATTTTTAATGCGCCAACGACCATTCTCCCGGGAGAGGATTACATCGTACCGGCCTGACTGCCAGCGGGGCACCGCCCACTGGTCCTCCGGCAAGGTGGTGCGGTAACTGGACAGTATACGGCCGTCGATGCCTGCCACCCGCTCCACCACGGTGGCCCGGGCGGTATCCTCCCAGGGCCAGCTCCACATCCACTCCATGCTGAGGCGGTGGTCGATGCCGGTAATCTGATAGCGGCTATATGGGTTGGTGCCGTTGCGGGTGGTCTGCAGCGCTGCGTCACGGGACAGGTATGTGGGAGAAAAATAGTTTTCCAGCGTCTCTTCGCCTTCCGCCATCATAACCACCTGGGCCCGGCGCGCCATACCATCCTTAAGGATAATCTGAATATTGGACGCGTTCATGGAGAAGTAGAAGGCAATGGTCATCAACCCCAAAATGCCCGTGATGATCATCAGGCGGGTGGCGATATACCAGATCAGACGGCGTAAGTATTTCATCGAAGGCCTCAGGGATGCAGCACGGTGCCCATGTCATCACCCTCAAGCACCTTGAGGATGTTTTCCGGCTCGGACAGGGCGAATACCCGCACCTGGCTTAAGTGTTTTTCTGCGCACATGGCAAAGGCCGACATATCCATCACCTTCAGGTTGCGTTTGATGGCTTCGGCGTAGGAAATGCTGCGAATCAGGGTAGCATCAGGATCCACCGCCGGGTCGGCGGTGTAGACGCCATCGATGCTTTTAGCCAGCAGCAGGGTGTCGGCCTCTACCTCTATGGCGCGCAGCACCACGGCGGTGTCGGTGGTAAAGAAGGGGCTGCCCAGGCCGCCGGCAAAAAAGACAATTTCGCCTTGGCTTAAGGCTTTGCGCGCCTTGTCTGCACGGAATACATCGCACACGCTGGGCATGGGGATGGCGCTCATGACCCGGGCTTTTCCGCCCTGGCGCAGCACTGCATCCTTCATGCACAGGCAGTTAAGCACCGTGGCCAGCATGCCCATCTGATCGGCGGTAACAGCGTCCATGCCAGAGGCCTGGCCCTTGCGGCCGCGCCAGATATTACCGCCGCCAATCACCACAGCCAGCTCAAAACCCTGCTTTGTTACCTTGCATAATTGGGCTGCTACCCGGTCGATCATGCCGTGGTCGTATAGCCAGCCGTCGCTTCCCAGGGCTTCGCCGCTGAGTTTGAGCATCACACGCTTTGCCATATTGCCTCCTTCATTTGGAAAAAGGGTGTACGTATTGCACACCCTTTTTGTATCATTGTTTGGTTGTATCCGTCAAGCCTTCTTGGTCATCTCGCTGATTTCAGCGGCCAGGTCAGAAACCTTCTTCTCGATGCCTTCGCCACGCTCGTAGCGGGTGAAGCGGCGAACGTTAATCTTTTCGCCGCTGGCCAGGGTGGCTTCGTTCAGCAGGGCCTGGACATTGATTTCGGGGTTCTTGACAAAGGGCTGCTCCAGCAGGCAGACTTCCTTGTAGTACTTTTCGATGCGGCCTTCCACCATGCGGTCGACGATCTTCTCGGGCTTGCCTTCGTTGAGGGCCTGAACGCGCAGAATTTCACGCTCTTTATCCAGGTTCTCCTGGGGCACATCCTCCTTGGAGACAAAGAGGGGGTTGCTGGCGGCAATCTGCAGGGCAATGTCGTGGCACAGGTTCTTGAAGGTGTCTGTCTTGGCAACAAAGTCGGTTTCGCAGTTGACTTCCACCAGGACGCCAATCTTGCCGCCCATGTGGATGTAGCTGTCCACCATGCCTTCGGAGGCAATGCGGCCAGACTTTTTATTAGAGGCTGCCAAGCCCTTCTCGCGCAGATATTCCACGGCCTTTTCCATATCGCCGTTGCTTTCGATCAGGGCCTTTTTGCAGTCCATCATGCCGGCTTGCGTACGCTCGCGCAGCTCTTTTACCATTGCTGTTGTAACTTCCACGGGTAATTCCTCCTAATCTATTGGGTCTTACTGCGCCATGTCAGCGGCGGCTTCTTCGCCTTCGGCGCCTTGCTCGCCCTGGCGGCCTTCCAGCACAGCGTCAGCCATTTTGCCGGCGATGAGCTTCACCGCACGGATGGCGTCGTCATTGCCGGGGATGACATAGTCAACTTCGTCGGGATCGCAGTTGGTGTCCACGATGGCGACGATGGGGATGTTCAGGGCGCGGGCTTCGGCGACGGCGATGTGCTCCTTCTTGGGATCCACAACGAACAGCGCGCCGGGCAGGCCCTTCATTTCGCGGATGCCGCCCAGGTTGGCCTGGAGCTTTTCACGCTCGTGGTTCAGCTTCGCCACTTCCTTCTTGGGCAGCACATCGAACTGGCCGCTCTGCTCCATCTTGTCGATGGCGTTGAGGCGATCCACCCGGGTGCGGATGGTGCGGAAGTTGGTCAGCATGCCGCCCAGCCAGCGGTTGTTGACAAAGAACATGTTGCAGCGATCGGCTTCCTGCTGGATGCTTTCCTGGGCCTGCTTCTTGGTGCCCACAAACAGAATGGACTTGCCTTCCATCGACAAGTTGCGCACGAACATGTAGGCTTCATCAATCTTGCGAACGGTTTTCTGCAGGTCGATGATGTAGATGCCGTTGCGCTCGGTGAAGATGTAGGGCGCCATTTTGGGGTTCCAGCGACGGGTCTGATGACCGAAGTGCACGCCTGCTTCCAGCAGGTGTTTCATAGAGATAACTGCCATGGTGTAGATTCCTCCTTGTTTTTTATCCTCCGCGGGGGTCTAAGGCTTGCCACCCAATGGGAACAAGCAGCCAATTCACCCGCGTGCGTTATCCGCTAGATTATATCATGCCAGGTCAACTTTAGCAACCACTTTACGGACGCATGGTATGTTTTTGTATAACCCTTGGCTGTATACATGGCCAAGGCGCGGCCCATGAAAAAAGCCTCCCCGAAGGGAGGCGTTGCGCGTCAAAAAAGGTCCTTCGGACACTTTTTCGCCGAATGGGAACGATTAGGCCCTCCGCCTCTCGCTGCGCTCCCGGGCGGCGGAGTGCGATGTAACCCTTGCTGCGCAAGGCTTTCCGCGTCACCGCGCATGTCGCTGACGCGGATTACAGTAGGAGGGGTGCCCCCTCCTACACCTCCCCTCCCATGACTCTTGGGGTTTTTTGACAGTCTGAGCCTCCCCGAAGGGAGGCGTATTTATTGTGTCCTGTTTACTTGGAGTACTTAGACCGCTTGGTGTAGTGGGTGTGCAGCAGGTAGTGGGCCTTGTGGCTGTTGGGTTTCTCGAGGAAATCCTCATACAGCTTTTTGATGCTGGGGTTTTCGTGGCTCTTGCGCAGTTTCATGCGGGCATCCGCCTGATACAGCGCGCTGGCACGCACCTTGCGGGGGTCCACCGTCAGGCGCACTTCCGCCGGCACTACAGGCTGTCCGCCGCCGGTGACGCAGCCGCCGGGGCAACCCATCACCTCGATGAACTGGTAGGATTTTTTACCGCTGCGCACGTCGTTAAGCAGTTTGCCCGCATTGGCTGTGCCATTAACCACGGCCACATTAAACTTCAGGTTCCCAATTTCTACGCTGGCCTCCTTGATGCCATCCACGCCGCGGACGTCTGAAAAATCAAGCTGCTTTAATTCTTTTCCGGTGACGGCTTCATAGGCGGTGCGCAGCGCCGCTTCCATCACGCCGCCGGTGGCACCGAAGATAACGCCGGCGCCGGAGGCTTCGCTGAGCAAGGGGTCAAAGGTACCCTCGGGCAGGTTGGTAAAGTCGATGCCTGCGGTCTTGATCATCTTGGCCAGTTCCCTGGTGGTGATGACAGCATCCACATCGGGCATACCGTTGGCGGCCAGTTCGGGGCGCTGGGCCTCAAACTTTTTCGCTGTGCAGGGCATCACGGACACCACCCGCAGCTTGTCCAGAGGGATGTTCATCTGCTGGGCATAGTAGCTTTTAATCACAGCGCCCAGCATTTCATGGGGAGACTTGCAGGAAGACAGGCTGGGGATAAAATCCGGGTGATAGGTTTCGCAATACTTGACCCAGCCGGGGCTGCAAGAGGTAATCATGGGCAGCACGCCGCCATTGTTGATGCGGTCAATCAGCTCTGCCGCTTCCTCCATGATGGTCAGGTCGGCACCAAAGTTGGTATCAAACACCTTGTCAAAGCCCATGCGGCGCAGCGCTTCGGCCATCTGTCCGGCGACATTGGTGCCCATGGGCATGCCAAACTCTTCGCCCAGGGCGGCGCGTACGGCAGGGGCAGTCTGTACCACCACATGCAGGTTGTCGTCCGCCAGCATCTGCCACACATCGTCGATCTGCTCCTTCTCATAGAGGGCGCCAACAGGGCAGTTGGTGATGCACTGGCCGCAGCCGATGCATGCCATCTCGCTCAGGTGCAGGTTCCAGGGCGACTCGATGGAGGTTTTAAACCCGCGCTCCACAGGGCCAATCACGCCGCAGCCCTGGTTGTCCATGCAGGTGGATACGCAGCGGCGGCACAGGATGCACTTGTTGTTGTCACGCACAACGCATGAAGAGACATCGTCTACAGCGTAGACATTCTGTTCACCCTTGAACTCGTCGCCGTTGTCAATGCCCAGCTCCACGGACAGTTTTTGCAGCTCGCAGTTCTGGCTGCGCACGCAGCTTAAGCACTTTTTGTCATGGTTGCTCAGAATCAGCTCCAGCACCGTGCGGCGGGCTTCCCGCACCTCGGGGGTGTTGGTTTTAATAATCATATTGGGGGCCACCTGCAGTACGCAGGCTGCCTGCAGGGCGCGGGCACCATAGTCCACCACGCACATGCGGCAGGCGCCAATCTCGTTGACGTCCTTTAAAAAGCACAGCGTGGGGATTTTAACATGGGCCTTTTTCGCCGCTTCCAGCACCGTAGTGCCCTCGGGTACCTCCACCTTGATGCCGTCAATCAGCAAAGGAATCATTTTCTGTTCCATCTCTTCCTCCTGTTACACCTTGACGATGGCGTCAAAGCGGCACTTCTCGATGCAGGAATAGCACTTGGTGCACTTATCCGTATCGATGATATGTTTGTGACGAACTTCACCTTCGATTGCATCCACAGGGCACACGCGCACGCAGGCGGTGCAGCCGCGGCAATTGTCGGTGATTTCCAGGTGCAAGAGGCTCTTGCACTGGTGGGCCGGGCACTTCTTGTCGTTGATATGGACTTCGTACTCATCGCGGAAATAATGCAGGGTAGAGAGTACGGGGTTGGGCGCTGTCTGCCCCAGGCCGCACAGGGCGGTTGCCTTGATGGAGCGGGACAGGCGTTCCAGTTTCTCGATGTCCCCTTCCTGGCCCTTCCCCTCCACAATGCGCTCGAGGATTTCCAGCATGCGCCGGGTGCCGATGCGGCAGGGGGTGCACTTGCCGCAGCTTTCTTCCACGGTAAAGTCCAGGAAGAAGCGGGCGATGTCCACCATGCAGTTATCCTGATCCATCACCACCATGCCGCCTGATCCCATCATAGAGCCGATTTCCAGCAGGGAATCATACTCAATGGGCACATCCAGCAGGTTGGCGGGGATACAGCCGCCCGAGGGGCCGCCAGTCTGCACAGCCTTGAACTTGCGGCCATTGGGGATGCCGCCGCCGATGTCATAGATAACGGTGCGCAGCGGGGTGCCCATGGGCACTTCCACCAGGCCTGTGTTGTTGATTTTGCCGCCCAGGGCAAACACCTTGGTGCCGGGAGAGCGCTCTGTGCCCATGGTACGGAACCAGTCGGCTCCCTTTAAAATAATCTGGGGCACGTTGGCAAAGGTTTCCACGTTGTTGATGTTGGACGGTTTATCAAACAGGCCTTTCACCGCCGGGAAGGGGGGCTTGGGCCGGGGCTCGCCACGCTTGCCCTCAATGGATACCATCAGGGCCGTTTCCTCGCCGCAGACAAAGGCGCCGGCACCCAGGCGGACATGGATATCAAAATTAAAACCAGTCCCCAGAATATCCTTGCCCAGCAGGCCGTATTCCCTGGCTTCGGCAATGGCGATGTTGAGGCGCTTGACGGCAATGGGGTACTCAGCGCGGACGTAGACATAGCCCTCGTCAGAGCCCATGGAATATCCGCAGATGGCCATGGCTTCGATGATGGCGTGGGGGTCACCCTCCAGCACCGAGCGGTCCATGAAAGCGCCGGGGTCGCCCTCGTCAGCATTGCAGATGACGTATTTTTTATCCGCCTCCTGGGCTGCCGCAAACTTCCACTTAAGGCCGGTGGGGAACCCGCCGCCCCCTCTGCCCCGAAGGCCCGACTTGGTGATTACGTCGATAACGCCTTCCGGGGTCATCTCTGTCAGGCTCTTGGCCAGGGCTTTGTAGCCATCAAAAGCGATGTATTCATCGATGTTTTCCGGGTCGATAACGCCGCAGTTGCGCAGGGCAATGCGGGTCTGATGCCTGTAAAAGTCGATTTCCCCAAGGGGTTTGCCGGCATCGTGGTGGTCGCCCTTGTCTGTGTAGACCAGGCGGCGCACAATACGGCCCTTGAGCAGGTGCTCCAGCACGATTTCGTCGACATCCTCATCCTTTACATGAGCATAAAAAGTGCCCTCAGGATACACGATGACCACGGGGCCCGCTTCGCACAAGCCAAAGCAGCCTGTACGAATTACCTTGATTTCATTTTCCAGCCCATTTTGCTGAAGCTTCTCTTCCATCCTGGTGATGATCCTGTCAGAACCGGAGGACGTACATCCCGTTCCGCCGCACACCAAAACATGAGAGCGAAAAATTTCCATTCCCATTCCTCCTTACCCGTTGGCCTTATCCTCGGCAGCGCCGATGGTGTATTCCGCTACAGGCTTGCCGTTGACGATGTGTTCCGCAACGATTTTACGCACCTTTTCGGGGGTCAGGTGCACATAGGTGACCTTCTCCTGCCCGGGCATAACCACGTCTGCCATGGGCTCCAGGCGGCACATGCCAATGCAACCCGTCTGGGTGACATGCACCTGGCTTAAGTTCCTGCGGCCGGCTTCTTCCATGAAGGCCATCATCACAGGACGAGCGCCGGCGGCGATGCCGCAGGTGGCCATGCCCACCACAACGCGGATGGCATCGTCCTTGTCTTCCTTGCGCAGGTTAATGCGGTCCAGGGTGTCCTTGCGGATTTTTTCCAATTCAGCCAGGGTTTTCATTGTAAAATTCCTCCAAATAATGGTTCGGTTTCTTCACACAGAGCTTGCTTGAGCCATAAAATAACAGCCGGTTCGTTCAGCGGCACCCCCTCCAGCATCCCCCGTATCTCCCGGGTATCCAAAATGCTTTCCCCCAGAGGGCTTTGGCAGCGAAGGACAAAATCCACATGGTTGGGGTTGGATGCGATGAGGGATACCATGGTGTCTGACAAATTGCCCAGGGGCAGGCAGTCGATGGACCTGGTGTTGAACACCGCGTGTACCAGGGTGCCCGCTTCATGGCTGCTGCGCAATTCGAAGGTGCCCCCGGTTAATTCGGCATTGTGCTTTGTCAGCGGGATGCCTAAGCCTACCTTGCGGGTGGTACGGGTGGTGCCAAAGGGGCTTAACGCTTTGCTGGCCATCCCCTCGTCCATGCCGCGGCCATTGTCCTGCAACGATACGTCCAGCATGCCCTCGGGGTTTAAAGAAAGGGTGATGATGACCAGCGTCGCCCCTGCGGACAGGCTGTTTTGCGCCAAATCCATCAGGTGCAGGGAAATGTCCCGCATCAGACCTTGTACTTGCTTAAGATGCCCGGCACGTCGTCGGCGGTGATGCGGCCATGGACGTCTTCGTTGATGGTCATTACAGGAGCCAGGCCGCAGGCGCCGATGCAGCGGGTCGCCTGGATGGTAAACATACCATCGCTGCTTGTTTTGCCCGAGGGCGTGCCCAGCTCTTCGCAAATTTTGTCCAGCACCTGCTGGCTGCCCTTTACATAGCAAGCCGTACCCAGGCAAACGCTTACCACGTACTTGCCCTTAGGCTCCAGGGCGAACTGGGAATAAAAGGTAGCCACTCCGTACACTTCGCTTAATGTAACGTGGAGCCCCTCGGCAATCCGCTCCTGCACATCCAGGGGTACGCAGCCAAATATCTCCTGCGCTTCCTGCATGACAGGCATCAGGGCACCGGCTTCATCTTTGTGCCGAAGGATAATCTGGTCAAGTTGTTCGTACTTCAGCGCGTTTTCTGACATGAACCCATGAACCTCCTTACTTTCGCCCCGTTTCCGGGTGCGTCCATCGTCATTCTATCATAGTTTGTTTCGTCGGTCAGCATGCTTCACGCAAAAATAAGCAGAACTTGTCCCACCTGGGACAAGTTCTGCCCACCATGTATTTTATATGATTTTCATTTCATCCAGCACACTTTGTACCGTGGGTTCTGCCGATACATGGTACAATCTTTCGCTGATATCCCCCAGTTGATGGGCGTCGGAGGAGTGCAGCACCCGATACCCTACTGGCGGGCAGTCCCCCGGGCGCACCTCCACCGTTGTGATGGCATCCCCGGGCGGAATAAAGCCCAGCATCTGCACCACGCCATTGCGCCTGTGGATGTGGGCGGGCACCGGCACGCCCCCCAGCTTACGCACCATACCAACCACTTCAGAAAAGCTGAGGTTCAGAGCGCCAATCAGCAAGGCTTCCTCTTCATAAAGCAGGGTGCCTTGATAATCCACCACCCATTGGTTGCCAAAGAAGTCTGGTTTATTCTTCATCGGGGGCAGAAAACCCCGGCACCGTTGCCCCATTTCCTCCGCCGCGTCCACGGTGGGAAAGTAGGCCAACAGGTGCACTTCCTCCCGGGTACACAGCTCCATGCCGGGAATAAACAGCAGCGAATACTCCTTCGCCGCCTGCTGACAAGCCCGCAGGTTGCCCGCGCTGTTATGGTCCGTAACGGAAATAACCTGCAACCCCTTCAGGTGCGCCATGCCGCAGATATTGTCAGGCGTCATATCCTCCCCAGCGCAGGGCGACAGGCAGGAGTGGATATGCAGATCATAGTACAGCAGCATCTACCTGAGGGGGCTGGGGATGCCGGCCTGGGCCATGCGGCCGCAGATGTCATAGGCGCTCAGAGGCGTGGACAGCACTGGTATATTTTCCTCCATGGCTTTGTTCAGGGGTTCTTCCTCCATGGTGATGTTTTCAGGCAGGATAATGCAGGCCATGTCGTGCAAACTGGCCACCGCCACCACATTCATATGGGTCTGTACGGTAATCCAGGCAGAGCCAGCATCGCCCCGGGCCATAACCCAGCTGAGTAAATCGCAGACATAGCCGCTTTGCACCTGCCTGGATAAGACCATGCCCTGGGTTAATTCCACTGCTTCAATTGTACTCATCAGCTGTTGTATGTTCATTTTATCTCCTATTCACGCTGGGTGCGGGATATATCCACCATTTGCTGCGCCATGTCCTTGAGTTTTTCCTTCAGGATAAACACGCAGTCCGTTTCGCTGCAATAACCACGCACAATATCCTCGGCGAAGGAGCGGCAGGTGGGCGACCCGCAGGAGCCGCAATCGTACCCCGGCAGGCGGCTTAAAATGTCGTTCATCTGCTCCATCCGCTCGATGGCATTGGCAATGCTCTCGTGCAGCTTCATGCTGTTGTTGGGCACAATCGACCGTTCAAAGTAGAGGGGGGTGGTGTTAAGCACGCTGTCGGGCACTACCTGGGACGGGTGCCTTGGGGGCAGCGCGTCCATCAGGCTGACGACATGGTTGCGGGCCAGGTATTTGTTCTCATAGGTGAGAGGGCCGCCAACGCAGCCGCCGGGACAGGCCGCGCCTTCAAAGTAGTCTAAATCCCGAAGCTTTCCGTCCTCCACTTCCTCCAGCACGCGGATAACATTGTCCATGCCATCCACCACCATGGAGTTTTTAGGCACAGCTGCCTCAGCCTCCCCCCCGCTGCGGGCCCAGCCCACGCCAAAGGGGGTGGCGCTGGTATCCAGCGAAGATTCTTTCATCTCCGTCACATGGGGCAGCAGCTGCCCGTAAATCTCCATCATGGAGA
>CAYFSQ010000039.1:14170-17682 GCA_964345895.1 uncultured Oscillospiraceae bacterium
CCCCTTGCCACTTCAAACACACCGGTAAAGCCGATGCGTTTCAAGGCTTCCAGGATAATGCCGATATTCTTTGTCTGCCGGAACTGGCCATACAGCGAGGGGGCAGGCAAGGCGATGCGGTGCTCAAAGCGGAAGATATCCGCCAGCTTGTCCGTCAGCGCGATCTTGGCGTGGTATTCGCAGACACGGATGCACTCGCCGCAGTCCACACACCTCTCGTCAATGATGTGGGCACGGCCTCCGCGCACACGGATGGCTTCCGTCGGGCAATGCTTCAGGCAGTTGGTACAGCCCTTGCACTTTTCCTTATCCAATTGTACGGAATGGAATCGTTTTTCCGGCATCTTCCGCTCCTTTATCAGAGTGTAAACAGCATCCGGATGCAGGTGCCCTGCCCCATGACGCTTTCAATTTCGAACTGGTCGGCGTTGCGCCGCATGTTGGGCAGCCCCATCCCCGCGCCAAAGCCCATGCCCCTGGCCACCTCATCGGCGGTGGAGAAACCCTCACTCATAGCTTTTTTTACATCGGGAATGCCCGGGCCTTCATCCCGGCTGGACAGCTTGATGCCCTCGCTGTCCACCTCCATCGTCATGCTGCCCCCCAGGGAATGGATAACGATGTTCAGCTCCATTTCGTATGCCGCCACAGCAACCCGGCGCAAAATAGCGCTGCTGACCCCCAGCTGTTTCAGCTGCCGCTTGATGTCTGCCGAGGCTTCCCCAGCCCGGGTATAGTCCTCCCGGTGGATGGGATAGTCGGTGCGTATCATGCGCTGCCCTCTTTCGGCTCGCCGCCCCAGGTCATTCTAGCGCCCCGCAGACCGGCATCATACAAAAGTCCGGCGCAGGTAAACATGGTTTTAGGCGCTGTGATAACCACCAGGCCCAACTCCTCCGCTGCGTCCAGGACATCCTCCTGGGGTACCTTGCCCCGGGCGAATATCAGGCATTTCAGGTCCAGCATTTCGGCGGTACGCACCACATGCATGTTGGTCAACCCCGTTAAAAGCACCGTTTTTTCGTTAACAAAAGCCAGCACATCGCTCATCAAATCTGAGCAGCAAGCGCTGAATACCTGTTGGTCGATTTTTTCCTGACCGCGCAGCACGCGAGCATCCAAAACATCGATTATTTCTGTAATCGTCATATTATCCCTCCGATGTGTTTATCATACATTCTTTACCTTTATGCGTCAAGCAACCCAAAGAATCAGGCGGATTTGTTCTATGCAGAAATTCTGTTTTATGGTAGGCTGTTACTATAAGAAGGAGGTATACAATGACCGTAAAAAACCGAAGCAAACTGATAACCGCCCTTGCCATCATTGTTATCCTGGCACTGGTGGTTTCTGCCGGGCTCTACCGGGTGGGCCAAGGCGAGCAAGCATTGGTGATTACCTTTGGCAAGGTGACGGATACCAAGGGCCCCGGCCTTTACTGGCACATCCCCTTTGTCCAGAGCGTCATCAGCGAAAGCATCACCGCCATCCACAATGTGGAATACGGCTATCGCACCACCATTGGGGGCACCAGCCGCTCCTCAGCGGAGTATGCCGACATGATGGACGAAAGCGTCATGCTGACCAACGACAACAGCATTGTGCAGCTGGAGGCCATCTACCAGTACACCATACGGGATGTGAAGCAGTACATCTTTGACGTGGAAGACCCTGCCAGCACCATGCACCTGGCGTTTGAATCCATCCTGCGGCGCAACATACAGAACCGCTCCCTGGACGACGCCCTGTTGAACAAGGATTCCATTGAGGCAGAGGTATTGCCCGATTTCCAGGCGCTGATTGACAAGTACGAGATGGGCGTCAAAATCAACGCGGTACATATCCAGAACATCACCGTGCCCAAAGAGGTGATTTCCAGCTACGAGGATGTCAACAACGCCAAGAACGAAATGACCCGCCGCCTGGATGAAGCCCAGCAGTACGAAAACAAGGTGCTGCCCATTGCCCGCGCCAATGCCTACGAAATGGAGCAGGGCGCCCTGGCATACAAAGCCTCCACCGTGGCCAATGCCCAGAGCGAAGTAGCCCAGTTTAAAGCCGTGTTGGAAAAGTATAAGGCCGCCCCCGAGGTATCCCGCACCCGCATGATCATCGAAACCATGGAGGACATCCTGGGCGGTGCAGGCAAAATTGTCGTGGTGAACAGCAATAACGACGTGCTGAAATTGCTGGATCTGAACCAGCAAACCACCCAGGAAGGAGGCGAGGGGCTGTGAGTAACGATTTCTTCAATCAAATGAACATGAACAGGAACCAGGACAATCGCCCCATCAACCAGGCTTCCGCCGACCTGCAAGCCTTCTTTAACAAGCATCAAAAAAAGCTGTGGATTGTAGCCGCCATCCTGATTTTGGCTGCTGTGCTATGGAACCAGTGCTTCTTTATTGTGGGCGAAGCAGAGCAGGCCGTCGTCAGCCGTTTTGGGGTTATCACCCGGATTATCATCAGCGACAACAACCAGTTCCACGAAAAGTATGCAGAGCAGCTCAAGGGGGAGCTGACCACCGATGGCCAGGTAAAAGTGGTGCATGGCAGCGGCGTACAGCTGCGGGTACCCTTTATGGACAAGGTGGAAAAATTCCCCGACAGGCTGTTTAACTACACCTCCAGCAGCGAAACCGTCAATACGGCGGAAAAGAAACAGTATAAAATTACCACCTATGCCCAGTGGCGCATTGCCGACCCGGCGCTGTTTTCCCTCAAGCTGGGCAGCCAGTACAATGCCGAACTGCACCTTGACAACCTGATACACCCCGTCATTGTGCAAGCCATCAACCGCCTGATGAGCGAGGACTTCGTCAGCAACAAGGACGCCCTGAACAGGGCACTGAGCACAGGCCTTACCACCATCAACCGGGACATGGTGCTGCGCGGCATCGAGGTGACGGACATCCAGGTACACCGCACCATATTGCCCCAGGCCAACGTGGAAACCACCTATGACCGCATGAAGGCCGACCGCGCCAAGGTAGCCCAGCAAACCCGCAGCGACGGCGACCAGCAGTACCAGATGGCCGTAGCCGATACCGACCTGGAAGCCCGGGTAATTGAATCCGCCGCTGTCAGCAAGGCAGGGCAAATCCGCGGCGAGGCCGACGCTGAAGCCTTGGCCATCTATGCCGAAGCGTATACCCAGGACCCCGAATTCTTCACCTTCTGGCGCTCCCTCCAGGCCCTGAAAGGCGTGTTCAGACAGAACAGCACTTTGGTGCTGAATGAAAGCCATCCCCTCTGGTCCCAGCTGTTAACCTGGGGCTTTGGAGAAACCAACTGATTGTAAAATCGATAAAAGGCATCCGTTTTCGGGCGGATGCCTTTTTGTTTGCTTTCTATTGCTTTTGTATCAGGATGCACTCCGGTGCCTGGCTGCCAGCATTTATAAACTGGTGTCGCAGCACATTGTATTGCTGGGGCTTTAAGGCCGCGAGGTAGGCCAGCAGTTGCTGCCGCTCCTCCTCCCCTTCCGGGTGGCCGGGGTACACGCACAGGAC
>CAYFSQ010000040.1:0-17145 GCA_964345895.1 uncultured Oscillospiraceae bacterium
ATTGCAAGCAAGTGACTTTTGGGCTATAATCCAGAAAAACGGTCGGAGGGGTTACATGCGCAAACTGGAGGAAGCCATCCAAAGAATGGGCATCGGCATAGGGCAAGATGTGGTGAAGGTGGATATGTTTTTAAACCACCGCATCGATGTGCAGCTGCTGAGCGAAATGGGGCTGGAGATTGCAAAGCACTTCGCCTATTGCAAGCCCGACATCGTGCTGACAGTGGAGGCTTCCGGTATTGCCCTGGCGGTGGCTGCTGCCCATGCCCTGGGTAACATTCCTGTGGTGTTTGCAAAAAAGTCCAAAGCCAGCAACCAGGACAGCGACATGCTGGAAGCCTCCGTATACAGCTTTACCCACCAGAAACAAAACATCATCCGGGTGAACCGGCAATACCTGCCCGAAGGTTCCCGGGTGTTGATTGTGGATGATTTTCTTGCCAATGCCGAAGCAGTGCAGGGGCTGATTTCCGTCATTGACCAGGCAGACTGTGCACTGTGCGGCGTTGCCGTGGCGGTGGAAAAAGGCTTCCAACCGGGGGGTAAGCTGCTTAGAAGCAAGGGCATCAATGTGCTGTCTCTGGCCGTTGTAAAAAGCATCCAGGATGGCAGGATAGAACTGGAAACCCAACCGGAATAAGGAGTATTCCCTAACTTTTCTTCCGTCTTTATTGTTAATGTTCGTGTTTTTTATTCTCGGGACAGCCTCTTTTTCCATTGCAAACGTGCGAAGGTTATACTATAATGGTTTTGTATTTTTCTCTGATTGTTCGTACATTCATCAGTCAGCAGAAACAGGACCCGCAGGCGTCAACGCCCAGCACACTTAACGGAGGGATTCCATGTTCAAGAAAATCGCATTGGTTCTGGTTGTTCTGGCCCTGGCTTTAGCAGCCACTGGCTGCGGAGACAAGACACCCAAGGCAACCGAGGCCCCCAAGGCCACCGAAGCGCCCCAGGCCACCGAGGCCCCCCAAGCTACTGAAGCTGCCGAAGCACCCAAGACCGGCTTTGCGCCCATCGCCAAGGAAGACCTGAAGGTAGGTGCCGTCTTCATCGGCCCCAGCGACGACGGCTTCACCGGCGCCCACTACAACGGCATCGAGGGCATGAAGGAAAACCTGGGCCTGGAAGACAGCCAGATTTTCTACAAATTTAATGTGGCTGAAACCGCCGACTGCGAAACTGCTATGCGCGAACTGATTGACACCGGCTGCCAGATTATCTTTGGCAACAGCTGGGGTTACATGAACTACATGGAAGAGCTGGCGGAAGAATACCCCAATGTTATCTTCTCCCACTGCTCTGGCTACAAAAACAACGGCGTCAACTTTAACAACTACTTTGGCCGTATCTACCAGGCCCGCTACCTGGCTGGCATTGCCGCAGGCTTGAAAACCCAAACCAACAAGGTGGGCTATGTCGGCGCTTTCCCGGACAATGCCGAAGTAAACGGCGGCATCAACGCCTTTGCCCTGGGCATTCAGTCTGTCAACCCCGATGCCGTTGTCTACGTCAAGTACATCAACGCCTGGGGCGATCCCACCTTGGAAAAGCAGACTGCTGAAGCCCTGCTGGCCCTTGATTGCGATGTAATTTCCCAGCACGTGGACAGCGTGATGCCCCAGGTTGCCGCCCAGGAAGCCGGCAAGTTCGGATGCGGCTACAACACCGATATGACCCCCGCCGCCCCTGACGCCCACCTGACTGCCCCCATCTGGCACTGGAGCAGCGTCTATACCGCAGAAGTGAAGGACGTTATGGAAGGCAACTGGAAGCCCGTCAACTACTTCCTGGGCATCAAGGAAGGTATGATTGACCTGTCCCCCCTGTCCAAGAACGTGGCAGAAGGCACTGCCGAAAAAATCGAAGAAGCCCGCGCCAAGATTGTTTCTGGCGAATGGGATGTGTTCACCGGCCCTATCCGCAACAACCTGGACGAACTGGTGGTTGAAGAAGGCGTTGTCCTGGCTGATGGCGACATCACCGGCGGCCTGATGACCAACCTGCTGGTTAAGGGCGTTGAAGTAAAATAAGCATTGTTACCTGGGGCTGCCGTGTATTCGGCAGCCCTTTCTTGAATAAAGGAGTGCATGATGGCCCAGGCCGCCGTAATCCAACTGAAGGGGCTGACCAAAACCTTCGGCTCTGTCATCGCCAATGACAACATCGACCTAAGCGTCAACGCGGGGGAAATTTTGGCCTTGCTGGGCGAAAACGGCTCGGGCAAAACCACGCTGATGAACATGCTGTCGGGCATCTACCAACCGGATGCCGGCAGCATCCTGCTGCATGGCAAAAAGGCGGTGATTGACTCCCCCAAGGATGCCATCAACCTGGGGATTGGCATGATTCATCAGCATTTTAAGCTGGTGGATTTGTTCACCGCCCGGGAGAACATCCTGCTGGGGCGCAAAAAGAAAGAGCTGAAGTTCTCCCCCGATGAGCTGGTTAAAAAGCTGAAACTGCACATCAACTTAGACGACAAGGTGTACAACATGTCCGTCAGTGAAAAGCAGACGGTGGAAATTATCAAGGTGTTGACCCGGGGGGCTGACATCCTGATCCTGGACGAACCCACCGCCGTGCTGACCCCCCAGGAAATCGGTACATTGTTCGAAATTTTGCGTCTGATGAAGGCAGAAGGCAAAGCCATCATCATCATCACCCACAAGCTGGACGAGGTGCTGGAGATATCCGACCGGGTGGCGGTGCTGCACAGGGGTAAAAGCATTGGCACTGTTGACACCGCCCAGGCTGATCGCTTCTCGTTAACAGAGATGATGGTGGGCCGGGCAGTAAACCTTGAGATTAACCGACTGGATCAGATTGCCGGTGCCACCATCCTGGATGTGCATCAGCTTACGGTAAATGGCCCTGACGGGCATAAGGAACTGCGCAATGTCAGCTTTGATTTGCGCGCCGGGGAAATCCTGGGTGTGGCAGGGGTGGCTGGTTCTGGGCAGAAGGCACTGTGCGAAGCCATCACCGGCTTACAGCCCATCGCCGGGGGCAGCATTTTAATGGATGGCAAGCGCATCGACGGCCTGTCCCCCCGGGACATCATCAAGCGGGGCATCTCCATGGCCTTTATCCCGGAGGATCGCCTGGGCATGGGCCTGGTGGGCAGCATGAACATCCCCGATAACCTGATGCTGAAAACCTACCGGGACCAGAAGGGTGCCTTTTTAAAGCGACAGGCCGCCCAGGCAGAAGCAAAGGATTTGGTTGAACGCCTCAGCGTTGTGACACCGGGGCTGAAGACCCCTGTCAGCAAGCTATCTGGCGGCAATGTACAAAAGGTGCTGCTGGGGCGGGAAATCAACCTTTCCCCCCGGGTGCTGATTACCGCCTACCCCGTGCGGGGGCTGGACATCGGCGCCAGCATGACCATCTATGATATGCTCAACGAGCAAAAGAAGAAGGGTGTCGGCATCCTGTTTATCGGCGAAGATCTGGATGTGCTGCTGGCCCTGTGCGACCGCATCATGGTATTATGCTCGGGTGAAGTATCCGCCATTGTGGACAGCCGCTTTGCCACCAAAGCGCTGCTGGGCATGAAAATGACGGGACTGACCACCGACAAGGAGGATGAGTATGTCTAAACCATCCTTCGCCCTGCCCCGCTTCCATGTGGTGCAGCGGGGCGAAATGGCCCCAGGAAAAACATGGGTGTACCGCCTGCTGGCTGTTTTGCTGGCCATTGCCATGGGCGGACTGTTCCTGCTGCTGCTGGGGTACAACCCCTTCAGCGTTTATTGGGCAATGCTCAAGGGTTCCCTGGGCAGTGCAGGGATGCAGAAGGAAACCATCAAGATTATGATTCCCCTGTGCTTAGCTACCCTGGGCGTTACCTTAGCCTTTAAAATGCGTTTTTGGAACATCGGTGCCGAGGGTCAGATTTGTGCCGGTGCCATTGCGGCCAGCTATTTTGCTTACTTCCATAACTACCTGCCTAAAGAGGTACTGCTGCCTGTGATGGCCATTGCCTCCATCGTGGCAGGGGGCTTATGGGGGCTGCTGCCCGCCATCTTTAAAACCCGCTTTGGCACCAATGAAACCCTTTTCACTTTGATGCTCAACTACATCGTTTGGCATTTTATCACCTATCTGCGGGAAGGCCCCTGGCGCAACCCCGAGGGCGGCTTTGCCGCCACCCCCCGCTTTGAAAAGCAGGCACGCTTGCCCGACGCCTGGTTCCCCGGCGTGGGCAATGTGCACATTGGCTGGATTGTTATGTTCGTCATGGTTATCCTGGTGTTTATCTACCTGCGCTACACCAAGCAGGGGTATGAGATTGCCGTGGTGGGCGAAAATGTCAACACGGCGCGTTACGCCGGCATGCCGGTAACCAAGATTATCCTGCGTACCATGTTCCTGTCCGCTGGGCTATGCGGCCTGGTGGGCATGCTGCAGGTGGCAGGGCCTGACCGGCAATTGACCGATGCCGTCGCCAACGGGCGGGGCTTTACCGCTGTCTCCATAGCCTGGCTGGCACGCCTGTCCCCCTTTGGCATCCTGGTGGTGTCCTTCCTGTTTAGTGTGATGAACAAGGGCGCCAGCATGATGCAGACAGAGTTTCGCATCCCTGCCTCCATGTCAGAGATATTGCAGGGCATTATATTGTTTTGTGTGCTTGGCGCGGAGTTCTTTATCCAGTATAAGCTGGCCCGCAGAAAGGAGCATGCTTGATGTCATCCACATTTGATCAGACACTGGCCTTCCTGTATGCCACCATCCTGGCGGGGGTGCCCCTTTTGTACGGCACCCTGGGCGAAATCATCATAGAAAAAAGCGGCAACCTGAACCTGGGCGTGGAAGGCATGATGTACATGGGCGCCATCATCGGCTTTCTGGCAGCCCACTACTTTGAAAGTGCGCTGCTGGCCATCGTATTTGCCTTTCTGGCCGGCGTGGTGGGC
Source organism: uncultured Oscillospiraceae bacterium (assembly GCA_964345895.1). GTDB lineage: Bacteria > Bacillota > Clostridia > Christensenellales > Aristaeellaceae > DTU024. Next base: position 4,923 of record CAYFSQ010000040.1, read on the forward strand.
GCCCTGATTTACGCCGTGCTGACCGTTACCCTCAAGGCCAACCAGAACGTTACCGGCCTGACACTGACGGTCTTTGGTACGGGCATTGCCAACTTCATCGGGGAAACCCTCAAGGCCTCTGCGCCTGTGGGCACGGTATTCATCCCCGAACATGTGCTGCGCAGCCTGGTACCGCAAAAAATGGGGGCGCTATCCGACCTGCCCGTTGTGGGCAAGCTGTTGTTTGAACACAGCCCGCTGACCTACCTGGCACTTTTCTTCGCCATCGCCATGAGCCTGTATTTAAACCGCACCCGTCAGGGCCTTAACCTGCGCGCCATCGGCGAAAACCCCGGCGCAGCGGACGCCATGGGGGTGGATGTAAACCGGTATAAGTACCTGCATATCCTCTTTGGCGGCGGCCTGTGCGGCATTGGCGGCGTGTATGTGTCGCTGGTTACCTGCGTTGGCAACTGGCAGCCCAACATCATCGGCGGCCAGGGGTGGATTGCGGTGGCGCTGGTTATTTTCGCCTCCTGGAGCCCCTTAAAGGCGGTGCTGGGCAGCCTGGTGTTCGGCGCGCTAAGCATGCTGCGCCTGTACATCCCCAAGGATGTCATCGATATCCCCGGCGCCCTGTTCTCCATGCTGCCCTTTGTGGTTACCTGCATTGTGCTGGTTGTTTCCTCCCTGCGCATGCGCAAGGAAAACCAGCAGCCTGCTGCCTGCGGCATCAACTATTTCCGTGAAGAACGCTGACAAAAACGCCTTCATCAAGGCACTGGATAGCAAACTGCGTGATACCTCCCCCCTGCTGCTGGCCATTGATGGCCGCTGCGGCAGCGGCAAAAGCACCCTTGCACAGGAGCTTATGGAGCGATACTTAAAAGACGCAGCGCTGATATCCATGGATGATTTTTATCTGCCCTTTAATCAGCGCACCCAGGAGCGCATGGCCCAGCCCGGTGGCCACATGGATCTGGAGCGTTTTTTATCCCAGGTTCTGCATCCATTAAAGCAAGGCATTGCCTTTCATTACGATGTGTTTGATTGCTCGGACGGAAGTTTCCGCACCTTGCACTACACCCCTGCCCCCCTTACCATCATTGAGGGCAGCTACAGCCTGCATCCTCTGCTGCGTGACATGTACGATATGAGGGTCTTTATGACCACCGATCGGGATACCCAGAGACAGCGCCTGCTGGCCCGGGAGGGCGAAGAAAAGTTTAAACAATTTGAAGCCAGGTGGATTCCCCGGGAGGAAGAATACCTGAAGACCTATCAAATACAAGAAAAGGCCGACTACATCATCACCACGTAATTCAAAGAAAAATCCCCGCCGGGCAACGCCGCAGCGGGGACTTTTGGGTTATCAATTCATTATCTGCTGGCCATTTCGATCGCAACAGCCACGGCCACGGTGGCACCGACCATGGGGTTGTTGCCCATGCCGATGAGGCCCATCATTTCCACGTGGGCAGGCACGGAGGAGGAACCGGCAAACTGTGCGTCGGAGTGCATGCGGCCCATGGTGTCGGTCATGCCATAGCTGGCAGGGCCAGCGCCCATGTTGTCCGGATGCAGGGTGCGGCCGGTGCCGCCGCCGGAGGCGACGGAGAAGTACTTCTTGCCGTTCTCGTTGGCCCACTTTTTGTAGGTGCCAGCCACGGGGTGCTGGAAGCGGGTGGGGTTGGTGGAGTTGCCGGTGATGGACACGTCCACCTTTTCATGGCGCATGATGGCAACGCCTTCGTTGACATCGTCGCAGCCATAGCAGCGCACCTTGGCGCGCTCGCCGTCGGAGAAGGCCTTTTCCTTGACGACTTTCAACTCCCCTGTGTAGTAGTCGTACTGGGTTTCCACCGAGGTAAAGCCGTTAATGCGGCTGATGATGTAGGCGGCATCCTTGCCCAGGCCGTTCAAGATAACCCGCAGGGGCTTCTTGCGCACCTTGTTGGCAGTGTTGGCAATGCCAATGGCGCCTTCCGCAGCGGCAAAGGACTCGTGCCCGGCGAGGAAGCAGAAGCAGTCTGTATCCTCGTTCAGCAGCATGGCGCCCAGGTTACCGTGGCCGTGGCCCACATCGCGCTGGTCGGCGACAGAACCGGGGATGCAGAAGGCCTGCAGGCCATCGCCGATAACCTTGGCGGCTTCCGCCGCGTTGGTAATGCCCTTCTTAACCGCCAGGGCTGCGCCCAGGGTGTACGCCCACACGGCGTTCTCAAAGGCGATGGGCTGTATGCCGTGTACGATGTCCGCCACGTTGATGCCCTTATCCAGCAGCAACTTCTGCGCTTCCTCGAGGGAGGCGATGCCGTTATCCGCTAAAACTTTTTCGATTTGCGCGATTCTGCGCTCGTATCCTTCAAAATATGGCATGCTGTGCTCCCTCCTTATTGATGGCGTGGGTCGATGTACTTGGCGGCATTGTCAAAACGGCCATAGGTACCCACGTTCTTTTCGTACGCTTCCTTGGGGTCGACGCCCTTCTTGATGGCTTCCATCATCTTGCCCATGTGGCAGAACTGGTAGCCGCAGATTTCGTCATTCTCGTCCAGGGCTAATTTCATCACATAGCCTTCGGCCATCTCCAGGTACCGGGGGCCCTTGGAAATGGTGCCGTACATGGTGCCGATCTGGCTGCGCAAGCCCTTGCCCAGATCCTCCAGCCCTGCGCCAATCAGCAGGCCGCCTTCAGAAAAAGCGCTCTGGGAGCGGCCGTAGGAAATCTGCAGAAAAAGTTCACGCATGGCGGTGTTGATGGCGTCGCACACAAGGTCTGTGTTCAGCGCTTCCAGCACCGTCTTGCCAGGCAGAATTTCCGCAGCCATGGCGGCGGAATGGGTCATACCCGAGCAGCCAATGGTTTCCACCAGGGCTTCCTCGATGATGCCGCCCTTGATGTTCAGGGTTAGCTTGCAGGCGCCCTGCTGGGGGGCACACCAGCCCACACCATGGGTCATGCCCGCAATATCCTTGACTTCGCGGGACTGCACCCACTTACCTTCCTGAGGGATGGGCGCCGGGCCATGGTTGCAGCCCTGCTTCACGCGCGTCATTTCTTCCACTTCTTTGGTGTATTGCATATGCGTGTTTCCTCCTTGCGATTGAATTTTACAGATGCGCTGTTAGTATACCATATTTATTCTTATTTCTGAATAGAAACCGCCCTGGGCTGGAAATATTCTGCCATGCGGTACGGTTTTCGCCCGCCTTGCATCCCCAAGCGGGAATACGGTATACTGTTGAAGACACAGGAGGTGATACCATGATGATAAAAGGGCTTCAGGGCCGCGCTGATACAGTTGTTTCAGAAAACCTGTTGGCTTCCAGGGTAGGCAGCGGGGAGGCTGATGTGTTTGCCACCCCGATGATGGCTGCGCTGATGGAAAAAGCCGCCAGCGAGAGCCTAAAACCCTATCTGCCGGAAGGCAAAACCAGCGTGGGCATCAGCCTGCACATTGCCCACACCGCCGCCACACCCCTGGAGATGAAGGTATTTGCCACAAGCGAAGTAACCGAGGTATCCGTCGATGGGCGCACCATTACCTTTTCTGTGATGGCCGAAGATGAGAGCGGCATCATTGGAGATGGCACCCATGTGCGGGCAGTGGTGGATTTGCAGCACTTCCAGCAAAAAACCGATGCAAAAAAAGCAAACCCCCTGCATGAAAACGAAAGGCTGAAGCGTTAAATGGATGAGAGGGTCGGCGGGCAGGATTATGCAGCCCTCACGACGCGCCTGTACGAGCAGTACGCAAACGATGTACTCAGGGTCAGCTACTTTTATCTGGGCGACAGGCAAAAAGCAGAGGACGTGATGCAGGAAGTCTTCCTGCGGCTGTACACAAAACAGCCTGCCCTGGAAGAAGGCAAGGAAAAAGCCTGGCTGTTAAAGGTCGCGCTGAACCTTTGCCGCGACATCTGGCGCACGGGGTGGGTCAAGCGTGTTGTGCTGGGCAGCAAGGTGCTGGACATGATTCCCGACGATTTGGACCCCATCGAGGGCCGTCTGGAAAAGGAAGCCCTGCTGCAAGCAGTCCACTCCCTGCCAGCCCAGGACCGTGAAGTGTTCATTTTATTCTATTACCAGGGGTATGGCATTGAGGAGATATCCGCCATGCTGAACATCCCCGCGGGGACCATTTCCAGCCGCCTGTCCCGAGGACGGCTGAAGCTGAAGAATTTGCTTGAAAGGAGCGATGGGCGGTGAGAAAGCCTGAGGATCTGCGGCAGGCAGCCGATGAAATGTTGGGGGGATTAACTGCACCAAGACAGACCCTGCAACATATTTTGCATCCGGAAAAAGTCCGCCGGCCCTATCAACAATTTCGTTTTAAACGCCTGGCCTCTGCCTCCCTGGCGCTTTTGCTGGTGGCGGGCGTGGGGTATTCCATGACACTGCCGCGAAAGGCGAAAACCAATGGCATCGAAACCATGGCAGCCGGTCAATTGCCGGACAATATATCCGTCAGCGCTTTGGCTGTCCCCCGGGGCAGCATTACCCTCAAAGCGGGCAGCAGCGCACCGGGATACCTGGGTTTGTGGGCTGCGGGCAGCGGTGCCAACTTCCCCATGGTGGCGGCGGATGGCCGCTACTACCGGCTGCTTACCAACCCCACCGCCATCGACGCCGACATGCTGGGCAGTTCTCTGGGCAGCGTGGCAGTGTTTACCGCCGAACCGGCGCTGGAGAATGCCTCCAGCACGGTGGTCAGCAACATTGTGGCCCAGGGCACAGAGGTGTATTCCGTCAGGGGCATGGACAATGCCGCCGTTGCCGCCATGGTGGACGGCAATTTGCGGGTATTCCAGCGGGTATCCTTCAGCGGAAGCGGCCTGATTGGCAGCGAGAACCTGGCCAGCACCCTGGGCAAGGGCAAGGTGGTGGCCCTTCAATTGTCCGGCGTGGGCACGGTAACCGACCCCCAGACGGTGGACATGCTGATGGGGCTGCTGAAAAATACCGCCATCTACAAGGGCAGCTCTGCCAGATCCGGGCAGCAAGCGCTCTTGATACAGTATGACAACCACATCGTGCTGCAGATGACCGTCAGGGACAACGATCTGATTGCCTGCGGCACCTACAACTGCGCAGACTTTATCAGCGCATTTGCCAGCAGCGTGCAATAAAGAGAGCCCAAAAACATGTTCGGCAGGCGTACAGCCTGCCGTTTTTCGTGTGGATAATAGCCCTTGGTTATACGTTCTCAAAGAAGGGGCTATCGTCAGATTGCCGCAGGATGCCCTGGTGGTCAAAGTGCAGCTCCTCCGGTTTGGTATCCATGTACTTGACAATCTCATCCATCCGGACACTTTCCTGGAATGTCATCATGGTGAAAGAGGTGCCCATGCGCTTGGCGCGGCCCGTGCGGCCGATGCGGTGCAGGTAGTACTCGTTCTCGTTGGGCAGGTCGTAGTTGATAACGGCGTCCACATCGTACACGTCAATGCCCCGGGCTGCCACGTCGGTGCAGACCAATATGGGGAACTTGCCCTTTTTATAGTTGTTCATAATGATGGTACGCTGGGACTGGCGCACATCGCCGTGGAGCGCCTCTGCCCCATAGCCCTTTTTTTGCAGCATGCTGCAAAGCTTTTGCGCCATGAACTTGGTGTTGGCAAAGATCATCACCCGCTTGTACTCGTCTGCATCCAGCAGGTAGAGCAGATGCTCCATCTTCTTGTCCCGGGTGGTTAAGAATGTATACTGATGAATCTGGGGCCTGTCTTCCTTGACGGCTTCTACGATGACCTCGGCAGGGTCGTGCTGGTATTTCCAGGAGATGGTCATGACATCCTGGTTGGTGGTGGCAGAGTACATAACAATCTGCCGATCCCTCGGGGTGGCGTCCAGAATGCGGGTTACATCCTTCACAAAGCCCATCTTCAGCATTTCGTCTGCCTCGTCGATGACCATGGTATGCACAAAATCAAGCCGCAGGTGGCCTCTGTTCATCATATCCAGCAAGCGGCCCGGGGTGGCCACCACAATCTGGGGCTTGGCCTTCAGGCGGTTAATCTGCCGGGACAGGGGCTGTCCGCCGTAAAGCAGGGCAATGCGCACCTTGGGGATGTACTTGCTTAAATCCACCAATTCCTGATGAATCTGCATGGCCAGTTCCCGGGTGGGGGCCAGCACCACCTCCTGGACGCGGCCGTTATCCAGGCTGATGTACTCCAGCATGGGGATGCCAAAGGCGATGGTTTTGCCCGTGCCGGTGGGGGCAATGGCAATGATGTCCTGCCCGTTCATCATCAGCGGGATGGTTTCCTGCTGGACAGTGGTGGGGGTAGAAATGCCCATATCCTTGAGGGCTTTGAGCACATCATCGGATACTTCTAAGTTGGCAAAGTTGTTTACTTCAGTCAATGGTTAACCTCTTTTCGTTGGTGGGGTACTAGGGATGGGCCTATCCGCATTTACATCATGCTCAGGCCATTGATATTCAGGCCGAAGGTCATGCCCAGGCGTTCCGCCGCCCGGCGGCACAGCAGCATGCGGCCCAGAAAAATCTCGAAATAGTCGGAAATGGAGCTTACGTCCTTGTCCACCGTCAGGTGCAGGACAATCTCCTTCTGCTCCTGGTTGATGGTCACTTCCGACTTTTTAACTGCGTAGTTCACCCGGTCGTGGATATCAAAGGAGATGCTGTCCTTATTGCGCACCCGGGTATAGCGCACATCGGTTTTATCCGCCAGAATCAGCGCCGCCGCCACATCGTTGACGGGAAAGGCGGTGCCCTCGTCGTGGTTGCCAATGGCGGAAATAATGGTGCCGATATCCTCGGCATCGGCGCCCATTTTGTTCAGCAGCGTGAAAACCATGATGGCACCCGACTGCTCGTGGCCTTCACGATTAACCACATTGCCGATATCGTGCAAAAACCCGGCAATGGCTGCCAGCTCAGCATCCTGCTCAGAGTGGCCTGTCTGCCTTAAAATCCAGGCAGCTACCTCCGCCGTGCGGGTTACGTGGGCAAAGCTGTGCTCCGTATAGCCCAGGGCAATCAGCGACTCGTCCGCTTTGCGGATATAGGTTCTGATTTCTTCGTTTTTCTTTACGTCTTCAAACTTTAGGTGCATTCTTCCTCCAATCTTCGCGTTGCTTCAACGCATCGCATAGCATACCACGCAAAGATCAGCTTCATGTGATAAACAGGTAAAACCTCATACCGAACAAAAGAGAAAACGCATAGATAGACAGCGAATTTTTGTCGGCTCCGCAAAGCCGAAAGAACGATGCGTAGCAGCGCCTACACTGAGTGAAGGAGACAAAGCGGAGACCCAAAAGGCCGGGCTGTCGAAGCGTTTACGATTGATTTCAGTATAGCATGGCGCAAGCCCGGCATGGCATCCGCCGTACCGGGCTTGTGCTTGAATACTTATTGTTTGGCCATGTCCGCAAGCTTGGTGAATGCGGCGGCGTCGTTGACAGCCATGTCGGCGAGCATCTTGCGATTGACCTCGATCCCCTGCTTCTTCAGGCCGCTGATTAAGCGGGAATAGCTCAGGCCATTGAGGCGGGCAGCGGCGTTGATGCGGGTAATCCACAGGCGGCGGAAGTCGCGCTTGCGCAGCTTGCGGCCAATATAGGCATAACGGAGGGAGCGGCGAACCTGTTCGCTGGCGGTACGGTACTGTTTCGACTTGGAGCCAAAGTACCCCTTTGCAAGCTTAAGCATCTTGCGGCGCTTTTTATGGGCATTGACAGCCCTTTTGATACGAGCCATGGTAAAAACCTCCTTGAAGCTTTCGGCAGATTATTTTTGGATCAGCGTACGAATTGTGCGGGTCTCGGCATTGTTAGCCAGGATGCCGGAGGCACGAAGATGGCGCTGACGCTTGGTGTTTTTCTTGGTGAGGATATGGTTCCTGTTCATCTGCCGGTGCTTGACAAGGCCGCTTTTGGTTACCTTGAAGCGCTTGACGGCACCTCGGTTGGATTTCATCTTGGGCATGGGGTTACTCCCTCCTTCCAGATTCCTGCTGGGCAGGTTCTTGCGCGGTTTTCTCCGCTTTCTGAGCGGTGCGCTCAGCCTTGGTGGGCTTTTCCACCTTGGGTGCCAACACCATAATCATGTGGCGGCCCTCGGTGCTGGGCCTGCGTTCAACAACGGATACATCCTTGGTACGTTCAACGAAGTCGTTCATGACCTGCAAGCCGATTTCCGGATGGGTAATCTGGCGGCCTCGGAAGCGAATGGTTACCTTGACCTTGTCCCCATCCTGAAGGAATTTAATGGCCCGCTTTGCCTTCACCAGCACGTCGTTCTCTTCAATGGTGGCGGACAGCTGTACTTCCTTCACCGAGATTACGCGCTGATTCTTGCGCATTTCCTTTTCGCGCTTGGCCTGTTCAAAGCGATGTTTGTCGTAATCCATCAGTTTGCAGACAGGGGGCTGCGCCTTGGGGACGATTTTGACAAGGTCGAGCCTTGCATCCTCCGCAGCCTGCAGAGCCTTGGCGATGGGCATGATACCCAGCTGTTCTCCCTTGCTGCCGATAACGCGGACTTCCCGGTCACGTATTTCCTCATTGATCATCATTTCGTTGCTGATAGCCGATGCACCTCCGAAGCATAAAAATTGGCGGGCATTACTACCCGCCAACAATAATCACTATTGCCTGCAACCCGGTAAAACGACATTCACAGGGTGAGAAGCGGGCAGCTTCTGCTTAACGCTTGTATATTGTACCAGAGAATGGGGTGGCCTGTCAAGGGGTTGCGGGAACTTCCGTCTCCTTCACTTCCTCCTGTCCGGGGACAGCTTCCAGGGTGGGCACTTCTGTCGAACTTTCTGCTGCTTCCTGCAGGGCCAGGCGGTCGGCAGCTTCCTTGCTGGCCAGCTCCATATTGGCCGTATCGTAGGTGATGGCGATGGTTTCCTCCCAGGACTTGTAGGCCTGGTCGAACACCTCGTTCTCCTTGTTTCTGCTCAGGTACTGGGCAATTTCATCATGGATGGCATCGGTCATAAACAGGCCGGAGGGCACATCCCGCAGGTACTTGAGGATATGGATGCCGTGGGAGCCCACCACCGGGTCGCTGACATCCCCCACCTTTTGCATCTTGTCGGAGAAGGCGCCCTGGGTGAAAGCAGGATCCCAGACGATGGATTCCTTGTTCACCTTGTAACCTTCCTTCAGGTTGGTTTCGTCCTGCATGCCGGGGTCTTCGCCAAATTCTTCGATGAGGGCTTCAAAGGTTTCGCCGTTGGCCAGGCGGTCGTAGATATCGTCAATCGCAGCCTTTTTGGAGGCCAGCACCGCTTGCTTGGCTTCCTCTACCTGTTCTTTGGTAACGGGCTCGGTTACGACGGTTTCTTCGGTAGTTTCGCCGGCAGTTTCCTGGGTTTCCCCTTCCTGCTTGGGCTGCTCCTGCTCTTCATAGGCGGCCTGCATGGCGGTGTACTGCTCGAGCACCTCAGGTTCCACGCTTAAAAGGATGTGGATGATGCCCCGGTACCCTTCGGGGGTGTACCAGCTGGTTTGGCCATAGTACTGGGTCATGCCTTCGTAGAGGGACACATTGCCTTCATACTGCTGCACATACTGCTGGCCTACGGTGTTGAACACGTCCTGAATTTCGGCATCGGTGGGTTCGTAGCCCCCCATCAGGTATTCCCGCATGCGGTCTACGGAAGCGGAATACTTGTTGTTTTGATACACTTCCTCGGCAGTAACGCCACGGGTCGCATAGAACTCCTCTGCCTGTTTGCGGGTCAGGGCTCTGGCTTCCTCAGTATCCTCTGCCAGGTAGTACTGCACATACTGGTCCAGATAGCCGTTCATCTCGGTATCCGCTTCATTGCGCAGGGCAGTTTCTTCTTCAGCGGTGAACTGGTCCAGCTTCATGTCGGCTATCTTGCGGCGCAGCACTTCCTGCTGCACCAGGTAGTTCACCACCGTCTGATAGTCCGTTTCGCTGGAAACGTACTGATAGCTGACGAAGGTGGGCATCAGGGCATCGGCCTGGCTTTGCAAAATCTGGGTTTCTTCCACGGTAGCCAGCACCCGGTCCCCCGTTTCTGCAACGACCACCTGTTCCTCTGTGGCGGCGGGAATCTGGGTTGCAGCGGGGATTTGGGTGGCAGCTGGAATCTGGGTGGGGGCTGTTTCTGCCAGGGCGACGGGCACCAGCAGCATCGCAACCAACAGCAGCGCCGTTATTTTCTTTATCATGTCAATTGGTCCTTTCTTTGCTTGTATCAAGTGTATTATAAACAGCGAAATCAAGGCGCGCAAGGGAGGGCGGCATTGTTTTCACTTTGTCCACATTATAGCACGGTAACGGTGCCCGGCGTGCGGGAGCGGGAGAACTTCAGCTTCACCCCGTTGTCACTCCTCAGGTGCAGGCAGGAGAGGGTATCCGCCGTAATGCGGCACCCAGGGATGGCCAGAGGCACCCCCGGCGGGTAGGCCATGATGTACTCGGCACAGATTAAATCTTCTGCTTCTTCCAGGGGTACTTCGCGCCAGGGCCGGGACTCGGCCTGGGCGATGGTCATATCCGGATACAGGGTGGGGATGTTGATGGCGCTGTCCCGGCGCTGGGCCTGGGATAAGCCCTTGTCGATGGTCAGCAGCGCATCCCCCAGGCGCCCCAGGGTTTCCCGGGTGTCTCCGGGGCCTGTCATGCACAAGACGGCGCGGGAAGTGGCCATTTCTGCCTCGATCATGTAGGTATGGCGCAGCACATCCATCAGCTCTGGGCCCGTCATGCCGGTATCCAAAGTGGATATCAGCAGCTTGCCGCCGTCAAAGCGGTAAAAATCCGGGTGTCTGTCCAACCAGTCATTGCCATGACACAGCACGTTTAAATGCTTCAGCGGCAAGATGTGGGCGTCAAAATATTCCAGCGCGTCGTTCCATTGCTCAAAGGGCTTGGTCCCCTCCTCTTTCAGCCAGTGGACGCAGGCATCGATGGAAGATAGCAAAAGGTAGCTGGGGCTGGTGGATTGGTAGGTTTCCATCGCCTCTATAAAGCGCTGGGCTTTACGGTCTGTGGCCACATGGGCCAAGGCTGTCTGGGTTAAAGAGGGCAGTGTTTTATGCAAGCTGTGGATGACAATGTCTGCCCCAGCCGCTACAGCGCTGCCGGTGAAGAAAGGGCTCCTGTCAAGGTGAGAGCCATGGGCTTCGTCTACCAGCAGCACGGCCTCATGCTCGTGTACCACTTTGGCAATCTGGCCAATATCGCTGATCACCCCTTCATAGGTGGGGCTGGTGATTACCACCAGGCGGGTTTCAGGGTGTTCCCGCAGGGCTTTTTCCACCGTCAGCGGTGACATGGAGGCCACCACCTCGAAGGAGTGGTCATACTCCGGGTCGATATAGTGGGCGGTCAGACGCCTGAGCCCAAGGGCATGGAACACCGACATATGACAGTTACGCGCCACGATGGCCGTGTCCCCCGGCATGGTCAGGGCGTGGACGGCGGACAGGATGCCGCCGGTGGACCCATTCACCATGTAGAAGGTGCGATGGGCACCGTATAGATTTGCCGCCATGCGCATGGAATCCCGCAGCATGCCCGTCGCCCTGGGCAGGTTATCAAAGCCATTGATTTCGGTGATATCAATGTCGGCATTCAGGCGCTTTAAATAGGGCGCCATCTGCGCATTGCGCTTATGCCCCGGCATGTGCATGGGCAGTTCAGCAGGGCAACGCCTCTCTAAAAGGGATAATAAGGTTTCAACCGGTTCGTTTTTTTCGTGCATATGGGGTAGCAGCCAGGGGCCGCGCCCTCCCTTCAATCATTGTTGATTTGTTCAAACTGGCTCATGTACATCGTATAGTAGAATCCCTGTTTGTCAAGCAGGGCTTTGTGGGTACCTTTTTCAACGATTTGGCCATCCCGCATCACCAGAATGACATCGGCAGAGCGTATGGTGCTTAAGCGGTGAGCAATGACAAAGGAGGTGCGGTTTTGCATCATCCGGTCAAAGGCTCTGGTCACCAGCATTTCAGTACGGGTATCCACCGAGCTGGTAGCTTCGTCCAAGATTAATAGCGGCGGATGGCTGAGCAGCACCCTGGCAATGCACAGCAGCTGCGTCTGTCCCTCGCTTAATGCGCTGTGCTCACTGATGAAGGTATCGTACCCCTCAGGCAAGCGGGAAATAAACCCATCGGCGTGGGCGCGCCGGGCAGCATCGATGATTTCTTCCTCCGTTGCCCCCGGTTTTCCAAAGGCAATGTTGTCCCGCACCGTGCCGGTAAACAGCCAGCTTTCTTGCA